>NZ_DERI01000009.1:170036-421640 GCF_002362375.1 Maribacter sp. UBA3344 | reverse complement strand
GTTTTTTATCTCAGTTCTTTGTTACCCAACGTTTTTATTCCTTATTAAATTATTCCTCCTTGATTAAGAAGGATAATTTTTTCTTTAACATTTGATTCTCCAGTTGGAAAACTCATTTCTTGTTGTTCGACATTAATTTTGCTAAAGAAAACGGAAACACTATTATCACTTGTATTATTATTAAGTAGAACGACCATATCTTTTGGCATTTTTTCTAATTCGCTTATTAATTCTTTTACAGTTGTCATATTTTTTTCTTTAAAATTCTTTAATTGCTTTTTTTGTTTTCTCTTTTTGTTCTTTTTCTAACTGTGTTTTTTCTAATTCCCAGGCTTTTGCTTTTAGTTCCTTTGCGTAGTAATGCAGTTGAAAATAATAATGTCCCTTAAATCCACTTAATGTACAATTCAATTTTTCTGCATTCCAAGCCATACTTGCTCCTTGTGTAGAATCTTCTTTGTAAGTAGATGTTGGTTTTCCATATGCTAACTGAATTAGGTTAAAAATCTCTAAATTAGGTTCGGTTACAATAAATATGTCATAGATTATCTCATTGAGTGTTTTTACAAAAATGTATTTAATTTTTACATTTCCGATTTTTTCATAGTCTTTGCTCGCATATATATAATCATATTCGGTAAATCTCTCGAAATATTTTACTGTCGTAGAGTCTCTTTTTAAAAAATGATAATAACCTTTATCATCTACATAATTTTTTACGTTTGTATTCAGTTTAATTTTCCTAAATCCATTATTTTCGATGAGTTTGTTTAAATCTTGTGAAAACATAAATGTTGTTGAGCAAAGGAATATTACTAATATTACTTGTTTTGCTTGTTTCATAATCTATTGTTTATTCTTGGTCTTCGTGTTGCCAGCAATATCCACTATAATTATCAGTTGAGTTTTCGCATTGGTCTCCATCTTCTGTAATTCCGTTACATTGTTCTGCCATTGGAACATTTTCAAAACAATCTCCAGTATCTCCAGTTATTTGAACAGTATAGTCATAACCTTTGTCAGATGTAAATTCGGCATATCCATCTTCGTCAAATTCTACGCTTGAAAAGTCGTCCAAATATCCACCATTTGGCCAATTTATTTGCTCTAATTCGTTATCACTTACTTCGATTGTCAATGTATAATCAGATGAAGTTCCTGTGCTTGGATTGTAATATTCTATATCAGCACAATATTCTCCATCCCAATTATCATTTTCTTTATAATCAGAATTGTATTCAGATTGTGCATTTCGATTAGTTCGTTCAGAGTTATTTTTCTTTTCCTTACAACCTAAAAGTAGGATAAATCCAAAAATTATGATTAGTGTTCTGGTCATTGTTCAAATGTTGGGTAACTCCTAAATATGCACAATAAAGGTTACAAATAAAAAGATACTAAAATTTTCAAAAACCAACATCCAAAAGAAATGTTTAAATAATTAGTACTTAAGTAGACAAAGCATCATAAAAAAGCCAGTATTTTGACAATACTGGCTTTTATAATTAGTGAGAAAATATAGTATTACTCTTCTCCTAACTCTGTTATTTTTTTCTCGTACAGTTTTTTACTTTCTACAACAGCAACGTTCAGCTCGCTCATTATTCCATCTACACGACCTTCAATGCTTTTCATTTGATCATTGATATTATCAAAAGAATTAAGTGCTGCAGCTACCTCCAATGCTTTTACTACCTCAACGGCATCGCCATGCAGTAATCTTAATTTATCAATAGCTTTAGAGGTATTGGCTAGTGTACCATTATATTTTGTACGTGCTTTTTCAATTGCCCCTAACAAGGTTTTTTTACTGGTCTCATCGCTTAAACTATTGGTTTGGGTTTCCATAGCCGTAAATAAATTAGAAGCTTTTTCCTTTAAGTCTTCATATTCCTTCGTCAGGTTTTTAACCCTACGGTCTACTTTTTCCCAGTCTCCATACACTTTTGCAAATTCCTTATCTTCATTTTTAGTATCCTCTAAGGCACTCTTTAATGCATTTAAGGATTCCAGACCTTTGTTCACATTTTTATTTGCGGTTTCCTTTTTGTTCTCAAAAGCATTTACCTGCGATTTAAATTTGTCCTTTAAACGAATTAGGTCTTCCGGACTTTTATCTTTCCAACAAGAAATTAATGAAATGGCAACGAATGCAATTACTAGTGTTCTTTTAAACATATGTATACGCTTTAGTTAATGGTGCGGCAAATATACATAATCTGTCCACTTTTTATTTTGACACCTTATATAAAACAACAGCACCGTACAATGTACGGTGCTGTTGTTTACATTATTTTGACCAGACCATTAATCATAAGTCATTAATATTTTGGCTACTTGTAGCAGATTGTCTTCAAAAATTTCTGTTTGTTTAGCTAAAGGAAAAGGTTGTTGCCCAGGTCTATTTACAAAGGCTGCCCGCCAGCCTGCCCATTGTGCACCTGCCACATCCCAGCCATGGGCGGCAATCAGCATACACTCATTGTGTAGTACGCCCATTTTTTGGGCTCCCCAAGTATAGGTTTCCGTAAATGGTTTAAATTTTCCGGTTTCCTCAACACTCAAAAGTTCATCAAAATATTCGGTTAGCCCGGCATGTTCAAATTGCTTCTTTAATAAAATCTTAGAAGAATTGGTAAACGTTACCAACTTGTATTCTGCCGCTTTTAGCTTTGTAAGCGCCTCTTTTACTTCTGGATGTGCAGGTAAATTACTGATGGACTCGCCTATTAACTTACGAGCATTATCTTTTGAAATTTCAATATTATGATTTGCCGCTACCATTTGTAATGCCGCCGCACCAATATGACCAAACGGTTCATAAGTTCCACTGGCGGAAACTACCAATGAATATTGTAGCATGGTGGTAAACCAAAGCGGTAATAAATCTTCCCTACCGCCTAATGCATTACCTACTTCTTTTTTAACTGCGCTAAGATCCAATAGGGTTTCATTTACATCAAAGAACAAGACTTTAGGACGAATACCCTTTAATGATCCATCTACTATAGTTTTATGGTTTTCCCTATTGTTCATTTCCATTATACCTTTTTACTAAAGATATATGAAATGATCAATGAAAGCAAGGCGATAACGGCTGCCGTCTGTTCACCATCACCTACCATTATATGCGCAAAAAATGCCAGTACAACGGCAAAGAAAAATGCGGCATACGCCCATTCTTTAATTAAGTAAAACTTTGGATTCCAAATAGCGAACAAGCCTATTAGTTTAGCCGTAGCGTACGGATAAATTAAATAGGTTGGGTAACCCAAACTTTGAAAAGCCGTTTTCACGTAATCATGATTAAAAAAATACATGCTTGCAGAAAATAGCATTACCAAGGTAAAAATACCTGTGGCTATGTAGTATATAATTTTATTTGAAATATTCATGATTCAAAAATTTATATGGTTTATTCGGAAATAAGTTCTCCCAGTATTTGCTTAAAAGTAGCTACAGGTTGAGCTCCCGTTACGGCACTTTTCATGTTAAAAACTATAGTAGGTACTGAATTTACACCCAAATTCTTCCATTCGCCCTGCTTGTTTCGGACTTCATATCTTGCCGCTTCACTATCAAGTTTTGTCAGTGCTTCATCTGCATTTAAACCAACATCCAGTAACGCTTGCTTTAAAACATCTTTATCAGATACATCTTTTCGCTCACCAAAAAACGAATTCATTAGTCGCAATTTCAGTTCGGTCTGTTTATCAAAATCTTTGGCATATTCCAATAGCACATGAGCATCAAAAGTGTTTGCCATACGCATACCTTCAAAATAGTCGAATTTGAATCCTAGTTCTTCTCCGATATCTGTCATGTTTTCACGCGATTCCTGTTGCTGTTCTAAGGTAGAACCATACTTTTCTGTAATATGTTCGGTCAGATCTTGACCTTCTGGCGGCATACCCGGATTCAGTTCAAACGGTTGCCATTCAATTTCTACTTGGTCTTTAATTCCTAGTTCTTCAATTGCTTTTTCCAAACGTTTAAACCCAATGGCACACCAAGGGCAAACTACATCAGATACAATATCTATTTTCAATTTCTCTTTCATCACTTAAAATGTAATCAAATTACTAATTTGAATTTCACCTTGCACATTACTATAGTTCTTGACATCTGCTGCAAATGTTGCCGCATGCGGACCAAAAGCAGCTTGAAAAGAAGCTACATCATCAAATTTTAAATGAGCAATGGCTACGTATGGTGCAGCATCGCCCGGTGCTCTGCCACCAACACCTAAATCCAATTCCAATTCTTTCAATGCACTGCCCACCAGTTTTTGAACCATTGGCAAGTGTGTGTTCTTATAATATTCCGTATTAAACTTTACGCCTTCGCTATTTGGATACATTACGGATACTTTTATCATGTTGTTTATTATTTAAGTTAATAAATAAAGATAGCCAATCTTTTATGTCAAGATTAGCTACCTAATTTAATTCAGTTTTCTGCCAAAATTTGACGTATCATTTGATTGGTGAATCCCCATTCGTTATCGTACCAGGTCATCACTTTCAACAAATCGCCATCTACTACCCTTGTCATCCCCAAATCTACGGTAGATGCATGCGGATTCTTTACAATATCCGACGAAACCAAAGGTTGATCTGTAGTATCCAAAATATTCTTATACCTATCCGTAGCCGCTTCCTCTTTAAAAATAGCATTTACTTCTTCAAGAGTTACTTCACGTTCTGTAACAAAAGTTAAGTCTGACATTGACCCAACAGGAATTGGCACACGTAGTGCAACACCATCAAACTTACCGGCAAATTCCGGTAATGCCTTTGTTGTTGCAATTGCCGCACCTGTTGACGTAGGTACAATGTTAGCGGCACCCGCACGACCCATTCTAAAATTCTTTTGTGAAGGCGCATCTACAATACCTTGAGATGCCGTATAAGCATGTACGGTAGTCATTATGGCTTTTTTAATACCCACTCTACGCCCCAATATTTCTACAACCGGGCTAATGTTATTGGTAGTACAACTGGCACATGAGAAAATATTGGTCTCACCTGCATCCGTATTTACACCGTGTACAACCGTTGGTATATCTTCACTTTTAGTTGGTGCAGATATAATTACGGATTTAGCGCCAGCTTTAATGTGTTTTTTGGCATCATCACTCTTGGTAAAGAAACCGGTACTTTCTATTACAACATCAATTTCGTGTTCTGCCCAAGGCAAATCTTCAGGATTGCGTTGCGAATTATATTGAATTCTCTTTCCGTCAATGATCAAGTTGTTCTCGTCATGCGAAACCTCTTTTTCATAAATTCCATAAACCGAATCATACTTTAATAAATAAGCTATATTCTCTATGGAAACAATGTCGTTTACCGCTACTAAGTCTAACTCTGGAGTATCCAAAATTACTTTTAAAGAAGCGCGACCTATACGCCCCATTCCGTTTATTGCTATTTTTTTCATTGTGATGTATTTAGTTTATTAAAATTAAATAGCCCTCTGCCTTAAGACAGAAGGCTATCAACAATCAATCAACAAATGGTTTCGGGGAACTTGAAACCAAATTATTTAGACCATTCAAATTTCTTGAAAGGCTCATCTACTGGTGTATGTGCAATATGATTTGTATAGTTACTGATTACCTTTTGTGATAATCCTAAAATAATTTCCAATACTTGTTGCTCACCATAACCTGCCGCGTAAAAAGCATCAAGATCCTCCTGTGTTACATTACCACGGTTACGCACAATGGTCAAAGTCATTGTTCTTAAGGCCTCTAATTTTGCATCGGCCAACGGTGTTTCGTTACGTAATGCTTCTGTAATGGTATCATCAACTTTCATCATTTTGGCAATACCAGTATGTGCCGGTACACAGTAGTGACATGCATGCTCTACGTTTATCGTTTGCCAAACCACGGTCAATTCTTCTTCATTGAAAGAAGTTTCAGTAAATAATTGGTGTAACGTTTGGTATGCTTCCAAAATTTTTGGTGATGCCGCCAATACCCCGTGAAGACCAGGAATCATTCCAAATGACTTTTGAGAATTTTCTAATAATGGCTTACTACCTTCAGGTGCAGATTCAATGTTGTGTACTTTTAAAGTTGTCATACTCTTTCTAATTTTAATGTTTATTATAGTTATGTTAAATCTAAGCAATCGCTTAGTTATTGTTCAAAAAAAATGTTATAAGTGTAAAAACGTAATTTTAATAATGCCCTTTAATTCCTCCTCATTAAATACTTTAGATGAAATTGATAGACCTAAAAGAGCGTTCATTAAATAGTCTGCTTGCGCTTCTATTTCTTTTACATCCCTTTGGTCGTCTTGTTTTAGATTCCTTACAAACAATTTTCTAATATTTAATGAAAACCGTTTTAATGCGGCCATGATTACCGGATTAGTATCTTCTTTGATCTCATTTACCGTATTGGTCACCAAACAACCTTTAAAAATGGCTCCTTCCCTTGAAAAATCAAGAAAATCCAAAAAATAATCTTTAATACCCTCTACACCATTAGTAGAGTTTTCCAAGATATTGGTTATTGCCTTGATCTTTGCATTATACAATTTAATGCTCTCTAAAAAAACACCCTCTTTATTTTTAAAACTGGCATAAATGGAAAACTGATTAATACCCATTTCTTTCTCCAACATACGAACGGAAGTGCTTTCATAGCCATTACGCCAGAACAGACGCATAGCCTTTTCTATTACCTCAGCTTCGTTATATTGTTTTTTGCGTGCCATTAATTCTAATTACACTACAAAACTAAGCAAGTGCTTTGTTATAAAAAAATATTTAACTTGATTTTAGTACATTGATACTTTAAAACAAAAAAAATGAGTCAACCCGTAGGTTGACCCATTTAAGGAAAGTAAGCAAAACCACAAATATTAAGACAAAACGCCTACTTCTTTTTCTCTTTTTTTACTTTTGGCACCGGCATCAAACTGGTTAGACGTATTCTTTTCGCCCCCTGCTTTTAAAGCCTTATCGCCTGCAAAGAAAGATTTATGATCGTCACCAAGATCAGACCCTGCCATTCTTTGATGTTTTACACAAGAAACACCTTTACGAATTTCTTGTCTTTGCACTCCCTTCACATATGCCAGCATACTTTCTTCACCAAAATAACCCTTGGTAAGGTCACTCATATGTAAAGCCGTAGTATGATATGTTGGTAGTGTAATTAGGTGGTGAAAAATACCGGCATCTCTAGCCCCATCTACCTGAAAGCTTCTAATTTTACGATCTGCCCTGTAAGACAGCTCAGTATCATCATACTCCTCTGCCATTAAATTATTTCTATCATATTCGGTCATGTTCTCACCTTCGGCAAGCATTTCATCATACGCTTGATTACGGAAATTCAATGTCCAGTTGAATGATGGAGAATTATTGTAAACCAATTTTGCATTAGGTACTACAGCTCTAATTCTGTTTACCATATGGGCAATCTGTTTTACATTAGGTGTTGGTGTCTCTATCCACAGTAAATCTGCACCATTTTGCAAACTGGTAACACAATCTAAAACTACCCTATCTATATTAGTACCATCTCTAAATTTATACAATCCGTTTGGTAAGCGAACCGGTCTCACCAATTTACCGTCTCTTTTTAATAGTACATCATCTTCACGAGCCTCTGAAATCGCAATTTCCTCTGCCTCTACAAAAGCTAAATATTGTGAAGCTAAATCACCCGGCTCTTGGCTTACCGGCAATTTCTGGGTAAGTCCCGCACCTTCAGAATCCGTTCTTGCTACGATCACCCCATCGTCAATTCCTAATTCAATAAAAGCATATCGTATTGCATTTAGTTTTGCTACGAAATCTTCATGAGGTACGGTTACTTTACCATCTTGATGGCCACATTGTTTAGCATCTGAAACCTGATTTTCTATTTGTATGGCACATGCACCCGCTTGTATCATTTTTTTAGCCAATAAATAAGTAGCCTCTTCATTACCAAAACCAGCATCTATATCGGCAATTATGGGTACGATATGGGTTTCATAATTATCGATTTCATCCTGAACTTCTTCCCCATTCTCCAATCTTCTGAACAAATCGTTCAATTCAATAGCATCTGCCTGACGTAAAAAATCATAGATTTCCACAATTAGACCAGATACTGCAGTCTTCTCGTGCATAGATTGATCTGGTAATGGTCCAAATTCTGAACGCAAGGCCGCCACCATCCAACCAGAAAGGTATAAGTATCTTTTACTCGTTGTTTTATGATGTTTCTTAACGGAAATCATTTTTTGCTGAGCCACAAAACCATGCCAGCAACCTAAAGATTGTGTATAGTTAGATGAATCCGCATCATAATCCGCCATGTCCTTTCTCATAATACCAGCTGTATATTTTGCAATATCCAAACCGGTTTTAAAACGGTTTTGAGCGACCATTCTAGCGGCATATTCAGGGTTGATGTCATTCCAAGTATCCCCGTACTTTTGCTTTAGGTTTCTTACAGTCTCCAATGCCGAACTGTACATGCTTTGTTTTAAATTTTTCATAATTTTGAATTACGTTATTATTAATAATGAGATCCTGTACATTGTTGCCGCAATGGCAGGATCGTTTTATTTAAATGAATTTATAGGCAGGTAAGGTCAAGAATTCCTCGAAATCATCTGAAACCACCAGCTGATCGAATAACTCTATAGCCAACTCAAATTTGGTGTTCTTCATATTATTTTCACCAACCTCGGTAACTAGCTTTTCAACCTCATCATCGAATATCGTTGTAAATAAATCACTATTCAATTGGCGCCCATCGGCAAGAATAACTTCATTCTTCAACCAATGCCATACTTGCGTTCTCGATATTTCAGCCGTTGCGGCATCTTCCATTAAATTATATAGTGCCACTGCACCATGTCCTCTTAACCAAGCTTCGGTGTACAAAATACCTACGTTGATATTTTTCCTTATTCCGGCTTCCGTAATAGTTCCTCTTGGGATCTCAACCAAATCCTTTTCCGTCACATTTACATCTTCACGTAAAACATGCATTTGGTTTGGTGTAGGCATATGCTTATTAAATTCGCTCATAGCAACCTCTACCAGTGCAGGGTGTGCTACCCATGTACCATCATGACCATTTTGTACTTCGCGCTCCTTATCTTTTCGCACTTTCTCCAAAGCTTCCGCATTGGCTTTATCATTGTTCTTGATAGGAATTTGTGCCGCCATACCGCCAATAGCAAGTATACCACGCTTATGACATCTTTGAACGACCAATTTTGCATAGGCATCCATAAACGGGGTAGTCATAGTAACCTGATCTCTATTGGGCACTACAAAACCAGGGTGGTTTCTAAACTTTTTAATGTATGAGAAAATATAATCCCAACGACCACAATTCAATCCTACGATATGATCTTTCAATTCAAAAATGATTTCGTCCAATTGAAAACTAGCAGTAATGGTCTCTACCAAAACAGTTGCTTTAAATGTTCCTTTTGGCACGTTTAGATACTCTTGGGCATATTCAAAAACCTCATTCCACCAACGTGCTTCTGTATAGTGTTCTAATTTTGGAAGGTAGAAATAAGGTGCCGTTCCTCTTTCCATCATGGTCTTGGTGTTATGAAAAACGTACAACCCAAAATCTACCAAACTTCCAGAAGCCTCTTCTTCATTAATCAACAAGTGTCTTTCATTTAAGTGCAAACCTCTTGGTCTCACTAAAAGCACAGCCGTTTCTTCATTTAATCGGTATGATTTCCCCCTCTTTGTATCTGTTAAACTAATGGTCTTTGTATTGGCATCCATCAAATTCTGTTGCCCTTCAATACTGTTTTTCCAACTAGGAGAATTACTATCCTCCAAATCTGCCATAAAGGTTTTAGCTCCGGAATTTAAAGCATTAATAATCATCTTACGATCAACCGGACCGGTAATTTCCACTCTTCTATCCTGCAAATCTTCTGGTATTCCTCCTGCAATCCAAACTCCCTCACGAATAGCTTTCGTCTCTTTTGGAAATTGTGGAAACTTTCCACTATCAAAGACTTCTTGCTGGACTTCACGGTTTTTAAGCAACTGTAATCTCTTCTCATTAAAGTTTTCATGGAGTGCCGTAAGAAACGCTAAAGCGTTGTCTGTTAAAATCTCAGGATAGTAATGCTGAACCTGATTCGCGAACTGAATTTTCGGATGTTTTAAAATCGTGTTTTCCATTATTAAAAGTTTTTGTTGACACAATGATAAAATAAAATATTTTACAAAACAAGCGAACGTTCGCTAAATAGATAAAATTCACTTTATTTCTGATGTACGCAAAATATAGTATCTTTAAAATCTCAATATGGAACAAGAATATATAAAACTCATTTTCGGCTTAAAACTTAAGCAGATACGAACAGAAAAGGATTTGTCATTATTTGGCTTATCTAAAATTTGCGGACTTTCTAAATCTTATCTTAATGAGATCGAGAAAGGAAAAAAATATCCAAAACCTGATAAGATCATCTTACTTTCTGAAAAATTAGAGGTACCCTATGATCAAATGGTTTCTTTAAAGCTAGATAAGAATCTTGCCCCTATTGGTGATTTATTACAGTCTAAAATTTTAAAAGAAATACCACTTGATCTGTTTGGCATTAAAGAAAGTGACTTAATTGATATTGTAGCTAACGCCCCGGCAAAAGTCAATGCATTCATAAGCACCATTATAGAAATTGCACAACATTATAGTTTTAGTAGAGAAAGTTTTTTCCTAGCATCTTTGCGTTCTTACCAAGAGGCGAACAACAACTATTTCGAAAATTTAGAGCAAGAGGTTCTCAAATTTGCAAAAGCCTATCATTTAGATTTATCAAAAAAACTTTCTTCCAAAGACTTAGAAGAAATACTAATAGAAGAATATGGATATATTATTAACAATGGAGAATTAGAAAAATACGAGGCTTTGGAAAACCTAAGATCTCTTTTTGTTCCGGAAACTAAAACTTTACTGCTCTCTGCGGATATTAATGAAGCTCAACGTGCTTTTATTTATGCAAAAGAAATAGGTTATAACTTTTTAGCATATACAGATAGACTTTATTCCTTTCCTTGGATAAAATTTGAAAATTTTGACCAAGTATTGAATAATTTTTACGCTTCTTATTTTGCAGGCGCCCTACTAATACCCAAAACACAGCTGACTCCACAATTAGAAGAGGTTTTTAAAGAAGGAAAATTTAATGCAGATAAGTTCTTGTCCATAATTGACAATTATAATGCATCGCCAGAATCTTTTTACCAGCGATTAACCAATATTCTACCTAATTTTTTTGCGATACAAAACCTCTTCTTTTTAAGGTTTACCCATAGATTGGGCAGCAAAAAATACCATCTAAAAAAAGAACTTCATCTTTCTCATCAACATTCGCCCAGAGCAAATGAAACCAATGAACATTATTGTCGTCGTTGGGTATCTTTAAAGGTTTTGAACGATATTAAAATGAGTCAAAAAAAGCATGAATTCGATATTCAAATATCTAATTACCAAGGCGAGGGCAACCAGTACATCGTATTATCATCTGCAACAAAGGATCCATTTAAGGACAATCAATACAGAAGTATCAGCATTGGACTTTTAATGAACAAACAACTTTCTAAAAAAGTGAAGTTTTTAAACGATCCAAGTATTAAAACGCAGCAAGTTGGCGTTACTTGTGAGCGCTGCGCCATTAAAAACTGTAAGGAACGTCAAAATTCTGCAATAGTTCTAGATAGAATTGATAAAAACAAAAAAGTAGCCACAATTGTAGAGGAACTACATACCAAGTTTAAATCTTAATATGTTTTAGATAACTGATTGATCGTAAATCTATTTTCTAATAATTTTATCAATATTACCCGCTAAATACATATGGTCACTGGCAGAGTTTTTACGAAGTACGTTTGTCATTAACACCACCATATACCTACAATTATCCGGGTGCTCAACAATGATGACCGAGTTCATGAAATTAGTAACGTTGCCCATGTATTTTCCGCATGCCTCCCCATTACTTCTATCGCATTTGTACAAAGAGCCCGACTTAAAATATACAGCGGCTTCTTTCAATGCCGGTGACTGTGCGTAGCGAATTCTACGATCGGTCATATACATTAATCGTTTCATCTCTAAGCTTGATGCTTCATCTACCACCTTACCTTGTTCCAATTGAACCAAGAATTTCATTAAACCCTGTGGTGAACCTATACTACCGCCTTTATCGCCCACATAGGTATTTGCACCTCTAGTGAAAAAACTACCCAACCGCCATTCATCTGATGTAATGCCCAATTCACGTAAAGGCAAATTAACCACATCATTACTCAAATCTGTCAGCTCTTTTTTAGGAGTTTCCTTAAAGTAAGTATCCGCCTCTTCTTGTGTCAGCTCAGGATACTTTTCACCAAATGCTGCCATTAACAGCGCCTCTCTCCATACTATACTTGCCGCACCGTTGTTACTCACAGACAACATGTGATCTGCCCATTCATATAAAGAGAACACATCGCCGGCAATTACTTGACGTTTTACCAAGGTATTCTTTTCAATATTATAGATAGGAATGGTATGTTCATCCGTTAAGCCCCAAACTCCGGCTTTAACGGATTTATTCTTGAGTAGCTCCGTTCTTTTTTCAAATGAATCTGGGTAAATTTTTTCCAACTGTGTGAACAAGCCCAATAACACAGCCAACTTACCTACAGAACCTGGCTGATAGCCTGCAGTCTCATTTCGTTCTGCGTAGCGAACATTTTCTGGGTCCGATATATCTAAAACCGTTAACGAATAACTTTTATCCAAACCACGAAACAAGGCACTGATCTCCTTCTGAAAATCTGCATCTACCTGCATTAGCCCCATTGCGCTATCATTCTTTCTTGACAGCAAGTTCAATTGAATATCGTTGTACGGTTTCATAGCACCGACAGGTAAAGCCGATGCATCTTTAATCTCTCCGCTCTTGATCAGCTCCAATCGTTTTAAGCGTTTAATGCCTGTGCGCTCGTAACCATCAATTGGGTAATATTTGTATGTTGTAAATGCGGATGCACTTAAAACAATCACTAACAATACTATAATTTTCTTCATACTCATTCCTAAACCAACTTTTAATAATTGTTATATATAACATCTGAATTACAAGCCATAAAAACAAGAAAACACATGGCTAACAAACAAACCAATTTCTATTCATATCATATTTTTGTACTCAGCGAAATTTCTTTTGCCGTATTAATTTTTGGGGTGATGGATTCCAGATACCCAGAACTCAACGCTTTTTTATTTTCAACAAACGGTCTTATTTGAAACAACCATAATTTGTCTTCCTTAAAACCTAATTCCACATCATAAGCACCCTCATAATCCGAATTTGTTTCTTTTGGCATTGTTTCTCTAATGGTCTTTGCCAAGGTTTTAATATCAGCCATGTTCTTTTCATTCAAAACCCTGTGCTCAAAAGTGGCTATTCTTTTGCCCGTACCACCTGTGACGGGAAGCGTACTATATAGAGCTTCACGCGCAGGAGCCAATAAGCGATATCCGTTATCACTATAAATAGTATATGTTTCCGCTGACTGCCCATCAACAGCACCGCCCGCACCTCTACTGAATGCCACGGTCAAGTCTTTATCATTACCTGAGTTAATGCCCTTTGTAATTAAAACGCCCGAGTAATCTACATCTACACTTGGAATCACCAAAATAGAAGGGAATACATTTTCTGGATTCAACAAATACACTTGCCGCCATTTAAAACTTCGTTCTGTATATGGCGATGCCCAAACATCTTTAATACCCTCAATTATCTTTTCTTTGTCCAGCACGTTGAATAAAGTCAAGTTTAATCCGGCACCGGTGAACTCCTTTAAATCTTCCATATTGGTATCACTACGTAAGAATACAGGAACCTTACCAAATTCAGCACCAAGAACCGATTTAAATTTAGTCTCCAATTGATTTTTAAAATCTTCTTTTAAAGGCATTTTTTTAATTGCCGTTCTTAGCGTCTCCAATTGTCTTAATTGATAATTTTCAATTTCGGGTTCAGGCACATCTGCACCTCTCATGCGCTCAGCCTCTTTAAACATGCCATTTAAAAACTCCCAATACGAGTTAGTTTCACCAGGCATGGTTTGATCCATATGATCTTTAAAGATCCCGAAAGGTATTACCAACCCCTCTACCACTTGCTCTGGAAACATCTTTTTCAACTGACCAAGGTTAGCAGCTTTTGGTCCGCATAAGGCACCAGAATCACTTGCATCAACATCTCGCATGTTCAGCACATCTGTAGTACCTAATTGAATTTTCTCAACTGGCACTTCTATCTTATCCGTATTTCGTTCTTTCTTTAGGAACAGTCCGCGTTCTTGATCTGTCATCTGCGTTTCTGGTTTTAAGATCACGTTCCCTTTATTTGAAACCGCATAAAACACACGGTCACCATCATACTTCTTTAAACTCTGAAGATTCTGATCAGATAGTGCGGCATTGGGTATACCTAAATTACGCGCCAATAATTGTACATGCGATACCATATTACCTTCAGCCACAGTGGCTATACCTGCCACTGGTTTTAGGTCTGACGGAGATCGCTGAAAAATATAAATTTTATCTGCCGATACCTCAATATCTTCAGATGAACCATCCACTACCACCAGTTCACCAAAGGCATAACCAGGGTTCAATCCCCTGAAGGTACTTTGATTGGTAATATCCATAACCTTATTGGTCAAAGCGGATTCTTTAGATATAAAATCGCCCAACTGCCCCACACTTTGTCCTAAATGCAAGGCAACGGAGCCTCTAATTCTATCATCTATAAATGCATAAGACTTAGGCTCAAAAGCGGTATACGTATTTACTACTTCTTGATAATTGGCTTTAACTGTCGCCGCGCTCCACTCCACGGCAGATCTTGCCGTTTCTAGCACTTGTGTCAACTCTGCCAAAGTCAATTTGCTTTCACCAAATTTACTGAGCGTACCAGAAATCTGCTCCCACTCCCACAATTCTAGATAGCCGGCACCCACAGATGCCGTGGTCAATGCACATATTTTTTCTAACTGGCCACTAACCGTTTCGGGCTCCCAATTAGGCGCGTTTTGAAATAGCAACTCTTCTAACTTCAAAGAAATATCCAATAACTGCAAACGTGCCAAAGACCGCTTTTCTGTTAACAGACCTTCTCTAATATCTAAAAGTAATAGAGCCGTTTCATTCACTATATAGGACGGGTTGTCATTATCTGCCTTTGCATTTATAAAAGATTGTACTTTATCTCCCAATAAAGTCCCTTTTACCAACTTAGATGTGTTAAGCAATGCCTGAACATCAACCGGTTTAAAAAACGTATTCATCGTAGTTACCAATCCGTCTAATTTCTTAATTAAATCGGTTGTTAATGATTTTTGATGTTTCGTTTTAAAATCAATTACTTTTTGAATATCAGCTTTTTCCGGCTGACTATGGATCTTGGTTCTAAGGTCCATAAACGGTGTGTACATATCCGAAATTACCTTGGACTGGCTTCGCATTAATTGTGCAACATTATCATCACCGTTATGGGGAATATCTTTTAAAGATTGGCGTATGAGATAAAAATTATGGAGGAGAACTTTATCATCTGCCAAAATAGTTTTATAAAAATCGATTCCCCATGTCTCTTCGTCTTCTACCTGTACCGAGCCTCTATAGAACTGCCCTTTTTGATTGATCCAGCCATTATCTACCAAACGCAAATACTTATCCAATTGATATTGTTTTAAGCGGGAGTGGTTATGACCGGCATCCCACAGCTCATCAATATCCGTATATGCCAAAATTTGACCTAAATAAATATGATTGGTCTCACCCAAGGAGACCACTTCATCTTTATAACGGGCATGTTGCACGCCAGGACCAATATTATCCGGGCAGGGGTCTTTTGGTTGTCTAATACTACCATCCGTACAGAACCAACGAATATCTTTATACGGACCCCTTATATCCGCCTTATATTTTTGAACCCATTGTTGAATATTATCAGTAGATACCCTGTCTTGCGAATAACCAAAATTAGATGCTAAAAAACACACTATTGTAACCAGCGAAAATTGTAGAGGAGATGTATAGTTTTTCAATGTATACTAATGTTTAATATAGTAAAGGTAGTATGTAATTTTTCTATTAAATAGTGTTATCCAAAAATATTTTACTTCATTATTCAAAAAATAGCGAACTGGTTTACAGCTATTTAACATTATAAAAATCTTTCATAATAAAATGATAAAATTAATCGTTATTCAACTAATTAGATTTCATTTGTATTCAGAATTTTAGACCTAAAAACAGGACTAAAATCAGGCAAAAAAATCGATAATTAACTTAACAAGAAAAAAAATGAAATCACTATTAATTGTATTGTTCGTTTCCATTTCTACCTTGACCGCATACGGGCAAGACGAAAGCACTATGAACGCCACCTATGAAGGCTTCATTAATGGTACTTATGTGTTCACTGACGACGAAGGAGAACGTGTTGAATTCAACAACGTTGCCAATGGCGTAAGTGCAAAGTACGACCTTAACAGCTCTAAGTTTGTAGGTAGACAGTTCTCTATTACTTTTACGATTGATCTAGAGATGGACGAGGATGATGAGGAAATTCAAGTAAGCACGATTACAAACTTGCTTATGCCCGAATAAAACACTTAAAGGACCTAAAAAGGTCCTTTTTTTATGCTATAAATTATAGACATCCATAAACGTAAAAAACACACTAAATAATAGCACTTCAAAGAGCCGAAACTTTTTCGTTTCTTTGTAATTCATAACAAAATATAAAATGACTTTACTTGGTATTGATGTAGGTGGTTCTGGAATAAAAGGAGCGTTAGTTAATTCTGAAACCGGAGAAATGATTTCAGAACGTTTTAGAATACCAACTCCCATACCCAGAACACCCGAGGCAATGTCAGATGTAATAGCCCAGATAGTAGCGCATTTTGACTACAAAGGCAAAGTGGGCTGTGGTTTCCCTACTATCATTAAAAACGGAATCTGTAAAGCCACAGGTAATCTAGATAAAAGTTGGTTAGGTGTTAATGTAGAAGAATTACTGGAAAAGAAAACCGGATTGGATTTTACCGTAATCAATGATGCCGATGCTGCTGGATACGCTACTATGAACTATGGTACCGGTAAAGGAGAAAAAGGTTTTGTAGTAATGATTACCATTGGTACCGGCTTAGGAAGTGGCGCATTTCTTGACGGAAGATTGATTCCTAATTTTGAGCTAGGACAAATTCCCTATAAAAAATATAGCAAAATTGAGAAATGGGCAGCGGGATCAGCCAAGGACCGTGAAGGACTCTCCTATAAAAAATGGGGCAAAAGATTCAATAAATTCTTAGAGTATGTAGAATTGATCGTATCTCCAGATTTAATAATACTTGGCGGCGGTGCCTCAAAGGACTTTAAAGAGTTCAAATCAAAAATAAAAATAGAGACCAGGGTCATACCTGCAGAATTACAGAACCACGCGGGTATTATAGGTGCCGCTGTTGCTTCACAATATAAAGCACAAAAAGTTTAGTGCTAGTAACCACATCGCAAAAAAAAATCCCAAAGTTACCTTTGGGATTTTTTATTTATTTTGATTAAGCTATATCCTTAATTCAAAATCTTAGCATCTGCCGGAGCATCAAAAAAGTCTTTTGGTAGATCATTCTCAAATGAGACATCGGTAAAATCAATTTTGGTTATATACTCACCAGGCTGATTACCCTCTACTGTCCAATACGTTTTAAATCCGCCGGGCATAGTAATACCATCAACTTTTTGCTCACCATTAAATTCAGTGAATTTTTCTGGAGCATGACCACCGTCCTTAAAATATTCCGGGTAAGAAACAATGTATCTCATTACCGCAATTTTATTGCTTTCTTTATTCACGTAAAGAATATAGTAATCGTCTGGTGCATCGCCCGTGCCTGCATCAAAAGTTACTTTTACAACATTGTAGTCTTTATTTTTAAAGGTAGTAGGCTCCAATAGCTCTAAGTTCACTCCTTCGCCACTTAAAACAAACGGATGACCAACAAACCATAAGGGTGTCAATGCCCAGAATTTAGTATCATAAGCAAATGCCGTACTGTCCTTTGCCATGACCCAAGCCTTTTCACCAGTCCACCCAAATTTAGCCGAATTATCCGTAGCACTTGTATGTACCGCACGGTTGCTCCAAGTATCTACCGTTTGATAGCTATCTCTTGCCGTTTTCCCGTCTAAAGGCTGATAATTGAAACGAAAAGTTAGTGGACCATTGGCAAACCAAGTATCCAATCCGCCATGCGCTTCCATAGCATTCCATATAATTTTACCCGCCTCGGTTTCATTCAATCTATTTTTCGCTTTTTCAACTCTTGAATTTACCCATGAATCCGGATAAGAAATAACGTTAGATTCCGCAACCACTTCTTTGGTAGCTTTATCAACTGATTTAGGAGTTTCTTTACAGGATACGATTACTGCAAAAACTGATAAAAGTGAAAATTTGTAAAGTAATTTCATAATTGTGTGCCGTTTATTTATTTCCCAGTAAAAATCATACGGCTTTATGATCTAAACTAGCGGTTTTACGTTCCTCATAATTCTCGGCAACCTTTTTATCCAATTCTTGGGGTGCTTCAAAGTTCAGGGTATTTTCCTTGAGTCGTTCTTCACCGCCAAAAATTACTTGAAGTTCTTTATTAAATAAACCTTCTAATGATCGCTCTGCTACATACTCAGGTGCATCCATTTTTCTACCTTTAAACTTCTGCATCATCTCGGTATCCGTAGCCGTTGGAAAAGCACAGGTAACCGATACTTTGAAAGGAGCTAATTCGCGCCTCATAGAATCTGAAAACTGACGAATTGCAGCTTTGGTACTACCATAGACAGCGTAGAACGGCATTCCGATCAATCCTAATCCCGAAGAAATGTTTAAAATATATGCATCTTCAGATGACTTCAGCAATGGAATACAGTATTTTGTCAATAACATAACAGCGGTAAGGTTAACGGCAACTTGATCGTACAGATCTTCATCTTGTATATCCTCTAACGGACCAGCCGCAACTATACCTGCATTATTGATCAAAATATCCAGATGCCCCCATTTATCTTCTATACGGGCTGCGGCATCTCTCAATATTTCAATGTTGGCGACATCACCGGCTATCTTCATAAAGTTTACTTCAGGGTACTCCTCTGCTAATTGCTTGAGATTACTTTTGTCACGAGCGATCACCGCTATATTGGTTACTCCCTCTTTTATAAGGCTTTGAACCATACATTTTCCAATTCCGCGAGTACCCCCGGTAATGAGTACATTTTTACCATTTAGTTGCATATTAATAAGTGTTTGAGTTGAGTTAAATTGCACTTTAAATTAGCTAAAAAATAGACTCTAAACGAAGAAAATTGCAGGATGAACCCATTATTAAGAAAGTAGGAAAATCTATCTTAAAATTTTGCGTTTTTCTTAATGAAATAGCTTTAATCAACTATAAAACCAGTAGAAATTAATAAAATTAAATACGCACAGTTTCCCCTTAAGTATACAAATTAGAAAAGCCACCTAAATAGGTGGCTTTTACATAGTAAAGGAAAAAAGTCCTTAAGAAAAAAGAACTTTTATTTTAAGCTATTTTATTACGCTTACGCTCGTTCTCCGTTAAATAGATTTTACGTAGACGTAAAAACTTAGGAGTTACCTCAACATACTCATCTTTTTGAATATATTCTAAAGCTTCTTCCAATGAGAATTTTATTGCCGGTACGATCTTGGCTTTATCATCTGCACCTGAAGAACGTACGTTAGATAGTTTTTTAGTTTTGGTAATGTTCACGGTCATATCATCTCCACGAGAGTTCTCACCAATTACCTGACCTTCATAAATATCTTCACCTGGATCAACAAAGAACTTACCTCTATCCTGTAATTTATCTATAGAATAAGGAATAGCCTTTCCTGTTTCCATAGAAACTAAAGAACCATTCTGTCTTTGTGGAATTTCACCTTTCATTGGTTGGTACTCTAAGAAACGGTGTGCCATAATAGCCTCACCCGCCGTAGCAGTCAACAATTGGTTACGAAGACCAATAATACCTCTAGATGGTATAATGAACTCACATACCATACGATCGCCTTTAGCCTCCATACTGGTCATTTCACCTTTACGCATAGAAACCATTTCAACCGCTTTACCAGATACTGCTTCCGGTAAATCTATGGTCAATGCCTCAACAGGCTCACATTTTACACCATCGATCTCTTTTATAATAACTTGAGGCTGACCGATCTGTAATTCATACCCTTCACGACGCATGGTCTCAATTAAAACTGAAAGGTGTAATACACCACGACCGAATACCAAGAATTTATCTGCACTGTCCGTTTCGTTTACACGTAACGCCAAGTTCTTTTCCAATTCTTTTTGAAGTCTGTCGTTGATATGACGAGAAGTAACGAATTTACCATCTTTACCAAAGAACGGACTATCGTTAATGGTAAACAACATACTCATTGTTGGCTCATCTATAGCAATGGTCTTCAATGCCTCTGGATTTTCAAAATCGGCAACGGTATCACCAATTTCAAAACCTTCAACTCCTACCAAAGCACAAATATCACCCGTTTCAACTTCTTGTACCTTTTTACGGCCAAGACCTTCAAAAACGTACAATTCCTTTATTTTGGATTTCACAATGCTACCATCGCGCTTTACCAAAGAAATTTGCTGATTTTCTTTCAATGTACCTCTTTGCAATCTACCGATAGCGATTCTACCTGTAAATGAAGAGAAATCCAATGATGTAATCAACATTTGAGTGTTTCCTTCTTTTGGTTCAAAAGTAGGAATATGCTCAATTACCATATCTAACAATGGCTCAATGTTCTCAGTTTCATTTTGCCAGTCGGTACTCATCCAGTTGTTCTTTGCAGAACCGTATACTGTAGGGAAATCTAACTGCCATTCTTCTGCACCAAGCTCGAACATCAAATCGAAAACTTTTTCATGCACCTCTTCTGGAGTACAGTTTTCCTTATCTACCTTATTAATTACCAAGCATGGCTTTAAACCTAGATCAATTGCTTTTTGCAATACAAAACGTGTTTGTGGCATGGGACCTTCAAAAGCATCAACCAATAACAAAACACCATCGGCCATGTTCAATACACGCTCTACTTCACCACCAAAATCGGCGTGACCAGGAGTATCTATTATATTTATCTTAGTATCCTTATATACAACGGAAACGTTCTTGGATGTAATGGTAATACCACGCTCTCTTTCCAAGTCGTTATTATCCAAAATTAAATCGCCTGTATTCTCGTTTTCACGAAACAAGCTACAGTGGTACATTATTTTGTCTACCAAGGTGGTCTTACCGTGGTCAACGTGCGCAATGATCGCAATATTCTTTGTAGTAGTGGACATAAGGTCTTATTTAAGCGTGCAAAGATACTTTAAATATTTATAGCTACACTTAAACTTATGTTATTTTTATCTTATTGATTTTGAGAGAGTTCCCTTATAGGCATGCTACTTTTTTCTACCACCTACAACCCAACCAAGTCTAACATCTATTAAAATACCTGCATCCTTATAAAAATCATCAACAAAAATACCGGGACCAAAAGCCAAGCCCCAATAGAATCCTTTTCTGTAAGTACGCTGAATACCATATACTAAAGCACCGTTATAAAAATAATCCGAGGCGTATTCCAAATCACCAATTATTGGCGTACCCAATTGAAGTTGATTTAAAAATGCAATGTAGTTACCCGAGTTGCCAGATATATTCTTTCCTTTATTTAATCTTCTATTAAAATTTATGTATTGCCTTACATCTGCTTCTACGCCAGGATATAATCCAAATCTGGTCTCCCTTTCTGTACCGCCGTTAAGTGCAAATCCTAAGAACGCCTCTAAATTCAAAGTAGTTTTATCAGCAACCCCTAGTTCATAAGATATCCCTGGTGCTAAGGCATTAACTTTGAAAAGTCCGTCTTCCACATGCTTAACGGATTGTGCATTCAAATGAAAAACGGATAATAGAATAGCGGATAAAAAAATGGTTTTTTTCATAATGTAGATTAATTGGATTTTATGCGGGATGTATATCAAATACCAGACCAGATCAATCAAAAGTGGGCTTTCTGGATTTTCTTTTGGTAGCGATCCATCCAAAGGTCACATTAAGCAAAAAGCCATGACCGCTATCTAAAGTTTTTGAATCAAAATAGCCATAACCCACTTCTGCATTTACATTGAAACCTTTTCTGTTGGTTCGCTGAATACCGTATACTCCGCCATAGAATGCAAAGGCATAATCACTATTTCCGTCAGAAATATTATCTGTAAACTGTACAGGCTCCCAAAAAATACTACGTGCAGGACCAATGTAATTTGCAGAGTTACCTATTACATTCTTATTTACATCTAAACGCTCTTGAAAATTATGGTAATATCTAATTCTGGTATGCCATGCATAACCCAAAGCATAGCCTTCTTGGTATCTTGCAAATGCCGGAGTAAAACTTGTAGAAGCACTTACATTTTTAAATAACCCTAGCTCGTACCTAATACCTGGTCCCAATAGATTAATGGTGAATTGATGACGCTCTAGATTGATGAGTCCGTTACCTTTTTCCGAGAAATCCCTTATTTGTGCATTTGACAAGGAAACCGATAAGAACAGTAGAACAAGTGTGATTTTTTTCATGTAGATTGATTGATGTTGCAACTAAAACTACAAGATTAAAAAAAGGTAAACACTTGATTTAAAGAAATATTAAGAAAAAAGGTAAGATATTACCTACCCACACACCAACGTTTCTCACTGATGATCCAGCCAATACTTAAGTTAGCAACCGGATAGATTCCACCCTCAAACTGCCCAGCGTAATAGCCCGCACCAACATCTACCGAAAAATTAAAACCACTATCATAACTACGTTGCAAACCTGTAACCAAACCTGCGTACCCAAAAGCACCTTTTACATTTTCATTGGCAATAGTTCTAGGATTTGGAAAAAACACCGCTGCAGCCGGTGCTATGTAATTGGCAGAGTTGCCATAAATCTGTCTTCTATTGCGTTGTCGTTTTTCAAAGTTGTAATAATACCTATACTGTGCGGCAACTGCCGGAAAAACACCCAATTCATCATAAACATCTGGCAACAATGGATCTAATGCCACTTGAATACCAGCTTTAATATCAAAAGTAGTGTTGGCACCCAATGCCATTTCATACTCTAGACCGGGATTTATGAGGTTGATCTTTACTTGCCTAAGCTCACAATTTTTACCAAATTGAGCATGTAAATTAGATGTAACAAACGCCAGAACTATTAATAAAGTAAACTGTTTGATTTTCATTCAGATTTTTGATTTCGACAATCTTATCCTAATAGAACAGTAAGCTTCTTAAAATAGTATCTTTGTTTAAAAATATTCGACGAATGAACCTATCTCTTATACCCCAAATAAAACATACGGACAGTAACAACTTTTTTCTTCTCTCTGGACCCTGTGCCATTGAAGGTGAAGATATGGCATTGCGCATTGCAGAGCATATTGTGACCATAACCAATGAGCTTAAAATACCCTATGTATTTAAAGGAAGTTTTAAAAAAGCCAACCGTAGTAGGCTGGATTCGTTTACGGGCATTGGAGATGAAAAGGCTCTGAAAATTTTACGTAAGGTTTCTGAAACCTTTAAAGTCCCTACGGTTACCGATATACATACAGAACAAGATGCCGCTATGGCTGCCGAATATGTAGACGTATTGCAAATACCTGCATTTTTAGCCCGCCAGACCGATTTAGTTGTTGCCGCTGCCCAAACCGGAAAAACGGTCAACATAAAGAAAGGGCAATTTATGAGTCCGGAAAGTATGAAGCATGCCGTAAATAAAGTTACCGAAACCGGAAACGAGCAAGCTATCATCACCGATCGTGGAACCATGTTCGGTTACCAAGATATGATCGTAGATTTTAGAGGTGTACCTACCATGAAACAATTTGCTCCCGTGGTATTAGATGTAACCCATTCTTTACAACAACCCAATCAATCTTCTGGCGTAACTGGTGGTAGACCAGCTTTGATCGGCACCATGGCACGCGCTGGTGTTGCTGCAGGAGTTGACGGACTCTTCATTGAAACGCATTTTGATTGTGCCAATGCCAAGAGTGATGGTGCCAATATGTTAGACTTAGGATTAATGAAAAAGTTATTGACGGATTTAGTGGCGTTGAGAGCAATTGTTAATGAGTTTTAGTATTTTTTTCTATCAGTAAACATTATTAATGACCGAAGAAGATATAGTCAGAGGGTTTTGGTTTTTTAATCCAGAAAAAGAATGGCCTCCTAAAAAGGTTACTAAGCTTGATGAGTATAATGGAGGTGATAAATTAAATTTAGATATTACCCAACAGACAAATCTAAGTGCTTACCAACAAACAAAGTTAGTTGACAAATGGTGTGATACCCTACCCAAACTATCAAAAGTAAAATACCTTTGGTTTACTTCTAAAGTAAACCAAAAAACTTTTGACACAGTTTGCAAAATGCCAAATCTAGAAGGCATATGGATTAAATGGAGTAGTATAAAAACCATTGAGAGAATGGTAAAAATAAAATCATTGAAGCATTTTCATCTTGGCAGTTCTTCACAAATTGAAAGTATTACGTGTTTAGCAGATATGAATTCTTTAATAACATTAGAACTTGAGCACATTAAAAAAATCAATGAATTTGAACCGATTTCTAAATGCTTGAAACTAGAAGGTCTGGCAATTGAAGGGAGTATGTGGTCAACTCAAGAAATAAAGAATTTAAAACCGATTGAAAAGTTAAAGAACCTCAAATATTTGTCTTTAATGAATACTAAAGTTCTGGATGCTTCATTAAAACCCTTATTAAAATTAGAAGAACTAAAAAGATTTGATTCATCTTTGAACTTACCTTCTCAGGAGATTACTAGTTTAAAAAAAATAAAAACACTAGAATTCGGTAATGTCCCAGCGGAATATTTAGATGTTAAAATACAAATTAGAAATAAACTAAAATGGATAAAATAAAACTGACATCAATTATTCTACTATTATTTTCTATAGAATGTTTTAGTCAACAAACAGGAAGTACCAGAATGACACAAACTGTAGTTACTAATGGAATTGGGATAGGTAGCGCACTTGCTATTGTAATTTCATGGGACAGAAACAAATCAATTCTGTATGCGCTATTACACGGAATCTTGGGCTGGTTTTATGTGATTTACTACGTTATAGTTAGAGAAAAATAGTGAAATCCAACTATTAAATAAGGTTTATAGTACTAAACATTTACAATCAAAGTAAATCTTTCTGCTTATAAAACCCATTTTTACGAATGGAATAAGCATCTTGTAAAACATCAACTAAAATATCGTTATCTATTTCCTCTAAGGTAGTGTAACGTAATGAACGTACTACTTTTCTGTTTTCAGAAACTAGTACGTTCAAATGTTTGGTAAGGTGAGCAGAATTCCAAAAAGCAATATCTACAAACTTTTTTTTATGATTTGCATTTAAATAACAAATGGGAGATTTCCCAATGTAAAAACAAGGTATATTCCACTTAAATTTTAGTTCAACACCTGGTAAGGTTGTTTCGATCATCATTTGTAGATGCATTAAAATACCTTTATACGGTTCCGGTTGGTTATAAATATAGTGCTCTGCTGGGTTCATATCTATATCAATTGCATTAAGATATCGCACGAATACGACTATGAATTCTAATCAAATATATAATTTTGCCACTTTATAATTTATCATGAGCTTACAAACAACTTTTTTATTTTTCTCTATTTTAATATTTGGCTGTACCACAGGTTTCTCACAAGATAGTGAAGATGATAACTGGTATTTTAATAATAGTAAGACCTTGACCGAGTTGTGGGAGCTAGATGATGAACATCATCGTGGTAATTTCATCCTTACCTCTTATAAGCCTATCTACATGACATTGGCTAAATATTCCACAAACCCTAACGAGTTTCCCGTAGCCGAAAATTCAGATAAAGTCCTAGACGAACCCAATAGTTTAAATGCTGTTGAAGCAAAATTTCAAATCAGTTTAAAAACAAAGATTTTACATAATATGCTGGGCGGGCGAATGGATCTTTGGATGGGTTACTCACAAACTGCCTACTGGCAAATTTATAATACCGATCGCTCAAGACCTTTTAGAGAACTGAATTATAAGCCAGAAATCATAGCCAATTTCCCGATCAAGTTTCCCATTCTCGGATTTGATGCAAAAATGGTAGGTATATCGGTCATTCATGAATCAAACGGACAGTCGGACCCCATCTCCCGAAGCTGGAACCGTATTGCCTTGCACGCCGGTTTTGAAAAAGGCAACTGGCAGGTAATGCTAAAACCATGGTTACGTGTGGGAAGCAAAATTGACGATAACGAAAATATATCTGATTACATAGGAAGAGGTGAAGCCGACGTTACCTATGATTGGGGCAGGCAACGTTTTAGAGCCATAGCCCGGCATTCACTGAATTTAGGAGATAAAAGCAGGGGAAGCCTACAGTTGAACTGGTCTTTTCCAATTCATAAAAACTTCAATGGCCATGTACAATTTTTTGATGGATATGGAGAAACGCTTATAGATTACAATCACCGACAAACAACCCTTGGTATAGGCGTCTCTTTAATTAACTAGTAACCTAAACATTACACAATACGGGTTACTGAATATTGGTTTTAAATTTTTTGGGCGTAGTACCTTCTTGACGCTTAAACGCTGCAGAAAAATGGGTTGCATTTTTATAACCTATTTGCTCCGCAATTTCATAAATAGGCAAATCAGTGTTCACCAGAAGTAATTTAGCCTTTTCAATTTTTTTATTGATACTATATTCATGGACGGTTTGTCCAAAAACCCGCAAGAATTCCCGGTTCAGCAGGGTTTTATTCATACCCATTTCTTTAGACAATGTAGCCACCGAATAATTAATGGCTAAATTATCACTGATCTTTTTTTTGACACTTAAAAGTTTCTTTACCCTGTGACTATTTTGGACCGAGTTGTTCTTATAATGCTCTTTCTTATAATTGGAAACTTGAATGGCCAACATTTCAAAAACCTTAGCCTTCAAATAAATTAGTCTTGCCGTACCTTCTAAACTCAGCGTATCAAAAGATTCAAGAATTACCATCATCTCATTAGAAATGGGTACTACCAAATTATCATCTATAAGTTCTTTTAATTTAAGATCATTGAAAAAACCATGTTTTGTTAAGAACGCATTAGACAACCTTACTTTAATTTCCTTATAAGTTTTGTTCCCCGCAATCTTAGACGTGCCATGAAAAGATTTAATATTTGCCATGTAAGAATCACCGCTACCTAAAAAAATATCTTCACAACCTGCAACAGATATTACCCGTTCACCCTCAATTAAAAAAGTAAGCTGCACAAAATCTATAGTTAGCTGTTGTTTTAAGATAATATCTTTCTGTAACCTAAAATGCATTGCAGATATACAAACATCTTCAATTTGTATTACATCTATACGGCCTTGCCCAAATGAATCTTTTATACGGTATACCTTATGGTCAATATCATTGTTCTGCTTTACCTCAACACAATCGGCAATTTCACTATACGAGATTTTATTGGTCTCAGATAAATCTACAATCTGTACATCTGTAAAACTGCGTCTTTTTTTTATCATTTCACGTCATTTCTAATCCACAACAAGGTCATAAATTCGCTTCAAATTTATTTAGACTAATTAAAAATAACAAATATTAAATGAAGAATCTTTACACTATACTGATCTTGTTCATAGGCACATTGAGCACTTTTGCGCAGTCTGCAGGAGTCTCAGGGTCGGTAGTTGATCAAAATAATAAACCACTTTCAAATGTGAACATCACTATTTCACATACGAGCTTGGGTACTACCACAGATGCCAAAGGTAAATTTGAGATAACCGATCTGGCACCTGGCGCATACACCCTAACGTTCTCCATCATGGGGCATGATACCAAACAGGTACAAGTAAACGTAGTTGCCAATAAAATAAAAGAAATACCGAATGTATCGTTACCGGAGAAAAGTGAACAATTAAATGAAGTGGTGGTAAAAGGCCATCATAACAAATACGCGGTAAAAACACCCTCTTCCTCCTTACGTCTAAAAACAGAAGTAGCTAAACTACCCCAAAACATTCAAATTATTAGTAGTGAACTATTGCAAGATCAGCAGGCTACGAGCATTATGGATGGGGTGATCAGAAACGTATCTGGTGTAACCATGTTAGAGCACTGGGGCAATTTTGCCAGGGTGAATATGAGAGGATTTAGA
The DNA here is from genome assembly GCF_002362375.1 of Maribacter sp. UBA3344. NCBI lineage: Bacteria > Pseudomonadati > Bacteroidota > Flavobacteriia > Flavobacteriales > Flavobacteriaceae > Maribacter > Maribacter sp. UBA3344. The sequence goes on along the minus strand of NZ_DERI01000009.1, from coordinate 393,247 downwards.
TTACCTGCATTTAGAAACGGTTTCAACGTACAAGACTCATGGGGTCCATTGTCAGAGGACATGGCCTTTGTTGACCAGATAGAATTTGTAAAAGGTCCTGCAGGTTTTATGATGTCTGCCGGTGAACCAGGCGGATTTTATAATGTAGTAACCAAAAAACCTACGGAAAGAACTATTCGTCAAGTTTCATTGATGGCCGGTAGTTTTGACAATTACCGAGCTACTTTAGACCTTGGCGGTAAGGCAACAGAAAACGGAAAGTTATTGTACCGTTTTAATGCCATGTACCAAACAGCTGACAGCCATAGAGGCAATGAAGACGCTGAGCGTTATGGCTTTGCCCCTGCCCTAACCTACAAGCTTTCCCAAAAAACAGCTGTAACGGCAGAATTAAATGTACAACAGGCAGAAAGTTATATGGGTGCCGCTTATGTTTTTGCCCCTAATCATGATGGCTACGGTAGTTTAGATAGAGATTTTAAATTTACCGATACCAACTATCCAGCATCAGACATTCAAGAAGTAACATTCTTTGGAACCATAAAACACGACTTTAATAAAAATTGGAGCTGGGAAACAAAATTTGGTTCTTTACGCTATGATCAAGTAGGAAATTCTACTTGGGTCTGGTCTTTAGAGGAAAATGGAGATGCCGTAAGGTACATTAGCAATTGGGATGCCTTATCCGTTGGAAAATATTTTCAAAGTTATATTACCGGAGCATTCCATACAGGTGGTATAAATCACAATATACTGGGAGGGTTTGATTATAGCCAAAAAGAATATTGGGCAGATTTTAATCAATTCGGCTTAACGGATGTTGATCAACCCTTCAATATTTACAACCCTGTTTACGGAAATACCGAACTTCCTATTTTTGACAAATCTACCCCGGTACAATACAGAGACAATATTTACAATTACGGGGGAATTAATCGTTCTGTATATCTGCAAGATGAAATAGGTTTCTTCAACAACAAAGCAAGATTAACCCTTGCCGGAAGATACACTCACCTGTTCACAAGAGGTAAAGATGAAACAGATTCTAAAATTACGCCGCGTATAGGTCTAAGTGTGGATATATTACCTACACTAAGCGCCTATGGTCTATATGACCGCTCTTTCATTGGTCAAAATGGCGTAAGCTTCACCGGGGAAGCATTTGACCCCGTTGATGCAAACGATATTGAAGGAGGTCTTAAAAAGAGTTTTTTCAACGGAAGGTTAAGAACATCCTTGGGTGCTTACCAGATTACCAAAGAAAACGTATTGGTCACCGATCCTGAAAATCCTAATTTCTCTATACAGTTAGGTGAAATACAATCTAAAGGTATTGAGTTTGATCTGCAGGGCGAAGTAACCCCTGAGTTGAATGTTATACTCAACTACGCTAATACCAACGTTGAAATTACGGAAGATACCGACCCAGAAAATATTGGTCAACGTGTAGCCGGTCATGCAAAACACATTACCAACGGCTGGCTTAATTATAAATTCTCGGAAGAATCCAAACTTCACGGTTTTGGTGGCTCATTGGGGTATCAATATCAAATAGACCGTTCTACCTGGTCTTGGGGAGCGGACAATGAATCTCAATTACCGGATTATTTTAGGTTAGACGGCGCATTGTCATGGAGCAACGACAAACTTAGGGTACAGCTCAACGTGAACAACCTACTAGATGAATACCTCTATTCAGGATCTAATTACGCTGCTTATTTATACTGGCAATCAGAACCCGGTATTAATGGTAGAGTTACCGTAACCTATAATTTTTAAAGAACAGCATACAATTTTTTGTTGAGTTAGTTCAAATTGGTTATCCCCTCGGTTTTACCGGGGGTGTAGCCTTAAAAAAATAAACATGAAAAGAATATTTATTACACTTACTTTACTACTATTTTCCATATCGCCCATGTTCGCCCATTATTTATGGCTTGAAACGGACCGTACCGGCAGTCTAAACAAAGAACAAGAGGTACGTGTATACTTTGGAGAATACACTTATGGGGTTATTGAAAAAGTAAAAGGTGAAAACTACCCATCCGTTTCAAAGTTTACGTTATGGCTTATACATCCTAACGGTAAAAAAACAGCATTGAAAATTTCTTCCAAGGAAGAATATTATGTAGCCCATTTTACTCCAAATACAAATGGCACATATACCGTTGCCCTAAACAATGATGATATAGAAGTACTAGATTATACAGAATGGGATTTCGGTATTTTTAAAACACACTATCAATCGACCGCAAAAGTTCAAGTGGGCGACCAAGCCACAGCTACTAAAACTTTAAACCAAGATGGTATCGTTATCAAAGAACTACCCGGCACCGATAATCAAATTACACTACAAGTACTATTTAAAGGTAAACCCTTAGCTAAAAATGAATTTAAACTATATGTATCTGACCTATGGAGCAAAACCATAGAAACAGATGAAAATGGAGAAGTAAGTTTCTCTTTGCCCTGGAACACCAAATATACTATGGAAACCACTTTTGAAGAACGTGTTCCCGGCACATTCAATGGCAAGGAATATGAATTTATATGGCACTGTGCCACCTATTTTATTTCAAAATAACCTCTAGCAATGATCACCGCAATCCTAACACTTTGTTTTACTGGTTTTTATTTGGGTTACGCCACAACAAAAAGACAAAAAGTGCCAGTACACTTACATATTGAAAACTGGTGTCAAAAGAAAAGTAAAGTAGCAAATTCTTTAGGTTATGTCTTGCTACTATTTGCCTGTTCCCTAACCATTTACCATTTTGGTTGGGGTTCAGGTATTTTTACTTTTTCGGTCATTTTAATGACCATTGCAAGTCTTGTAATCTTGTTACAGCCCTTACACCTAATTACTTACAAAACCTTAATACCAACTGTTCTACTCATATTCTTGATCGAATTTTCACTTCTCTGATATGCCCGCTAATTCAAAATATCTGAATCCGTCTTTCTGGCCACGTTTCTCAAAAATTACCTCAGCTCTTCTTGGCGGTTTTATAGTATCTGTACTTTTTCATTTGGCAGTTGCCAGTTGGTTTGATCATGTGACCGTAATCATAACCAGTACCTATAGCTCACTTATTCTGTGGGCAGTTTTAATGATTGTAGCGTTTTTAGCAAAAAACGGCTGGAAAATATGGGGTATTTACCTGCTTACATCCATCATTTTGGCAATTATCATGTTTTACGGCAAAGCTTTAAATCCAATTCTATAATGAACAAAAGAACTTATAACATTCTATTTCATTTACACACCGTTAGTGGTATCGTGATCAGTGTAGCTCTTTACGTTATTTTCTTTACAGGTTCATTTTCATTTTTTAGAGATGAGATTGCCAATTGGGAACGTGGGCATACCGTAGAAATTCCTGATGAAATACAGTTGAACTTTGATGAGACTTTTCAACACATGTCAACCGAGAAAAACCTGTATGGAAGGGATATTGAATTAAGGCACTATTACAACGAACAGAATATTGGGGTGAATTTAGGCAGCTCCAAAGATACTTTGCTAACCAAAGAGGATGCCGCAGGCTCATTTTATTATTTGAATACCAAAGATGCAACTACTAAAGACTACGTAAGCTCATATACATTGGGGGAGTTCTTGTATAGACTTCACTTTTTTGCACAACTGCCCCACCCTTTTGGGTATTATTTATCTGGTTTTGTAGCATTCTTTTTTCTGTTTGCGCTGTTAACCGGTATTATAGTACACTGGGATAAGATCATTTCCAATTTCTACGTATTTAGACCAATGACCAAATTAAAAACCGTGTGGACAGATGCACATACAGCTTTGGGCGTTATAGGTTTCCCTTTTCAATTCGTTTATGCCGTAACCGGAACGTTCTTTATGTTAAAAGTACTATTGGTTGCGCCTACTGTATTGGCATTATATGATGGTGATGACAAAAAGCTATATGAAGACCTAGAATATGCTCATCCGGAATTTGAATTTCAGAATACTGCACTGACCCGTCCGGTTAGTATCAACAAATACGTAAACAAAGTCAAAAATCAATGGACCAATTTTAAAGTAAACGAAGTGCATATCTTCAACTACGGTGATACGGGCATGCACGTATCGGTAAGTGGCAACTTGGATTTTAAGGACAAAATAAACGGTTATGGTTACACTATTTTTAAAGTAGCCGATGATAGTGTTCATAGTGTAAAAGACCCCACTAAAAAAATACAGTACCTAGATGCCGTTAAGGGTATATTTTATAGGTTGCATTATGGGGATTATGGGGGATATGGCTTACGCATTATCTCTTTTATACTTGGTTTAATAGGATGTTTTGTAATACTTAGCGGTGTACTTATATGGTTAACCGCTAGAAACAAAAAGAACATACCCCTTAAAAAAAGAAAGTTTAACGAAACCGTAGTACGGTATTATTTGGCGATTTGCCTAAGCCTATACCCAATAACGGCCTTATCATTTATTTTGGTACAGGTCATTAATCCTGCGGGCATGGGATTATTGTATCAATTTTATTTTATAGGATGGCTGCTAATTACCATTTTCTTTGTTATCAAAAAAGACAATTATTTCACTAACAAATACACCTTACTCTCGGGTAGTTTAATTGGACTGTCCATTCCTATTGTAAATGGTTTTTGCACTGGCAATTGGCTATGGGTGAGCTATACAAAAGGTTATGATCAAATTCTGTTTATCGATGTCTTTTGGATTGTAATTAGCATTACAGGTTTACTTATTCTTAGTAAAATGAATGTAAAGCAAAAAAAATCTTGAAAATACAGCGGATTAAAAATACCGTTATCATAAACAACTTAATTCTCTATAGAGCAATTTTCAGCTAATAAATAGAACCTTATAAAAACGTAGAAAAATGAGTTCCAATTTCTTGCTCAAATTTTGTTGTAATGGCATTTCGGTATGCCGCTGGCGTTTGCTCACTTACTGTTATTTTATTAGCAATAACATCTACATTAAAATGGAAACATGAAAAATCTGAGCAAGCGTCCAAACTCTCAAAATTTGTAATCAAGAATTTTACGATTTTTGGTCTTAACTGATATTCCAGGTCAACACACCACCTATGTAATTTTTCATCAGCTGTATCACCTAAAATCCAATTAAATCTCATGGCACTTTAAATTATGACCACAATATAACTCTAATTTAACAATTGCTTAACAATTGATTTAAAATTTAATAAATGTAGGTTACACACTTTAATTTTCTCTCAGTTAAGAGATATAATCTTTTAAGTAGCTAAAACGTTCCGTAAGTTTTCCGTCTTTGGTCATTCTTGCTCTATTAAGTACTCCGTCTTTATCACCATTAAAAAATGCAGGAATAACATTTTTTACAAATGCATCACCAAAACCTTCACTAGCATCTCTAGGTAACTCACATGGCAAATTGTCTACGGCCATAACAGCAATAACATGCTCATTTTTGAAATCTGCTTCAGACTCCGTCTCTGGATCATAGCCATAAATTGGATCTGCTATCGTAGAAGGTCTAATGGTCGATGCCACGGGACCATCTATATCACAGCTTACATCTGCAACAACCCGTATCTTAAAATCTTTTTGTTTTGCATCTTCCCTAGTAAATAGATATGGAGCGCCCTGACCATAAAAATGACCGGCAATGTAGAAATCTGTAACCTTTGCAAACCTAAAAAAGTTAGACTTGTATTCTTCTGGGTGCGCAAAAAAATTGGCTTTATTACCGCGTACCCCATCTTTTCGCTTATTATATTCACCGGCATCTATTTGACAATAAACAGGCTCGTTGAAGGTTTCTTCTAAATACTCGGTAACATTTACACGTTTCATGCCCATACCATCTAACATTTCCCTAGCTCCGTTACCAACTCTACCTCTACCGGTAAGCAATACTTTGATATATGGTAATTCCAGTTTTTTAAGCGCGTCAATTAATGCTTGTTGATCAGGTAAATCATTAGCTTTTGGTAATTGAAAAATATCATATTTAAGTCCGTATGTCCTAAAACCATTATAAGCTCCAACAATACCGGCATATCTGCCAAACGCAACAACACGTTGCTCTTGTTTATTGGTAATCACTTCATGGTCGTACAATTCTATATTCTTCTCTAAAATGGCACGGAGCAAATCTCTATTATAAGGTTGCTTTTTAATGGTATGGGAAAAGAAAAAGTATTTTTTATTGGGAATCAGGGCATCAATAGGCACTTCTTTAACACCTAAAAGAACATCGCACTGATCCATTTCATTAGCTACTGTAATACCTAAATCACTATAGGCATTATCCTCATATGCTCTTATAGGGGAAGGTTCTACAACTATTTCTGCCTTATTATAGGTTTTTAAGACTTTTTGACATGCTTTTGGCGATAGAACCACACGCTTATCTGGCGGATTCTTACGTTCTCTAATGATTCCGAACTTCATATAGGTTTGGTATAAATATTGCACTAAATTATACAATTAGAAACACTTTAGCTTGGGTCTAAATAAAATTATAGCGGTTGCTAAAGATTTGTTAGCTTTGCTGCCCGCTATTTATTAGCGTTATGTTTTTAAAAAGACATAAAACATTAATTAGAGTAAAAAGTTCTTTTACATATTGGGGCCGACCGGTTTTGACAGCGAGACCAGTTGGAATGTAAGCATGTCGAGCGCTGGGAAACAGCTCGTTAATCTCATTTTTCACACTTTTAATTGGCGAAAATAATTACGCTCTTGCCGCTTAATCTGAATTATAGTAAGATTAGCCTCGTCCCTACAAGGTAGGGAAGCGAGATGTTCCTGAATAGCCCTTGTTGATGGCGATTCTTATAGGAGCACCAGAAAAGTCAACATAAGGGTGTTCGCTCGCTTTGGCGACACCACCAAAATCTTAAGAAGATAAGTGTGTATTAGGCGGTTTCTGGTCAGGTACACATCGAAAATTAATCAGATCCTAAGCATGTAGAAAGCATTTTAATTGCTTGTTTGGACGAGGGTTCGAATCCCTCCGGCTCCACTAAACAAAAATAAAACCACCCAAAAGGTGGTTTTATTCGTTTAAATATAGCTTATACCCTACCCCGCATTAGACCTAACATTGGAAAAATCCCCTTTAGCCAATTTCTCTTTTTCTATAAATAGCATTAAATATCCACGACCGTTCCAATACAAACCAAAACCGGATTGAAAACGCAAGGTTAATAATGATGTCCAATTTTCATTTTCCCTTGGATCAGCTTTTAGTGAATTATAATAAGGGTAGCCTAATAAATAACTATCGTATTTTTTATCCGATTTCTCCAATACCTTGGTACAGATATAGTTTACTTGTCTTTTATTCAGTCCTTTAGTTTTGTACAGTTCTGGCTTAAAAGGAATATCCACTTCTTGTTTAAAAATTACATCTAATGAATACTTATCTGGAAAATTAGGATTGTCATATTCCTTTAAATCTTCAATATTTTCAAAATAGAAGACCTTCGCATAGTTATCATCTGTCCAAACCATTGTATTTTCCTCATTGTACGCTACAAATATGCTTAACAAACCTTTCTTTGGCAGTTGGTTTTCACCCGGTGGTAGTTCACTTAGATTAAATTGTGCTATAAATTTATAATCCCCAAACTTATGCTTAGGCCATTTAAAATTCCCTGGCACTAGCGGATTTCCTCCATATTTACTGAGCCCCTTTTCATCAAAAACCGTTGCTTGCTCAATTTGTATTGCAGGAAGCATAATCGATCGTAAATAATCATCCTTCTGGTCCAAATCATATTTTCCTGCTATTATAATCTCGTTAAGATCTTTAATATCCATCGTCCGCTTTTACCACTTTAAAACTGGTTCCTCTTTCCAAATGACCAACCTAAATTCTTCATAGTGTTTTCCCGTTGCAATGGTATGGTCATCCCTAAGTCCTTTATCTAATTGTAATTTATGAAGCATACCAGATGACGATCCTACCCATAGTGTTTTTTCATCATCAGAAATGGTCATACCACTTATGGTAGACCCCAGAAAATATCTCCACATACAATTTCCTTTAGTATCAACTGCTTTAATATACCCAAAGGCATCACCCAAAATATAGTAGGTAGCTGTTGCCACACCACAATACACTCGCATTTCTTCATCTACCACGGTATACTGATCACTTTCTTCATAGGCAGGGATATTTAAATTCTCAAAATCAGTAGTGGCTACACCAATAGTAATACCGTTATAAAAGTGGCAAGAATTGGTAATCAACTGATCATCATCTTTAGAAAAAAGGCAAAAATCCGGATAGGATGATTGCGGACCAACAGCACCTACCTCGGTACCGTTTTGGTCCAATATTCTATGATCGCTACATTGGTCACCTACAACAATATACGTGTTATCATTGGAAAGCGTTGCATTCTCCATATCAATATATGGCTCCCATTCATCATCCTCTGGGTCAGGTAACGGATGAATCATTTTCTCAGTATTTTGAGTGATGATAAAAATACCTTCAGAAGTTACCATAAGTACTTTTTTACCGTCATTGAAAGGAATCAATTCCGTTATCCCCAGATTCTTTGCGGTCTCTAGCTCAAATGTTTCAATAATATTGCCTTCCCAACCTTCGGTGGTTACAATGGTATTATTCGTTACAATGGCAAATACATTATTACGTTTAGATTTACCAATGGCGCCTATAGTACTTTCTAATGCAATGACCTGATCACCTTTTAGAAGATATGCTTGTCTTTTCTGATAAGCGGTACCCACCATGAACACAATTTTTTGAGCATCTATAAAAAATAGTTGCTGTATGCTTTGTGATTTCTCTTTCATGAACTGCACCATTGGAGAATGAGCAGGTGGAAAATCATTTCTAAATGCATCAACAGTATTGTTTTTATTAGCATCTTTCAATAATTGAAAAACGGCATCTGATAAATGATCCCTTTCATCCTTAGGCTCTTCCCCCTTCCAATTATCCCATCCATTGGTTTCACCAAATTCAACCATTTTATTTACATCAGAAGCATATTTACTTCCTTTAGAATTCCATTCTTTTTTGATATCGTCAATATTCATTCCTGATTTTTTTAATTTATTAAGTATGGATCGGATCATGTTTATCTTCTAATTAAAAAGAATAGCTGTGTTGTTATTGATACTAAATTTAGCAGCATCAATTAGTGATGCGCATACTAAAATTTCAATCCAGAAATCGCCATTTTTCTGTATTATTTCATTTAACTGTTGAACATTCATAATATCATTGTTGTCATCTAACTCAATACCCAAATACTTAGTGAGACCTTTTAGTTCTTCGAGCAAGCTGTAAGATGAACCGATCATGGCACCGGGTACACGAGCTTCTTCGATATCAAAAAGCACTTCTGGCATTTTTACGGGAAGATAAAAACCCTCGGCATCTGAATGGGTCAGCAAGTGACTTTCCATATACGAATAGTGATCTTCTAAAACTGAATCTACACCAGGGTCTTCATTTTGGGAAAAAGGCTTAGGCTTCCAATTCTCTTCGTCTTCATTTTCCCAAGCATGTGCTAGAAATCGTCTTAAATGGTGCAAAAAACTATAAGGAAAACCGCCAAATTGTAACGCTTCATTTTCCATCTCCTCAGGTTCATTATGCGGTTCTAAATTATTTGTAGCAAGAACAACATTGATATTTTGAAAGATTTTTTTATAAGCTTTGTAGGCTTCAGGCTCACTACCTTTAAACTCTGCCAACATTCCGCTTGTAATTTCTAAACCCATAATTTTTTCTGTTATAATAGGTATCAAATGTATACATAGCATGGTTTTCATTTATCCCTGAAACCAATGAATTCTTTATTTCCTAGATTTCTATTGTTACTGTGTACAATTCCCTTTAAATGAAAAAACACGCTAATTATGCGTACTTTTTTGATTATTGTTATTTACACGACCAATCAAATCCACTCGGCATCAACGCCAAGAATAATCAGTTCGTCACATATATGCTCTTTTGCATAGCATAACGTAGCTTTCTTTAAATTGGGAAAGTGTTTAATATCATCGCTACATTCAATATCCCAAAATTCAACCGCACCACCGGAGAAAGGGGAAAGGTTCATATAAATATCATTACCCCCATCTTGATAAATTTCGGTAATCTCGGGTGCCAAACGTTTTGGTATGGGTAATTTTTTAAAGTATTGGGTTACTTCATCTATGGGGTCATAACCTTCTTCATCAATATCTATTTCACGATCCTTATACCAATCTGCAAACTCGTACAAATCGAATTTTGGTTTCAATAATCCCTTTATATACATCAACTCTTCTATGATGGAAAGCTTGAATCCGAAATCGGCAAACTCTATTTCCTCCTCATCAATTGGCTTAATGGTGTATTTGTCTGCCGGTATTCCTTCTCCACGAACATAAGGTTTGTGCGCACTAACTTCAATAGCTCTTACAAGTTCATTTTTTACACTGAACCACGCACTTAATCCGTTTTGCACCAAGGCACCGGAATCATCACCTTTGAATGTTTTTTCACGTTCATTTTCATGTGTTTTATAGTATTCAATAATATCTTCACCATTGAAAGTGAACGTTCCGCTGAAGATTGCTTTCGGACTGAATTTATACGTTGAAATTTCCAATTCAAACCCTAGGGAATTTACTAGTTCACCATTAGATGTATAGGCGATAATCCCTAAATCATCCCAAACAAAAAGTGTGTTATTCTTTCCTTTATGCTCTCTACATTCTGGGGTAATAATCTCCTTTAATGCTCCTATTGAAACAGGAAACTGTACTGCAACGGAATTGATTTGAAAACTATCCGAAGAAAATTCTATATTGACCATAAGCTATTTATATATTAGATTATAAAGGTTTTTGGGTACTTACAAGCTCTTTAAAAGATTTAGAAAGTAAAGCTACCTCGCCACCATCATGGTAATATGCCCAAACCGTAAATTTACATTTTGGATCTAAATATAGGTAATCTCCATTCTCCTCACCTATAACAAAACCTTTAGCTACACGTGCCAATTTTACGGAATGAAAATGTGCTGAAGGCGCAGTGAACTCCATCCCCGCTTCTTCTTGAACCGTGGTGTATAATTTTAAACATTCATAGTTGGCAGCTTTACCAACGCCACTCATTTCCCATCTTTTTAAAAGGGCTACTTTACCCATTAGGTTCCATGTACGTTTATCCCACCTGCTACTATTTTTCAATAAAACACCCCTAGGATTATCCCGAAGAAAATGAATATAGTCTACCGGCAAATCTTGCTTAAAACTTTCGCTCCATTCCAATTTCATAAGTGCTGGTTAATTGTTTTGAAAGGATGTTTAAAATGAACTACAAAAATGATGCTTCAACTTTAAAATTTGCTAACCGTTTTCAGTGATATTGCTGCCCAAATATGCCGAATTACAAGGTAAACGTTCTTTTCTAAAAATTAAAATCACCCTTTTCGGGGATAGCCTCCCCATTAATCTCAGGTACCTTAGCAGCACCAATAAATAGGTTGAAATGAGAAATAAGATTGCGTTTTCAGACCATGTAGAACAAATGAAATGGGAGGATTTTCATTTTGATATAATGACCGTAAACACCCTGCCACAGATAGAAGACCCTGAAGATATTGATAACAGTTTTACATTTTGCGATGCCCTATTAGATGCATTCAAAGTAGCAACGAACAAAGAAGTAATTAAGCTACTTTTTATTAGTCCAGTTGATATATACAATTCCAAATTCTACGGTATCGCATATTTAGAAAGTAAAGAAGTTTTTACTGCCGAAATAGAAAGCACACCGTTGTTTAAAGAATGGTTTACTATTATAGATGAAAGAACACGTAAAAAAGAAACCAACGCTGCAAAGGTGTATTTTTTTGGCGCCAATTCTTTTAGCAGTCAGCCTATTTCCAATTTTAAGGACAACCAGGTATTTGAAAAGTCCGGTTTATTTATTTCGGACCATATCCCCAATGCATTTATCGCTGAAAAACTGGCAAAAGAAAAAGCGGATTTTATAGCACCATATATTCAGTTGGAAGCTAAAAGCAATTTTCAAAAAGTGGTGCAGCTATTTGTGCAATTGGTACATGCCAAAGGTCTCGTAATTATTCCACCAAAGAACAATGATGCAATTTATGAGGAGTTTGAGGATGAAGCCGGATATCCATTTCCGAATATCATCAAAGAATTTTTAACCCTACATAACGGCGTACAGAACTCAGCGATTATGGGTGCCGAGAAAATCTTACAGGAATGGAAAGATTGGTACAGAATTTATAATGATTGGACACAAGAGGAACTGCTAGACACCTATAGTACCAACGAAGGTAAAACCCTGCTAATGTACACTACACCGTATTGGATTCCGTTTTTCGATTTGCAAAACGGAAATTTTCTGGCATTTGATTTTGCACCGGATACCAAGGGTTCAGCGGGTCAAATTATACGTTTTGGTGCCGACCAAGAAATTGGCTACATACAAGCTGATCGCTTGGATTTATTTTTAGAAAGCTTGATGGATGTTGACGGTGACATTCAAGATTATGAATGGTTCAGCAGTGAATAATTCATGGTTAAACTACCAACTAAATCCATTTAAAACGTATTAGACATCTAGGTACATGTTAGAAATTTTTAAGAATAAAATACTCCCAAAGTTAGAAAAAACACAACTATCGGCACCCGCTGCAAAAGCTTTGTTACAGGTTTTAGAACTACAGGATTGCCAAGACACCAAGGTATTAGAGCAAGTAAAAAACAGCATAGACAATCAAAATAGTGAAGCCGTGTTTACCGAGGAACTGGCACAACAAATTTACTACCATCCAGAAATTTATGCCAATGAAGAAGAAGGCATAGCATTCATAATCTCATGGCTGCCACTCTTGGAAAACGGATTTTATCCTGACAAAAAAAGCAGTGAAAAACTAATTGAGTTTCTTTATTTCAGTCTAGGCTATCTTCAAAGCAAGGCGATTTCAGAAAAAGAACGTACACAAATTTTTAGCGTTTTAAAAGCATTGGTACAAAGCGAATCTAACGCTTCACTAATTGTTGCCCATTTTTTGATTCGGAGGGTATTTGATATTCGAGATTGTGTAAATTCAGATTTTATCATACAAAACTGCATAACGCATCAAATTCTTTCGGGAAACTATTACGTTCTTAATTCCGACAATGGTTTTACAAAATATTCATTCAGTATAGACAATGAATTTGTTCACCATTTTTTTAAAGGCGATTGGCATAAGTTCGTAAACGCTCTTCACCTAATTTTACCCGTAGGTAAAGTTTACCAACCAAATGCATTTAATATCATAACCGCTTGGTTAAGTACCGACTTAGCCAAGTTTTATCAAGAACATCCGGATCTGGTATTTGCAGCCCATAGGGCGCTAAATGAGCGTTTCTTATTTATGGAAGAAGAAGGTATAGCCTTGTTGAACCTGCAAACCAAAGACGGTATTTTTCCGCTAATTTCTGCATTAGGTACAAAGGAATGGGATGCTGGCGATGTGCTCCTTTTCAATAACCGAGATAAAAACATTCCACAAAATCAACTAGACCAATGCTACCTCAGATTTTTAGATTGGCTAAAAGCCGAAAGCGGAAGTAATTTTTACACCGAAGCCTTTCAAGCATATGGCAAACATATTTTAAAGGTAGAAAGCTCCACAGTTCTTCCCGTAGCATATATCTTGTTTTGGTTTGAAAAATGCAATCCAAAATCAGGTATTCCAGATCAAATTGAGTTATACAACAGCCTATTTTCAAGATTTCTAAGTACTGGTTCAACTGGTAAACTACCGGTAGTTAGGTTAGGTAATGAAGATGTTGAGCTAAAAGGAGAATATCTTATAGAAGAAATATTTCAAATTAAAAACAACCGGACTAAATGGATTTCAGACCTGGAGTCATCAAACATATCTGATCCTCTAAATCAGTTTTTGATCCTAACCTTTTATGATGCTCGCGAAAAGCTGGCTACCCTTTTCGATTTAGACAACCAAAAAGTACTATTCGCTTATCTTGAAAAAATGGCATATTCCGCTAAACAAGCGGATGATAAAGTTAAAAAAGAATGCCTACCCCTAGTCGTTAAAATGTTAACTGCACTATTTGCAGAAACCAATGATTTTACACTTATCAATAAAATTTGGGCATTAAAAAATATTGATCCCAGTGTACTAGACCTTTGTAATGATTATGCACAATTACAGTATGTAAATGAAAGTCGCCCTTTGTTTTTGGGGCTTCTGCAAAGCTGGTATAATTTCTTAAGCGACTATTATTATAGTTTGGGTACCGAATCAGTTTGGATTCCGCATATGCTAAATACACAAGGTAGACGCAGTGCCGCCTACCTCAACGAACTTGATGAAAATGTCAGCCACTTTTTAAACCGGGCTTTAGTGCATCTTTTTGATTTCCATAAAAAAAGCAAACAGAAAGCTGAATCCAACCAATTATTTCAATCCATCCAAACGGATATTGAAAACTACCTAGAGGACTTTCTTAAAGAATTAATGGAACACAACCTGGCAAAAGAAACGGCAGAAAATATGTATATCTACAGTAAAGCACACTTTGCACATCGCAAAAAATTACAGGAGTCCATTCAAAAACACCATGACTACCATAAAGTAGAAGAACCAAAATCTGAGAAAGCAATTCTGGTTGAGCAGTTACAAAAGTCACAGATTAATAGTTCAGAAATGACCTTTGACCCAAAATATGCCAGTGCGGTCTTACACAACCTAGAAAATTATAAAACCGAAGGAACCTGTGACAGCAAACTCCTTGAAGTATTGGATAAGAACATAATAGAATTTAAAACTTGGTTATCGGAAACATCTGCTACTGAAGCTAAATTTATTCAAGCTCTTTACATGACCTTACTTGATAAAGACCTAGCTCCTGAAACCCCTTTAGAAACGTACGGAAACCTGTGCAGAAACCTGTTCGTGAAATTGGCAAAAGACAGTAAAATGGCAAGCTCCTACCAAATGGGACTCGCGGCAATGGCAAATTCCGGAGCTTATCCAGAAAACTTAACAACTGCATTGTTGCAGGTGGTTAACCTCTTAAAAGCTTAAAAAATGATAGCAGAAATTACACCCAAAATTCAAGATCAGCTCAACCTATCTGCTTTAGTTTTAATGAACAATTATAAAAAAGCGGATTTAAATACTTGGTACGGATTTAATATAAATGATCATTTGCAACTAAAAACCGTTGAGCGTATTGCCAAGTTGCACGGCATACAATCTGGCGTTCATCTACGCAACAGTTTGCACCGTTACGAAACTGGCGCTATGGCATCAAACCCTTTTGAAAAATTGGCATCTGAATTTCGCCATTATACCACCAACACTTATGAAACAAAGTATAATGCACAGAAAAACCCCATGACCAAGAATGTTTACAAACTAGTTTGGCGCTACCGTTTTAGCCTTAAAAATGAAAAACTGCAGGGCTATGATTTTGCGTATTACATTTTTCTCATGCGTATAGGCGGTGCCTTAGGTTTTATAAAACCCGAGGAAATAGCCTTGCGTTTAGAAGACGTAAATACAAGATTAAAAAACACGTTCTCCAGTTGGGGCGAATTTCACCGCAATGTGTGTATTGGCGATGAATTTATAAGAGGAGCCGCAGAGCCGGACATCAGTAAATACCCCGGCACGGAAACCCTTTGGGAATGCTATCAAAGATTACATATTCACCAAGCGAACAGCTTTAAAGAATGGAACAAATGAGCTTAACAAGAAAAGAAGTCTTAGCACATATTGAACAAGCTTACGCCCTGTTGAACGCAAAAAAGTTCGCTGAGCTAAATCCGCTTATTACTATAATACAAGATAATTTAAATGTTTTGGGCTACACCTATCCGTCGGATAATGCTCGTTACTACCGCTTTTTTATGTTGTATATAGGTGCTTTTGAACAGGTAAATATGGAAGTCATGCATTCATATGTAGAAGCACTTGAAGAAGTGGGGCAAGTTTTGGCATCAGACTATGAATACATTTGTAGTTATTACAAAGCTTGTCCCGAGTTGGTTTATGAAAAAGCTCTACAAGCGTATCCGTACAACGAAACATTGCACATACACTACGCCTTGAAATTACAGGTAGAAAAAAGGTACACGGAAGCAATTGCCATATTAAAATACGTTTTGGAATGTTACCCTGCCACAACCGAAGCACGATTCTTACTTTGGGAAATTCAATCGGCACAGTTAGAGGACCAAGTAAAATCTACCGAGGAAGCCGACTGTTACCAGCTGGTAGAATTAGCCTCAGCGACTCACAATCTTGATGTTTTAAAAGGTCTTCAATTAGATACGCGTTTAGACAAGAAAACCAAATTACTCACCTTTATTCAAGTTGCAATTTGGGAGCTACGATCGGTAGAAGTCATTGAACTATGGAAGAAAGAGTGGAAAACGCTAGATCTAACCGATCTAAGTCGTTATGTACTGGCAGATTACGCCAAGGCTTTTATGATGTACGATCTTGTTCCACAAATATTAAAGGCACCGCAAAATCCAGATTTTCCAGATGCTGATTTTACTAATTTTACGGAATACAAAGCCTTTATACAGGCATTTACGAATGCAGGATGGCAACTGGTACAACATCATTATTTATTGCTTGGTAATGCTGCCTATTTTCATTCTAAAAATGGGAATGCGGTAAAAATTTGTCTAAGAAACGGATTGGCCCTCAACGATAAAAATCCGTTGTTGTTAAATCTAAAGGCAATGTTCCTTAAAAGCGAAGGCAGTTATCAAGAAGCTGGGGCTACCTACCATGAGGCGTTTAGAAACGGGCTCACCATGGATAATTATTTACAATATTTAATTGAACTGAACAACAGAATTGAAAGTTACCAAGGTGTTTTAGACACCGTAAAGCAATTTCACATAAGACATACTCCTACATTAAAATCCATGTTCTTTAAGGCAAGGGCTTTGTTTAAATTCCACCGAGATGATGAAGCATTGGCAGTACTGAACGAAGCGCTTCAAGATTTTCCGTTACACTCCCGATCCTACGCACCGTGGATGTACCACTATCGTATGATCATCAATAAAAGAAAACGGAACTATACCCAGTATTTTTTAGACCAACAAGCTGAAATTAATTACTACGTTGATGGAGATGACGACTATTTTGATACTACCAACCTTGCCGTTGAAACCATTTTTGAACAGGGTGAATACGAAGAATGTTATAAATATGCCATTTACAATCACGAACAGGGGAAACTAACAGAAGAACTATATCCCATTTTTCAATGGATTTGTTTTTACGATTTTCTACTTGAGAAACCAGATGATTTACAAGACCCAACCGAAGCAAATATCAACAAACAACCAGAAACATTTGAAGATTTCAGAAACAATGGTTTGATTTACTGGATGCTGGACGACCATACGGCTGCTGCGGAATCGTTAATGGTAGCGGCATCAAAATCGGTTAATAAAGTTATCTATCTAAAACTAGCATTAACATGTGCAAAAGAAGGGTTTAAAAATTCGCTTAGCCTCACCATTTGTGAAACCATAAGAAAAGAAGTTCCAGAAGCTCGTGAATTTAAAACAGATTATACATATGCCCAGATTTTAAATGATGAACACCGCCATGAAGAAGCTTACAAAGCCCTATTAGATGTTTTAAAAAGTTATCCTGAACGTTCGTTTTTTGAATTCCCAAAAGATTACAATTTCCTTTTGCATATTCTAAAAAACAATGTCAAAGCCATGGAGAACATGAGTGCCTATAATAAATATATATCCATGCTTTTAAGTAGGGATACTCCTATAGAAAATCAACTTAGGGAGCAGCAAGAATTGGTAAAATCACAAAGCAAAGAAGACCTTTTCTTACAGCATAACCTTATGGAAAATTTAGTACGCTATAATTTTGAACTGTACCCAGAAGAACAAGAAGAATTAAAGGAAATGAAAATGCGCATTAAGGCTGCCCATTTCGCTTAAAGGTGGTAATTTTGCCCATTCTTAAATGAAGCTACGCACACTACATAAAATCTTTATCGTCTTCCTATTTTTAGGGGTTTACACGAATATTTGGTCGCAAAAATCAGAAGCAAACCCGCTAATGGACTCGCTTTCATACGTTTATCAAAAAAACGTGTATTCACAACCTGTTTTAGCCAAGGAAGCTGCGCAAAAATGGTTGGAAGAAAGTGAAAAACAAGGCTTAAAAATCCATACCATTAGAGCGCATTATGCACTTGCGAATCTTGGAAATATTTCGGGCGATTATAAAAGTGCAGTGAACGAAACTCAAAAAACCATTGCCCTTCTTAAAGAGCTCAACATGGAAAATGGTTTGGCGGCCAGCTATAATATTTTGGCATTGGGCTATAAAAACCTTGGCAACTACCCAAAGGCAATGGAAAGCTTTTTGGAGTGTTTACGGTATGCAGAAAAAATGGATGACACCCAGCAAGAAGCCAATGCCTACCAAAACATAGCTACTTTATATGTTTTACAAGAAGAGTATAAAAAGGCAACCGAAAATTTAGACCGTGCCGCGGACCTATATCGTGCTTTAGGTGATGATGATGGTGTTCTGGTTACTTTATTCAATTTCGCAAGTATTTTAAAAGAACAAGGTAAATATGATGAGGCTCGCGAACACTTTAAAACGGTGTTAGAATATCGTGAGAAAGAAGGAAACAAAGCAGTAATAGCATATATCAACATGAATCTTTCCCAAATGTTGGTGAAAGAAGAAAAATATGATGAAGCCGTAATTTCTTTAAAGAAAACCCTGTCGCTTTTAAAGGAAGTTGAGTTTACGTCTGACATGGTGATCATTTTAAACGACCTTGGCTTGTGCGAAAGCAAACTAGGACATACCAAAAAAGCCATCTCCTATTTTGAGCAAGCGCTGCAAATGGGTGAAGAACAAGCTATAAAACAATATAAATCTGACATCTATAAAAACCTTTCCCAACTTTACCAAGATGAAGGCGATTATAAAAAAGCCCTGGCATTTTATGAAAAAGGTGTGAGTACATTATCACAGCAGAATTCTCTTGATAAGGAGAAATATGTTGCTGAACTACAAGAGCGGTATGAAACGCAATTAAAAGAAACCAGGATCAACCTTCTTGAAAAAGAACAAAAACTGGGCGAAGCAGAACTGCAAAAAGCAGAACTTACCGCAAAAAGACAACGCCTCATTAGAAACGTATTTATTGCCGGTTTTATCCTGGTTTTATTGTCATTGCTTATTCTCCGTCATCAATATGTTAAACGGTTAAAGGTACAGCAAGAATTAAGCTTACAGCGCGAAGAAAATGCCGATCAGAAAATCAACCAAATGATCAAGGACTATAGATTATCTGCCGTTGAAAGGTATCAACAAGGTCAAGATGAAGAGCGTGCACGTTTGGCTCGTGAAATCCATGACGGTATTGGTAGTGATTTGGCAGGGATTAAAATTGCTTTTGAGCATTATGTGGAAGACCAACAAGAGAAGCCACAGACCAAGCGAATATTAACGGCAATAAATAATGCCTGTACAGATGTTCGCGGATTGTCCCATCAATTACATCCACCGGCTTTTGCCGCACTGGGGTTTACCAATTTCTTGGGTGATTTTATTGACCAAATCTCCGCAAGTGATACTATAGATTTTCAAACCTTCTTTTACCCGGAAGAAGACATCAACAAACTGCCAGATGCCCTGCTTGCAGATGTGTACCGTGTTGTACAAGAATTGGTCAACAATATTCTAAAACATGCCGAAGCCACCAATGCGGAAGTACAACTTACCAAGCATTATGACCATTTGAATATTGTGGTCAATGATAATGGCAAAGGCTTTCAAGAACATAAAAAACAAGGAATAGGTCTACGAAATATTAAGGAGCGCCTTTCTAAAATGAAAGGTACTTTAGACATAGACAGTAGCGCCAGTAGCGGAACATCTATCACCATAGATATTCCATTAAAACAGACCATGTGAAGAAAATCAATATCATAATAGCAGACGATCACTTAATGTTTCTTGAAGGGATCAACACCATTTTAAGTGACATGCCAGAAATTGGAGAAGTCCACCTTGCCACAGAAGGTAAACAGGTGGTACGGCTGTTGAACCAGTTTGAAATCGGCTTGATCATTAGCGACATCAATATGCCAAAAATGGATGGTATTGAGTTGTTGACCGAGATAAAAAAGAAGCACGGTACCGTAAAAATTATCATGCTGAGCATGTTAGACAATCATAGAACGGTACATAAGGTCATTCAAAAAGGTGCAGATGGTTTTGTTCCCAAATTTACCAGCAAAGAAGAACTGCAGAAAGCGGTACGTACCGTTTTAGATGGCGAACAATACTTTTCTGAAATTATTAAGCAACGCTATATGGAAAGTATTTTTGAGCGAAAAAAGTACAAGAATATTGAGCTTTCTCCCAGAGAGAAAGAAGTATTGTCCCTGTTGGCAGACGAGCTGACATCGAAAGAAATATCGGAAAAACTATTTATTTCGGTTAATACCGTGGAAACCCACAGAAAGAATATCCTGTTAAAAACAGGTTCAAAAACCACAACAGGAGCTGTAAAATATGCTATAGAATCTGGCTTGTTCGACTAAAACTAGAGCATTATTACATCTGAATACCCTCGGCTTCCACTTTTAATTTGATAAGGGCTAAGGTCTCATCATAGGAGATATTATCATTTTCTTGACTTACCATTTCACCAAAATACAAATGCCCCGTTTGTATATCGTAGTACGTAATATACAGCCCCGTTAAGGGGTTTTGCCATTTCTCATTTTTATCATTGTCTATGGTTTTATCTTTTAGGTATTGCACCCAAGCAATTTTTGACAAACTGGATTTATCTAAAATGATTTTCCGGTAATTATCGTCTATTTCATAATTAGGATACGAGGCATCCAAATTGGTCTGAATACGTTGTTTTATGTCTTTTTCTATGGTAACAAAATTGTTCATAGTAGCCGAAAGCATAAACATTTGCGGGTGCCATTGATTTTCAATATTCTCTAGCGGAATGTCAATAAACCCCTCAGGATGGGCTTCCGTTTTAATGTACAAAGACATAGTATACGGAATATCCAACTCCTCATATACACTGTTTAGCCTAGCAACAAACCTTTCAATTACATCATGTAAAGCAGCCGTTTCTATTTCCCCCGGAACAAAAATCTCAAACCTATCGTTCTCAAATTTTATTTTAGGTATTTCATTTACAAAATCGGCTTTTACGTTTTGTCGTGTTTCATAGCGCTTGCGTTCTCTTTCGTAGAGGTCCGCAATTTTCAAGTTTTCTTTTCCATAGTAAGATAAGGTGTCATTCTCCAATAGCTCTTTTGGATTCACATGGCAGTAGAATTCAATTTCCGGTATTTCTTTATGAAAAATAACTACGGTAAACATGTTCGGGTTCATGGTAGCGGCATTAAAGAACCTATTCAGTTCTCTAAAACCTAACTCGCCCTTGTGTTCTTTTTCTAAGTAATGTTCTAAATTCTGAGCAGCTTTATTGGTTGAAATCCCACCCATAAAACGGGAAAAATTGCTTACAAAAATGAAAAACAGCACTAACAAAACGCCTATAACAATCAATGTTTTCATACCTGAAATTTTATAAAGTGAAGTTACCGTGATTGCCTTGTAAGCACCTCACGGAATTCCGTGAGTTTTA
Organism: Maribacter sp. UBA3344; assembly: GCF_002362375.1. Classification (NCBI taxonomy): domain Bacteria; kingdom Pseudomonadati; phylum Bacteroidota; class Flavobacteriia; order Flavobacteriales; family Flavobacteriaceae; genus Maribacter; species Maribacter sp. UBA3344. The sequence continues at coordinate 371,536 of NZ_DERI01000009.1, read as the reverse complement.
CATTTCACTTAAATGGGGTGCTTAGAAACTAACGTGCTAAAATACCTTTGAAGTATTCAAAATTACATCTAAAAAACAATCATAATGGGATTACAAGAAAAAAGAGCTGCTAAGGCAATTGAAGAACAATATGTAGGGGATTACCAAAAAGAAATCAATGAAATAGTAGGTAAAGAATTACCTATTAACATTAATTGGGACACCTTTGAAATGGATTATATAAAATTTGTACCAAGTGTATGTTTACAACGTGTTACAGATGCCTTTAAAGAAGTTTGTTCAGATGATTTAGGTAAAGAAGCTATTGCAGAAAGTATTAATAGCATTGAAGTATTCTGTATTGCCAATGACGGTGCAGAAGACAAGAAAGAATTGAAAATAGCAGATGGTGTATTCTCACTAACTGCATGTTGGGGAGGTCACCACAGCGGGTATTTCTCTGATTTGGTTATAAGAGAATTCTTAGAGAACAATCTTTAAGAGTATTGGTCTATAAAGACTATGTTGTTACAAAAAAAGGAAAGCCAAGTAGGCTTTCCTTTTTTGTTTTCATCAATCTTATTTTAAGTTTATAAGCACTTCTCTATACGATCCTGCAGTACCGCTTTTGACGCCACACTCTTTATTCCCTTAGAAAAGTCTAAGCATACAGTAAGCATATTGTTTTGTAGGTTTACTGTATTTTCCTCTCCCAAGTGAAACGACAGCTCTTTTACAGCGTTTACAAATGCTTCTTTGGCTAATGCGTCCGCGGCTATTGCTGCTAATGTTTCTTGCAATAACACTATTGTTTTCTTTGCATAGTACTTTTCAAGATCTTCAGGTTTTTCTGCATAGTCATAATTAATGACAATTGCCTTACCCAACATTTTCTCGACCGATTGCTCTACATCCCTAATTGCCTTTTTAAGTTGAAGTACGGTTGGTACATCGTCTGTATTTGGCGTAAAAGGAATGTTACCATCTGAAAATTGATATAGGTAATTTTCAATGTTCCCTAGCGAGATGGAAGCAATGGCATGCAACTCTACATATTGTAAATCTGGTTTGTGGTCATACCAATTCCCCAATAAAACAATACTTTTTTCCGTATCATAATTAATGAAGTACCCAGAGACATTACCTCTACTGGTACCAATAGACACGTTAGGCATTTGGGGTTTTTCTTTATTTCGTTCTTCGTCCGCTATTCCTTGAAGGGTTTTGAGTACCTGGGAAATTTCTAGTACAGGTAGCTGCAGCATTGTCTTAAAATCCATAGTTCTGTTTTAATTTAAGACAGTAAAGATGGAACGTATAGCGCTGAAATTAGTACCCGTTTTCAGTGATATTACATCTTCAATAACAGTTATTGCATATTGGTATTTCATTTTAGGTGAAGCGCTATATTTATTTACCTAAAACGCTAATCCAAAACTTGATTAATTGCCGTCATTCTTTTTAGAAGAATAGGCACGAACAAAGCGAATTTAGCATTGAATTCTTCTTGCGATGCAGCCGTGTTTATGGTTTTCACCATACTGCCCCAACTATTGAACAGAGCTTCTTCCGCATTTTCACCATCGGTATCCATATTCATGGCTTTTACCAGTTTAAAATTCTCATCATCATTGTAAAAACCGGTAGTCTTCACCTTTTCAAAAATGTTCTCAAGGATGCTTTGCGTAGCTAGAAGTTCAGTAACGCCAAGTGTTGCTTCTTGTGATGTTTTGATAGCTTCAAAAACGTCTATCATTAAATTCTGTACCTCATCATTGATACTCTCGTCTAAATATGTCAAAATCGTATGTGTTTTAGTTGTTTGTTTGTGTTCTATAATGGTTTTTTTACGCTGATATTTAAAGTAACTACCAATAGGTACCCACCAAAAATGTCATTCGAATAAAGGCGATAACACTTTCGCTAGTGAGTGCTATTGGTGCTTTTAAATCGGTTACCTCATCATCATCTATGAATACAACAAAGAGTCCGTCTTTAAAAGCAAGCAAAACATTATCAATTGCTTTTTGCTCATCGGTGAGGTCCTTATTTGCCAAATCGCCAAAATCCACTTTACCGCTTTGTGCCTGATCCTGAATTTCTGCGGGACTTAAAAAACCGACCACATTGACTTCCATTCGCTTTTTGTTGAAAGCCGCCACTTGGTTTTTTACGCAACCTATTAAAAGTTCCTCAAGATTCTTTGGAGTTTTTATTAAGGTGAAAGGCACTTGCTTTACCTTTTTCTTACCGAGTCTTTTTAGCTGTAATGTAATTTCCATTGATCTCTGTTTTATTTTGCGTTAGGGATTGTCGTGGAAAGCCCACAGTGCGATAGCACGCGGACTTGCAACAAAAGCCCGACCCCACCTAAGTGGGGTAACGCCATTATTCTTGTTATTTAGCTATTTATCTGCGCCAAAATTGTTGGATCTTGTATTTTATTATCCTCTGATAGTAACTTCATTTTTGAAATGATCTCGGCAGATTTTGGGTCGTCATCCACAAAGGGTAAAAACATACGTCCCCTGTGCTGACTGTGCACTGGAATAATGGATAACGACAAGCCTTTTTTGCTTACTTGACCGCTACCTAAATGTATACTGTACTCGCCCAACGTGCCCTGTATAAATATGTGACGCTCTTTAACCGTTATTTTGCTCAGCTTAAACAATTTTGCCGACTCTTCTGCCAAGGCAGCACGCATTTGCATGGTACTGTGGCTTGCTTCTGGATCTACACCACCAACATGGGCTACACTTACCACAAGATCCATATCTCTCATAATCTCACTAAAAACTACAGCCGGAATTTCTGTTAGCGGAATACGCTCATGCGTTTCAATGGAGTGAAAACAGACTTCTTCTAGCGTTGGTGCCTCTACATCTGACGGGGAATACCAGTCTGCCATAGCATACATGGTGGCAATGAAACCGCGTTTATGATATACTTTCTGTAAACCTTCTTCCCTACTCACCGTCCAGCCGCGACCCCTTAAAAGCGCCACGGTCTGCTTGGGCTGAATTTGATGTCCTTGGTAACGCTCAGACCTATTGCTGTGCTCCCGCTCATCTTCAGTAAGTAGATACAATTCTCTAAATACCTGCTTAAAAGGCTGTACCAAACGTTCAGCAAAAAGGTGTTTCTGATATACATCCCATTCTACCGCTGTATATAAATGCGATGCGTGGGCAATGACCAACTCATCTTCTTCTTGCAATTGATGGGTTTTTCCGGAAACGTCGGTAAGGCTACCATCCGTATAGAAACCGGAGATTTCCTTATTGGGAGCGAACAGTACCAATTTGCTCAACATCACCTTCACGATAGGATGCTGCATCATTTTATGAATCTCCAAAGCGGTAAACTTATCTTCATTTACCATAGCATTCTCTAGCGACAAACGTGTTCTACTATATTGCCTTGAGAGGTAGGTTTTATTCTCTTTTAATGCGATTACCAGCTTGTCTTTGCGCAACTTGGCCGGTATGGATTTTAAAGGTTTATCACCTTTTGCAACTATAATTTCGGCTTTTCCAAGATCATTGATGACCAGAGTAATTTGGGTATCATCAATAGTCAACACCGCATTTTCCATTATAGTCTGGGTTGCCTTTGCCTCCATTGCCCAACCAAAACGTACGCGATCTAGATAGCCCGCATTCCTTGACAAATTATCTAGTGCAATTTCTACCGCTGCCTTTTCACTTTCCTGGCGCTGAGCCCCAAACTGCTTGCTTTCCTTTAAAAAATCTTGCAACAGGTTATAACGCTTCAACAAATCTTTTTCAGGTACGGTTTTGCTCAACGGAATCAACCCTAAGGCACGTACATAATCTTTATCTCGCTTATCTTTTATCTTCTTTAATGTCTCGGTAATTTTTACCTCGCCCAACATTACACTGGAGTATAATTTTACCAGTCTGTGCGCATTACCATCTGTAATATATTTAGCGGCATCATGCAATATTTTCCAGTTGGCTTTACCCAAACTGCCATATACTTTATTGAACCAATCTATATCAATGGCACCCAACGAAAAGTCCGATTTTGGAATATTGGAATACCTTGAGATAATGGTTTCTTTCTCGCTACTCATATAATCCGATGCGTGGGCCTGAAACCACCAAACGGCATCTTCCAGTTTTTCCAATCCTAGATATTCACCAATAACACCTGCCCACTGGGTAGCGTAGCACGCCACTTCTATTAGTCGTTTTTTAGATATTTTATGCTCGTCTGCAAGTGCTACAAAATCAGCATAACTTTCGGTTTCCTTAAATGTCGTCTTCTTTAAAATAGCGCTGAAAAGTGATTTTTTACTATTACCATAATAGCTATAACCACGCTCAAAGGTATCTTTACCCAAACGCTGCAACACTTTAAAAACATAGTCTACCCCTTCAACGGTATTAATGGAAAAAATATAATCCGTTGCCGGTGTCACCAAATCTCCCCGTTCCAGCTCAGTTTCCAACAGGTTCGTTTTTAAGGGTAAAAACACATGTTTAGGCACCAAATTTTCAGTTAGCGTACCTCTACGAATTCTATAATTATAGCCACCATCTATAATGGTCATTAGATCATTGGAATACAGTGCTTGGAAAAGTAGGTCGTCATCATTTATCAATCCTGCTTTATAGAGCCTTAAGGTTACTTCTACATCTGGAAAATTAAGGTTGCCAGAATTTCGTTTTTCCCTGGTAATTTCCTGTATATCCGTAACCGTATCAGGATGTCCAAAATCCTGTGCCACCAAGTACATTTGAATGTCCCAGAATCTTTTTAAATCTTCATTACTTAATATATTAATCTCGCCAACACTTAGATCACCTGCATACGATGTAATAATATTTGCCCAGTTAGCGGTTATAGTATGATGGTACCCACTTAATTGAAACTTATAATTTTGCAACCTTTTGGGAAATGAAGCCACCATGTCTTCAAAAACATCTAACTTATAGGAAACAATGGTTTCCCTATCCGCATATACTATGAACAAGCGCCTGATTATAGTAATGTACGTTCTTATTTTGGTATAATAGTTTTCTTCGCTATTGATATTTAACCCCGTTAAATCTGGATAAAATTGTTTTATATAAGGTACCAGTTCTTCATACTGTCCAAAAGGATAACTCTTATGGTTTAGAAAACGCAATACGGCACTCATTTCAAAATCGTTCAACTTACTTTGTTCGTACCAGGCTACCCAAACATTGGACAATGGTAAATTATGTAAACGATCTTGTGCCGTGGCATGCTCATCTAGTTTTTTCATATCATGAAGCCCTCGGTTAATAAAGGTGGTGTCGTTCTCACCTTGATAGCCCTCCATCTGATATTCATATGTACCATTTTCAGCAACCAGAGCAATTAATGCATTGACAGTGGTAATTATCTTATCAATGTCAATGATATCCTTAAATTTAAAGTCTGAAGACTGAGAGGTTTTAATACCCAGCTTATCCAAGAAATTAGATTTAACCTCAAAACGAGGCTGTGGCTGGTAAAGGGCACTTAAGTTATTGTAATCTACAGTGCCAAAACCGTTACTGAAATTGTATTCATCCTTATTTTTAACGAACTTATTTAAAAGTACTTGTTCATTTTTGGAAATCTTGGGTCGCTCCTTAAATGTAGCCACCTGAGCTTCTACAAAATCTGGATATCTGTTCTCAGCATCTAAAATGGTAAGTATCTCTAAACCTGCCAATCGTTGGTCAATACTTTTTGCCGTAACCAAGTTGCCGGCACTCTGTTTTATGGTATCATTAGGTAAAGACACCAGCAGTTGTATTACGGCGGTACGCATACTTTTGTTCTTCCGTTTCAAAAGATCTTCGGCAATCTCCAAATCGGTATCGTACAAATGCATTTTGCGGAAAATGTTGAGTCCCGTTGCCATAACACACTCATTTCTATTGTATACAGCCTTTCTTGCCAACGCCCTGCGCCATGAGTATTGATCATAGTTTAGCTTTACTTTTTTCTCATCTGTCTTATAATGGTGAAACGCATAACTATAATGTATTGGAAAAACTTTACGAATGTAAGTCTCCCTAAATTCCGACGGCAATTCATCTAAATCGTTTGCCATAAGCTCCAGCTGCTGTTCCGTTGCCTCATGCAATAAAAACTGATAGAAATATTGAGAATTAGGGGTAAAACTCCACCAAGAGAAAATCTTGCTTTCATAAGTTTTTCCCTTATCCTCAACTGTTTTTGCGACCTCTAATAATTTGGTAAACGTATCATTATCCAACTGCATTTCCGGTAAGTTTACCGCCATCCAATGATCTAGGGCATAATCTTTACCTAATTCTTGTATAAAATATGCAACCAAAGAATCATTGGTACGATCCGTTTTACTCATAAAGTAAAGCGCTAGAATTTTCTTGTTCCTATCGGTTGAAGAATAAACAATGTCCAAGGCTTTGGCATTCGCTTTATCAACATCCAAAATACCTATAGCCCATAATGCCACATACACCTCAATATTATCTTTACTTTTCAGAAGTGTGTCTACTTCCTTTAAGTTAAGAATTAAAGAGTGCGCCAGTTCCAAAATACGATTGATGACCGATTTCTTAGGCGCCTCCCAGTTTAACCCAAACCAGGTATTTACCGCCCTTACAACGCTACTGAAACGGATAATATCATTCTCTAACACTACATTGATCATGTATTTTAAAGACTGGAGACCGGCTTCATCCATAGATTCCAGAATGGACTGTCGCAAACCTTCTTGACGTTGAGCAGCCAATAATAATTTACCCACCATCTCCCAGTGTTTTTCATCTTCCGACAGTAATAAAGCTTTGATAATATCTTGACTTACACCACCAATTTCATCTTCACCTTGTAAAATATCGTTCAACAGCTCATTGAACATATCACCACTATTTTGCAAAACAATAGCGAAAAAAACACTGTTGCCATGTGGGTAATATGTGCTGTATTGAAAATGTTCTTGCAAGCTTAATCCACAAAAACCAACACGGCTATTGTATAAAAATTGACTAAATATAGTTAGCTTATTCTGTAAAATATCTTCACTTGGTTGCGATCTAAAGGCTTTGCGATCATAGCTTCTTTGGTAAGGCATGGTATTGATAAAATCCCACATGGCAGATAAATACGGTGCTTGTACCACGCCAAATAATTGTATACCCAAACGCATACCTTCTTCGGTCAACCAAGGGTTTATGGTCAAGGGATCATCAAACTCGCTAATGAAATCGTTACTATTATAATATTCATACTTCTCCTTCTTTATACGTCCTAGAATTTGCCCAAGCCTTCTGTAAGGTTGAGAAAATGAACGAAACTCAAAACGATCTACCTCCGGTTTTTGGTGTTGGGCTATATATTTTTGCGCTTTTTCTGCTGGAATCATATGATGCTATTCTTTATGCTTTATATTCTGATATGAGGGCATTATGGATTGTATCTACATATTAACTTATGCTGTACAATGTTATTTTACAGTCTCCAATTAATTATGGCAAGTTAGCCGGAAAGTAACTTTTCTTTCTACCGGAATTTGGGGATTTTTCAACCTACAGGATTTTTTTAATCTTCAATATCACTGAATGCAGTGACAAAAACACCAGTGCTTTTGGAAAGCTTTGTACATCTAAAAAATTACGTGTTGTTATGCCGAATACTAACAAAACACCCCTATTCGATTTTTTTGAGATCGATGCTTCTTTTGAAGCTATAAAAAGCTGTACAAGATACCCTGAAGGTTTTTTCTATGAAATTTTTGTGATAGCAAAAACAACGGCGAACAAAGAAATTAGAACGGAATGCACCAATATTATCAAAAAACAGGCACCTGAGTACTTTCAAACGGCATTTAAGAGCCGTAAAAAGATAAGTCAAAAAGGAGGTGTGAAATCGGTTGATTCTAGATTGGTTGCGATGTTGGAATACGGATTACTTTCTGATGAATTAAATCTTTTTAAACTACACTCGTTATTATTCAAAGAACCCGAATTAGGGCTCTTCAATTTCACCAAAAACTTTTTAGACCGTTTGGTAGAACACCCAAGTATACTAGGTAGATTCAACGGAATACAAAAGCTAGAAATATCACTAAAGAATGAGGGCAATGCATACACTACAATTTTAGAAGCACTACCTCATCTCACCTCTTTAGAGGCACTAGAAATACATGCAGATTTTGAGCAATTGCCTGATGAACTGGGCAACCTTACCAACTTAAAGAAAATAAAGCTTACCATGCCATTTTTAAAGGAAGTTCCTGCTTCAATAGGTAAATTAAAATCACTGGAAGAATTCACCTTTAAAGGCGATTACTCTTTTGGAGGCGATGATCACAACACCTATTTAAAAGATTTCAATTGGCTTGCTGACCTTAAATTTTTAAAAGAATTAAAGTTGCAAAATGTAGGAGTGGAAGATTTGTCTGAAGTTGTATTTCCACCCACATTGAACAAGATAGATTTGTATGGTTTAGACGAGCTAACGGCGCTGCCAAAGGAAATGAAAAACCTACCAAAACTTGAGAAATTCAAAGTAGCTTCTAACCGTTTGGAAACCTTACCATCAGGATTTGAAGCAATGCCAGAGTTGCAGCTGTTTGAACTTATAGCTCCCAAAATAACAACCATTTCTGCAGATTTCTTTTTTGGTTTTGAGTCCAGACCAAATTTGATCACAAAAATTGGCAACCGCAATGTAGACATTGCCCCAATGACCGAGAAATCTAGCCGAAAAGAACTGAATTTAGACACACCCAAACTGCTAACTTATGTATTGGACTATGCGGAGTTTTTTCCAGAATTGACAACCATCTCAATTAATTGCGAAGCTCCGGAAAAAAAGCACAAGAATACCTTGGTAGCGTTTAAAAACCTATCCAGCATTACTTATAAACTAGTACCCAACTTAGATTGGATTTTTGATGGGATAAATGAATTGGAAACAATAGAAAGTGTCACCCTATACAAAAACACTTCTTATGCTACTCCTGTAGGCGAAGCACCTAGCTCGGCAATGGTACCCAAAGCACTTTCTAAAATTGAAAAACTAAAGCAATTCACCGTTCAGTTCGAGAACCATTTGGAATTAAACACAGATGCACTGCCCAAACATTCAGAGCAGCTGACCATAAAAGGTTTAAAAGGGATTATTCCTGGAAAAACAAAACGCTCGGCAACTCAGGTAAATGTTGAACATACGCCCGTATCAGACTTAAAAGCATTTTATAATGTGATGGATGCTCAACAGATGGACTTAGGTAAAAACAACTCATATATAGCAGGTGAATCGGGATTCGCGTTTCTTAAAAATCCGCAGAACATTAAAAAATATGAATATACCGGTCCTGCCAAAAATATTGCAGAGCTGCTAAAAACTTGTCCTAATTTAGAATATCTGTTTGTTGAGTTCCCGGAAGATAAACCAGAATTCTACGAGGGACTTTCTGGATATAAAAACTCAAAATTAAAATCGCTACAACTCAATAATTATAAGGGAGATAGTGCTTCTTTACAAACGGTATTGGAGCAAGCCCCAAATCTTGAACATCTAGAGCTAAGGGATTGCACGGGAATTCGTGATTTTCCAAAGGTAAGTCTGAACAAGTTAAAAATACTTGAACTATACACTTGTGATGTACAAACAATGTCAGGCTTAAATGTGCCCCAAATAAGAGCGTTTAAAATAAACTTTTGCGATGATTTTGGTTCAGAAGCCTTAGAAACGATTACGCAGTGGAAAACCCTAAAATACCTTTGGTTAGAACATATATCAAAAGAAATGGAAACCTACCCTACTGCAATTGCCAATCTCACTTTAGACACTCTTTTAATTAACGGCAAATACAGCAAAAGGAAAATACCACATTGGATCGGCACTATGAAATCGCTTCGAGTTTTAGGGGTAGAAAGTTTTACACAAAACACACTACCTATAGAATTGGCAAAACTTACCCAATTGGAAGTATTGAGTATCACCGGTTGTGATTTTCAAGAGCGGTTATCAGAGGAATTTAGACAGTTACATTTAAAAAAACTCATTTATTGGACCTCTAAATTTTCAGGCAGTAATATGAAGTATGAACTATATGAACCTCTTGTTGGCAAAGGTATAACCCAAAGATATTTTGACGATGATGACAAAATAAAACCATTTAAACTTGGATGAAATGAACATTTAAACAACAATGAACAATCTCATTTTTGAGATATAAAATCACGCAATAACATTAATGAACATTAACCTTAAAAACTATCTTATGAAGAAATGACAAATTAGATTACTATGGACAAACAAGAATTACTAGGAAAAGAATTGAGTAACCTGTATGCAATTAACAAACAGGTAAGCCATTATTTTAAAAATAGTGACCTGAGCTTTTTAGACGAACATAGACAGCAAACCGTAAATAAATACATAAATGCCAATCTTAAGAATGAGGAATTGGTCACCAAAATGTTACGTTCATTAGAGGTAAACCCAGGCAATACCGTAGATTCAATAGTAAATGAAATTACCGAGAATTTACATGAGATAAGCCTAAAAAAAACCGACAATAAGGCATTGAACGGCTTGGGTTATATGATGTCTTTTAATAGACTATTAAGCTATCATAAAGCAAATGTGGTCAACATTGATTTTATATTGAACGAGCTAGATTTAAGCTAAAGTTGTAACACCTTTACACTGCAGTTTTGCTCATCTCTATAATATCGTTCAGATTTTTTGAAATCAATGGTTTGGAAATAAAATCGCGAACCAGTTCATACTCTTTTGCCCGCTTAATTTCATGGTCTCCATAATGTGAGCTTACTATGAAAATCTGCGGTTTGTTTACCAGCGGTAATTTTGAGAATTTATCCAAAAAGCCCCACCCATCCATGATGGGCATATTGAGATCCAATAAAATAATATCGGGCATTGGCTGTCCCTTATCTAATTGATTGGTTAAATTGGTTAAAGCTTCATCACCATCCTCGTAAACAAGAATATCAGCGCTCACAAAATTGTTGTGGTTCAAAAGAATCTTAGTACCATAAACGCAAATTGGGTCGTCATCTATAATACAAACGGTGTCTATTTTCATAGCAAATTATATTCGTTAATCCCTGGGGAAATTTAGTTCTTACAAATTAACAAGATTTAACTTACAATAAATTTTTGAAACTAACTAATGAATTCTACAGAAAATCCAATAAACAGCAGTAACACCAAAGATTACGATTGGCAATTGCTTAAAATTCCAAGTTGAATTTTTACAAAAAAAAGTTTGATTCTATTATTTCCTACAAAACGGCAATAATTTTGAACGTAAAATCAGGATTTCATAAAAACACACTCAGACCTATTTTCAAACGACCATAAACCTAAAACTATTCACTAATCGCCAAGAATATAACTTGTAAAAAAATAATCTTTAACTATTAAACCTCTAAAATTAAATTAAATGAGAAAAATTAGCATCATCCTTTTATTTAGCCTTTTTGCAATCAGCACTTTACAGGCACAAATTAATTTAGAACAAAAGACAGTGACCGTAACCGGTAGCGCCCCTTTAGAAAAAACAATTATTAAATACAGGGTTAAGGCTACCTTAAGTATGGACCAAGTCTACTATGCCGATACACGAGTGGAAAACCTAGACCAATTAAGAAAACAATATTATCAAGAATTGAAAGCATTGAACATAGATACCTCTAAGTTTCAAGAAAAAGAGATGGAGTATTTTTCTTTAGGATATCAACGCGACGGTACCATTTTATACTATGAAACAGATTCTAAAGAGCTAGCCATGAAATTACTGAAGACAAACTTGTTAGGGGTTCAATTACAATTTCAAGTAAAACAAAATGTTTCACCTGAAAACAATAAAATTGCACTCAATGCCGCATTGGAAAATGCCAAGGCATACGCTATGGAATTATGTAAAACCATAAACACTGAGTTAGGCAACATACACGCTATTAGCAGTAACGCTAATTATAATGACGATTGGACCAGTTATTATGCCGACTACCAAGAGCAATTAACGGTCAACGTAGTGTATAGTATGAATTAATACTTTTGTGTTTAATGTACCAATGGGCTGTTATACTGTGTGTAACAGCCTTCATTTTATTAGATTATCAACAAAAAAAACCAACACCAAAATTGATTGGCATTGGCTTATTTCAACTCTAATTTATTCTAAACTCGCTGTAAAAATCGCAATTAACTTTAGTTTTAATTTAAAGAAATCATCAATCTTATTTTAAGTTAATCGGTTTTGCCGGCATAGTTTGTATATCTACGTCAACATCTAAAATTTCAGCTATGGTTGGTGCAAGTTGATCGGTATAAAGTTGTCCATTAACTGCTTCCCCAATGGGTTTTACATTTGGACCTAAAATTGCCATCCATGTATGTTGGGCTCCTTTTACATTGCTACCATGACTTGTCCATTTAGAATCTTCAAGAATACCAGATCCCCTACCATGGTCCGTAGTGATTATAAAATAGGTATTATCCTTATAAAAATCGTCTTGCTGTACGTATTGCCATAAATCCGCTATTAAAGCGTCAGTATTATGTAATGATTTCATGTAAAAATCAAACTTTCCTCCATGTGCAAAATCATCCGTTTCACCATAAGATATGTATACAACTTTAGGATGGTTCTTTTTTACATATTCTTTTGCGTAATGGTGGGTAAACACATCTAACCGTACACTTTCCCAAATAATTGGCGCTTGACGTTGCATTTCATTTAAGAATATCTCCCTACCACTCAAATCTCCCTGGGCATTCATATACCCTGCATTTACGGGGATTCCGCTCCTTTTATCATTAATAATAAAAGGAAAAACGTCCCAACTGGCAAAGGCGGCAACCTTACCTTTATACCGCTCTTGTTTATTTGCCAACTCTAAAACCGTTACATTCTTATTGTAGTTTTTGTCATTACTATCAATATGGGCATCATCTGCCTTACCGGTTAAGATCTCATTATACCCAGGATAGGAAAATAACATTTTATTAGTGAGATCAACTTTACTGCCTTTGGTCCTATTGCCGTACAATTGACCATCTTTGGCAATGGTATTCCAAAAAAAAGGCATGATTTTCTCCCTACTTTCTTCAGGTGAACTACCTGAAAACATTTTATTCAATAGCTCTTTGTCCTCTGTATAATTACTCTGCACCAATGCCGTATCTAAACCATGATATACATCTTGCCAACGTACACCATCTAACGTAATTAAAAATACATTAGCGGTCTTATCAATTTGGGCTGTTGCCCCTACCCACATAAATAGCACGGCAACCAATAGTATTCTCGTTCGTATTTTCATCATCAAATTAATTATTCGTTTTAAATGATTCAGTTTTTGACCAATCACTCCAATTTAAATGTTGGTCCCTATAGCGTACTCGCCAATAATATTTGGTATTCGGATTTAATCTTTTAGTGGGCTCATCGGTTAAGTTATCGTTTTTTTGCCTGTTCTCGCCGTAGTACCAATTTTCAGATTGTTTCCAACTATCCAGAACCAATGTATCAAAATCCTCTGTTGTGGATATTTGCCAATGTGATGCCGCATGATAGGCATCTTTAAAGGAACTTTTAAAAGGTTGCGCCTTTAACATTCCGCCAGTATACTCCACCGCACCACTAAATGCAATAGCTATTGGAGTTTCCGGTTGATGTGAGTTGGCATAAATGACAATTTCATCTGTTTTTTCATTGTCCCTATACAACTCTTCATTTCCCCTACTGATTCTTTTGATGGTGAATTTTGGATTCTCATGATTACCATCAACCTCTACCATGACAAATCCGTATTCATCTTGGGTAACACTAAATTCATCATAGTCCCTACCCTCAAACTCACCCCAATTATCAATAGCACCACCCGCGGACGCCACGTTGATCCAAAGATGTTTATGATCCTTAGACTGCCCTCTAGAATAGCCATGGGTATGTCCAAAAAAATGCAAACTAGGCTTACCTGTTTTGGTGGTAAATTCCTCTAACATTTTTACCACCTTACCTGAAGATTCTTCTTCACCAGGAATCCATAATTCAGATTTGTGCGGATGGTGCAATTGTGCGAACACAAAATCTATTTCCCCATTCTTAGCCGTCTCTTCAAGCAATGATTTCAGCCAAGCAAATTGCTCACGACTATCACGGTATCCTTCATTTGAATTAAGACCGATAATTCTGGTATTGCCATAATCTTTGTACCACCAATGCTCTGCATATGCGGGTGTACCATTTTTAGGCAAACTAAAATATTTAAAATAATAGTTTGCGTTTCTTTCATGATTACCCAGTACAGGATACACAGGCACTTCTGAAAAAAGTTTTTGCGCAGGCTTAAAAAAGTCGTTTTGCCACTGCTCATACTTTGCACCGTTCTCTACCAAATCTCCAGGTATTAAAACCATTGCCAAATCATCTGGCGTAGTATTGCCATATTCCGACTTCAAGAAGGGCAGTATACCTTTGTTTACAATTTCATTGAACTTATCCGGATTTTGGTGATCAATCTGCATATCGCTCATAGCCAAAAAATTGAACGACTCATTATCACTTGCAAATGGAGGTGTCTTAAACTGATAAATATCTGACACCAACTTATCTGTTTTTACACGATAATAATAGGTAGTAAATCTTTTTAGTCCCGTTAGTTTTACCTCATGAATACGAGATGGACCAAAGTTGATATCCTCAGCACCACCTACCGCTTTTTTACCCAACTTAGGTGATGTACCAAACTCAACCACGCTTTCTTCTCCCAAAGAAGTCTCCCACATTACCGTAATTTCGGTAGGGTTCGCATCTTGCAAATAAGGCTTAACCACAAATACCGATGTCTCTTGGGCATATAAGGCAACACCACAAAAATAGGTTGCCAAAAAAGTAAAATTCAATAGTTTCATATGTCATTAATTACTAACGCTATCTAGCGCATGTTCTAAAATTTGTATTGCATTCTTTAATTCAGTTCTAGTAATGGTCAACGCTGGAGCCAATTGAAGTACATTACCTGCGGATACCTTAAAACTCAGACCATTTCTAAGGCAATTGTACATAACCTGTTCAGCTTTTTCCACCGCTTTCTCCTTCGTCTCCCTATTGATTACCAACTCAACGCCCCATAGTAATCCACGACCACGTATATCGCCTATAAGTTCGTACTTTTCCTTTAAAATGGTCATTGAAGTACACATTGTCAAAGAATCTCCCGCAACCTTATGCAGTATTTTTTCCTCTTCTATAATTTCTAAGGTCGTCAATGCCGCCATGGCACCTAAGGGACTTTTTTCATGGGTATAATGCCCCAATGAAATGTCCGGGAAGGTATTATACCTATCTCTGGTAACCATACAGGCCTGTGGAAAAATACCACCGCCCAAACCTTTGCCCAAGCAAAGAATATCCGGTTCTATACCGTAATGTTCAAAAGCGAACATTTTTCCGGTTCTGCCCAAAGCAATGGGTATTTCATCTAAAATAAGAACAACCCCATACTTATCACATAATGCACGAGCCGCTTTCCAAAATGTGACCGAAGGCAATTGAACGTCCGTATTGCGAACCGTCTCTGCGATAAAAGCACCTATATCACCCTCTTTTGCAAATACATATTCCAGATATTCCAAGCATTTAGCCTCATTGCCTTCAAAAATACCCCTATAGGTCACAGGTGGAGGTATTCTTTCTACACCTGGTATCATTGGTCCCATATATTCCCTAAAAACAGCTTCTCCACCAACACTGATAGCATCTAAAGATGCGCCATGAAAAGAGTCCCAAAACGATACCACTTTAAATTTACCGGTAACGGCGCGTGCCAATTTTAAAGCAATACCTACCGCCGAACTCCCGTTTGGAGTCATTAAAACCCTATTTAAATCCGATGGAAGCAATGAAGCCAGCTTCTCCGCAAATTTTATAGCAGGTTCATTCGTATATCTCCTGGTAGAAAAAGACAGCCCCTGTAACTGCTCCGTTAAGCGCTTTACCAATTTAGGATGTGAGAACCCCAGTTGATGCACATTGTTACCATGAAAATCTAAATATCGCTTACCGGATATATTCTCTATATGTGGACCGCTACAATTACCAAGCACATCTAAACAAGGCGTAGACAAAGCTTGATGAAAAAAGTAACGGGCATCTTTTTCCAATAACCTTAAAGTCTTTACATCGGTAATACCATCAATCCAATCATTTCTGGCATGGGTGTTATTTATATCTCCTTCGGTACGTTTATTCTGCAATGGATCATGTTTCATATTACGGTCATTCAACATTATCGCGCTTTTAAAAAATCCGTAGATAAAATTTGATTAGGCGTTTTATCACCTTCAATATAAACATCTAACCAACCGTCACCACCGCCATTGAACCAAAGCACCTCAACGGTGTGACTACCTTTGTCCATTTCAATACTTCCTGTTTTTGTTCTTACGCCATGGTCCCCGTCATTATCGACAACCAAGTGACCATCTATGTACAGCTTACTACCATCATCTGATCTTACTGCAAAGTTGTAACTGTCTTCATGTTCTATTTTGAGCAAACTCTTAAACCTGAACAATGTGTTTGCTTGTATATGCTGACGAACTTCTTCCGATGAAAATTCAAAAACGGCTCCCCTAGCATCTGGTTTTCTATTCCCTATTGATGGAATAAAGGAAAGGTCGTTCAAATGAAAAACCTCATAAGAAACAGGAGCTTTAAGCGATGCTGGTTTTATCCTAAAAAATGCTTCAGAAACCCTACTGCTCAACTTATCAGCAACAAATATGGCACTCTTTACCACCGTATTTTCTTTTAGAACTATGGACTGTGTAAAGGTGTTGGATTCTTTCGTTGGCATTGCACCATTAAGCGTATACCTAATTTCACCGTAGGCATTTGGGTTCTCTAATACTAACTGGGCCTCATCATTGAACAAGCCCCCATCTGCTGCATAGCCTTTTGCCGGTCTATTTAATCTTGGTTTTTTCAACTGTACCAAAGTAGGGTAACCATCTTCCACATTTTCACCCTCAAAAGCCTCAAGTACAGGTCTACCGATCCATGCACGTGGTGTTTTAATTTGAAGGGCGTGTGCAACAGTTGCAGCATTGTCATATTGGTATACCGGATATTTTATCCTATAATCTTTTTTTATACCCTTGCCCCAAAGTATAAAAGGTATTTCAATTTCTTCCATAGATTCGCCACCATGGCCTTTGCCCTTACCGCCATGATCAGAACTAATGATTACCATAGTATTATCTGCCATACCAGATTCTGTAATGGCCTTCATAATTTCCGCCAATAATGAGTCTGCCTTTTCAACCGCATGGTAATACTCTTTTGTACCGTGACCAAACTCATGACCAGCATGATCAATATGATCAAAGTGGACAAACGTAAATAAGGGTTTTTCTACTTTGATATAACTACTGGCGTTCACAGCAGTTTCTTCCTCGGTAGCAGGATTTTCATCAAAGTCTACCGCATTTTTCTCAAATAACCGTCCAAAACCACCCCAATGATAAATAGCTCCAATTTTTTCCGATGTTCTTTGCTCACGAATCAAATGAAAAATACTGGGAAACAAAAAAGGTTCGCTCTGTGTAACCGCAGGTAAGGTAAGATTATCTCTTTCCCAAGCATTGGATGTAATACCGTGTTGTTCCGGTCCGGCACCCATAATCATAGAAGCCCAATTGGTACTTGAACTTGTGGGTAAAACTGCCCTTGCGTGCATGGTTGAAGCACCTTCTTCTATCATAGTATCAAAAGTAGGCGTATCAGCATTTTGGAGTCCGTCTGGACTCAACCCATCAAAACCAATTACCACAACATGGGTAGTTTCAGAACCCATTTTATCCAACTTGTCATAATCACAAGACCATAGGGAGGTCATCCCTATGGTCAGTGTTATAATTGAAGTGTACTTTTTAACCCTATGCTTAATCAACATCCCACCAAAGTTTGGTATTAATATCATCGGTACCCATACTTTGTACAGCGGCATTGTAGTTTTCGCTATTGGTAGATTTTACGGAATTTGGATATTGAAAACGCACCGGAACCATACCATCGTTAACAGCATCTGGTCCTGGAATTACTTCTGGCATTCCCGTTCTTCTCCAATCTGACCATCCTTCAAAACCGGTATAGAATAACGATATCCATTTTTGAAGCGCAATTTTCGCCAAATTATCATCTGTAGCTGCAGTTAATGCTACAGCATCTTGACCAACATAAGCCTCAAGATCCGTTGCTTGCATAGCATTGGCAATATCTGACCATCCGCCAGCGGCAACTCTTTCTGTATAATATGCAAATGAAGCTCTAATTCCGTTTTCATAATACATAGCTGCATCGCCAGAAGAAATAAATCCTCTTTCAGCAGCTTCTGCCAAAATAAACTGAAGTTCAGAATAGCTCATTATAATTGTATGTGAAGCCGTAGCCGAAGCCTGCTCTGGGTTACAGGCTCTACATGCTAAAAGAATACCTAGTCTAGAGATGAAATTTGAGCCGGACTCATCTGGGTTTCCAGAGGGACTATATCCTAATGCCGCTTCATCATCCAACCCATTGGGCATACCTACATAATCATTAAAATCTTCAGAGAAAATACCTTTATCAGAATCTGTGGTTGGCTGTGCAAAAACATATAGTCTATTATCGTTCAGATCCTTTAAACGGGTTTCAAGAGTTTGGCTTAATCTCACCTCGTCAAAACTACCGCTACGGGCGTCATATTTTGGTTGTGGGTTATCAGAATTCCACTCTACAAAAGCCATATCTTCATTACTTTCAAAAATTGGATAGGCAGATGGGTTACCCGTTATTTGAGCCATACCCGCAACTGCGGTGGCATTATCAACATCACTGATACGCATTAGCAAACGCAACCTCAATGAATTGGCAAACTTTCTCCATTTTTCAATATCACCATTATAGATGATGTCACCAGATATATTGCCAGCTCCCGTTAAAACGGTGTTCGCAGTTTCCAAATCTGCCAAAATACCAGCATAAATAGAGCTTTGAGCATCAAAAGCAGGAGTTACGTTACCATCTTCAATACCACTGGTAGCTTCAGAATAAGGCACATCACCATAGGCATCGGTTACGTAAGAATAAATCCAAGATTTCATTACCAAGGCAACACCATAGTAATTTTGCGCTTCTTCATTGGTTTCGGTATCCCTAATGATATTTTCCACATCACGTAAAGACGCATATGCATTGTCATAAGGATCACCAGACGGAGACCAGTTATAGGTATCGCCACTGGTAAACTGCAACCTAGCGCCATATTGTACCACGGTAAAACCTTCTTCCCAACCTTGGTTTCCCCAATTATAGGCCATTTCTCGTTGTACGCCCGGCAATAAAAGTTCTGGTTGTGCAGAAGCCGGATAATTAGGATTTATATTGATCGTTTCAAAATCTTCGGTACAGCTAACCGCAAGTACCAAGGATATTAGAAGTAATAGTATTTTTTTCATGATTTCTTTATATTATTTAGTTTTCGTCAATTAGAAATTAACCTGTAGGTTAAAGGTGAACGAACGCGAACTTGGGTAACTCATGTTTTCTATACCCGGTTGCAACGTACCCCCGGAAACACCAACCGTTTCTGGATCAAAATGAGGATTGTCCGTCCATAGAATCAGGTTTCTACCAGTTACAGAAATTCTAGCATTGGTGATCGGTAATTGATCGATCATTTTTTGCGGAAATGAATATCCTAATGAAACCTCTCTAAGTTTGGTATAAGAAGCATCATACTTTGCCGCTTCTACATTATCCCTTTCATAATATCTATTATTGAATGTTCTAGCATCCACATTTATAGTGTTTGGAGTATATACAGGGTTCTCTGCCGTTCCCGTATTTATAACACCTTCTGCAACAATTCCGGTTTCCCTTCCTTCTAAAGTTTCTTGCAGTTGCCCAGAAGTACTACCAATAGTCTTAGTTCTAGATACTACGATACCGCCCTGTCTGGTATCGATTAAAAACCCTAGATCAACATTCTTGTATTTGAAGGTATTTTGTATACCCAATGTAAAGTCTGGTGCATAATCACCTTGGTATACCAAATCATCTGTACGTTCTGGAATACCTTGATTATTAATGATCATTTGCCCAAAGTATTCACTAGTTTCATCTTCTACCCTTTGAAAACCTCTACCATAAATAGCACTGATAGAACCTCCTTCACGAGCTTGTATATATGCTCCGTTAGCCTCGGTCAACGTAAATTGGATATCATCACCCAAATCTTTCACCTCACTTTTATTAGTGGCAAAATTGAAGGTTGAGCTCCATTTAAAATTATCCGTTAACACTGGAACAAAGTTGGCAATGGCCTCAAAACCGTAGTTACGAACTTCGCCCGCATTGATCAACTGACTGCTATAACCACTGGCAATATCCGTACTAATATTTATGATCTGGTTTTTGGTAGCGCTATCATAATAGGTCATATCCAAATTAATTCTACTTTGCAGAAAACGCAGGTCCAGTCCAAATTCATAAGAGCCGGTTATCTCTGGTTTTAAATTTGCATTTGGTATCAATGAAGATTCTGTCAATATAGGTGTTGAACTATCAAATTGAGTCTCATTTTGGTAAAAACTACGTAATCTATACGCATCGGTATCATTACCTACCTCAGCATAAGCAGCCCTTACCTTGGCAAACGTTACCCAGTCTGGCATATTGAACATATCACTGGCAATGGCACTTAATGTAACCGACGGATAGAAATATGAATTATTACCTTCTGGCAATGTACTAGACCAGTCATTTCTTCCTGTAATGTCCATAAACAATACATTGTCATAGCCAAATCTGGCATAACCATATAAACTATTGATGCGCTTTTCACTGTTGTTAGAGCTCACTTGCACCGCCTGTCTACTATTATTAAATGAATACACCCCAGGATTGATCAACTGCGGAGCTACACTTTTTGTAAAATCTTGCTTTTGATGTAATTGGTTTCCACCTGCGGAAATATTTAAATTAAACTTTTCTCCAAAGGTTTTATCATAGCTCAACAAGAAATCAGAATTACTTTCTTCAAAGAAAATATTATCTTCTTGATATGTCCCAAAAGGAAAACGCTGCGTACTGAACGCTCTTTTACGAACCCTAAAATCTCTATAGAAATCACGACCGCTACGAAGCAACAACTTCCAGTTTTCACTAATGTCATAAGTAAGACTTACATTACCGAACATACGATCTTTATCTTGCGCATTGGTATTCTCATACATAGTAAAATAAGGGTTGTCATGATAGTTGTAGTTGTAGTTAAACTGCTGTATACCCTCTAGACCAGGTTGCCAATAATCTCTAAGGTTATTGGTATTCAATTGGCGCCCGTACCAAATGAACAGGTACATGATACTTTCCGTACCGTAACCTACTGCAGGTCTATTGTCACTATCTGTCTTTACGTAATTAAGATTGGCATTTACCTTTACTTTATCCGATACATTCATGGTTCCGGAAAAACTTAAGGTATTTCTATTGAGATCAGTATTGGGCAATGTACCTTCTTGATCTAAGTTCTGAAATGACAATCTCATGTTTCCCATGTCACCACTTTTAGAAATGGCAATACTATTGGTCTTTGTAATACCAGTTTCAAAGAAATCTTTTGTGTTATCAGGTTGAGACACCCATGGTGTAGGAATAATATCGGCATTACTGACCGAGGTGTCACCACCTCTGGTTCCATCTGTTCTTGGCGAGTCAAATTGTGCGATCATAAGTCCGGTATCCAATCTTGGACCCCAACTTTCATCAACACCATCGGCAATACCGGAACCACTACCATCCACAAAAGAAAACTGTTGGTTATTCCCCTGTCCATACTCATTTTGCCAGTCTGGCAGCATTAATACATTTTCTACGGTAATACCCGTATTAAAAGAAACACCAAGCTTACTACTTTGGGATTTCCCTTTTTTAGTTGTTATGATTATAGCACCATTTGCCGCTCTTGATCCATAAAGCGCTGCTGCAGCCGGACCTTTTAGTACGTTGATCGATTCTATATCTTGCGGATTGATTTCAGCTGCACCATTACCATAATCTACACTCTGCGTACCTGATCCACTAGAACCAACAATTTCATTACTGATAGGTGTACCATCTACTATGAACAATGGCGAGTTACCATTAATGTTCAGAGAAGCATCACCACGTATAGAAACCCTTGCCGAGCCACCCAATCCGGTTGGGCTGTTGGTAATTTGTAAACCGGCCACCTTACCGGACATGCTGTTCAATAAGTTTGGCTCCCGTGCCTGAACAACCTCGTCATTATCCAATTCTTGAGAGGCGTAACCCAAAGATTTTTTCTCTCTTTCTATTCCCAATGCGGTAACTACAACCTCATCTAGTTGTTGAGAATCGGGCTGTAGGTTTATGGTACCCGTAATTTTATTCGCTGTATTATACTCCTGAGCAATATACCCAATATAGGATACCACTAAAATGTCATTTGAACCATTCAGTTCAATACTGAAGTTGCCATCAAAATCTGTAGCCACCCCGTTCGTTGTTCCTTTCACTACTACGGTAGCACCAGGTAAAGGAACTTGATTTTCGTCTAACACCTTACCCGTAAATACCGTTTGGGCATGTGCTACAAAACTTGCTAAAAACACAAGCATTGTAATTAATAATGTTTTTTTCATTTTGTTCGTATTTGTAAACTTTGGTTTGTTAGTTTAGCAAATATCTAAATGAAAATTCAATGACAAGCCTATTACACATTAAGCAATTGCAACCATTACAAGGTTAAAGTTAGCTTATAGTTAGTTAAACATTATTTACAAATATGCAAAATGTAAGTTTTATGTTAAGTCCCTGCACCATGGCTGATTACAGCTGTAGCACCTACCAAAAAACAATACATTTTATTTTTCATTATGTTTGTAGGAGAACACTTATCAATGGATGATTACCTTATTGGAATTGGCAAACGGATCAAAGAAATTCGTAAAAACGGGAGTTTGACTATTAGTGAAATTGCCATGCGCGCCGGAGTAACAGCAGGACTTATTTCTAGAATAGAAAATGGTAGAACAATTCCCTCTTTACCCGTACTATTAAAAATTATAAGTTCCTTGGATATTGAAGTGACCGATTTTTTTAGCGGACTACCACAATCTAACGGAGCCAATTTTATTGTTTCTAGAAAAGAGGATAATACCTTTATTGAAAAAGAAGACGATGCTATTGGATTTTCTTATTCGCTTATTTTTGGCAAACAGCTTAATAGCCTAGGTTTTGAAGCCGTATTATTACACGTTCACCCCAACTCTAAAAGAGACAAGGTAAAGACCGATGCCTATGAGTTCAAATACATGCTTTCAGGTGAATGCTACTATATTATAGACGAAGAGGAGGTACTGATCAAAGAAGGAGATTCTATATTTTTTGATGGTAGAATTGCCCATGTCCCAGAAAACAGGAGCAACAATACGGCAACTATGTTAGTACTTTACTTTTTTATATAACCAACCAGAACATACAAATAAAAAAAAGCCACGATCAGTGGCTTTTTTTTTATTTTATTTTACTTTTCAAGATGGTAATAGCAGCTGCCTTAATTCGGTTAAGCTATCAAGAACATGGGTTGGGTTTGCACTTAATAACTGATGTCTGGTATGTGCACCAGTGGTCACCCCGATCGTAACCCCACAATTTGCATTTTTACCCTCTTCAATATCGATTATGGAATCACCAGCTTTTAGCACCTGTTCTTCATCATGAACGTTAAGTTTCATCATTGCCTCAACGATCATATCTGGATTAGGCCTACCAAGAACCACATCATCTGCCGTTACTATAACATCATACTGCTTGCCTTTGGTCCAATCCATTTTATTTAATAATAACTGGGCGGTTTTACTATCGTACCCTGTATTCAAAGCTACTTTAATGCCATTTTCTTTTAATGACAGTAACATCTGTTCTACCCCTTCATAACTACCTACGTCTAGCTTATGGTATGCTTCATTAAGCAACACCTTAAAATCTTCAAAAATGGAAGCTGCCATTTCTGCATCAACACTACCGATGTCTGCTATAATAATATCTTTTATTGCTTGATGTTTTTCTTTACCGGCACCGTGTTCCAGCACAAAATCCAAGGTCAATTGAAAACCTCTCTCATTGATCGCCTTTTGTAAAGTCTTATATACTACATTGTCTTCATTGACAACAGTACCTGCCATATCAAATACGGCCAATTTAATTGTATGCATGCTAAATATTAAAAATTTGTTGAATGTTCTGTTTTGAAAAACCTGCACTACCGGTCATTCCCTTACCCCCAATACCGGTAACAATATGAATATTCCTATCTATGGTGCGCTCATAAATATCAGAATTCTTACATTGAGAATACATGCCAAACCAACGCTGTTCAATTTCATAGGTGGGCAGGTTAAAAATTTCTTTGGCCCTTGTTAGCATTAGATCATCAATATCCATATTTAAGTCGAACCCAAGATCATCAATATTGTCCGCATCTGCATATTCATGAGAATCCCCAAGAATAACCCCACCATCCATAGCTTGTTTAAATAGAATGTGTACTCCCCATTTTTTCTCAAGACTATCCATTGGTTCTTTGGATTTGATCTTTAAATAAGACGGACACTCAGCAAAAGCCTCATATCTTCTAATGGAAAGTCCCGTTAAAATAGATCCGCTAATTTTAAAATCGCCTTGTGATTTGGTTTTCATCATCTGTAACTTAGAAACCTCTAAATCACTAGTGGAAAATAGTTCTGGATACAACGTTTTAAAATCACTACCGTTACAGATAATTACCTTTGCAGACATCAACATTCTACCGTTTGCCAATTGAGTGCTTACTTCATTATTAAGTGCATTGCATTCAATTACCTTAGCCTTATAAAAAATGCTTACCCCTTTTTTCTTTAAATACTTATGTACACGACCGATCATGGTGCGAGGTTCTACAGTAATTTCCTCAGGAAAGAATAAGCCAGCTTTTACGTACCGTTCATTTAATCCTGGGTATTTTCTAAGACATTCCGTCTTTGTAAAAAGAATAGAAGTGTAATCATTGGCTCTGTTAATTTCTTTCAACTCTTCAATTAGCTGAATTTCATCATCGTTAGAAGCCAAATAAATAGATCCTTCTTGCCGTACCGAAATATCAAATTTAGCATGGATCTTCTTATATATCTTTAAGCTTTTACGACCGTATTGTTGCCATTTGGTATTCATACCAGAGGGTACCACCTGTCCAAAATTGCGAACTGTAGCCCCTTTGGGCATAGCATCTTTTTCAAGCAAAGCTACTTTTAACCCTTTTTTCATGGCATGATAGGCATGAAAAGTACCTAACACACCACCACCAACTACAACTAAATCATACTCAATATCTGCCATTAACCATGGGGATTTTAAAATGGATACTAGAATTATTTTGCTTGTATTTCTTTTGAAAATAGTACATGGATACTATAGAAACACCTACACCCAAAAAGGCAATACAGTAGGTAGCACCCATGAAAAACTGTAGCCAAGAACTATTTGGGCTTCCAAAATTTTTATAAAGTAGTACTGCCATACTACCCAAGTAACCAAAGGAATCTGCAATATAAATAAGGTAACCAGCATTACCTTTAATAGAAAAAGTGGCGATCATCCGATCAAAAAAGATACAATTGAACGGCACATAACAGGCATAAAGTCCAAAACCAATAAACACCATCCAATACACAGGCTGAAGGGCGCCTTGTTGAAATAAAAAGGTAGAAACCCCTACCAGCACACTTGCCAGTATCAACAAGAAATGAAACCCCATAAAAGCCTTAAAGTTATTTTTTATCAACCCGAACAACCCCAATACAAGTAACACCAAAAATGCTATTGGAAGTTCAGATAGTGTATAAATAGAAGCATCACCGGCATACCCCACACTGTCCCATAATTCTCTAGAAAAATTATCCCTAAAATCCCGTAACGCGGTAAGCGCGGTATAAAAGACCACTAAAATTATAATCGGAAAAGAAAATTTGCTGAAGACTTTTTTACGATCCGCTGCACACATTGGTTTTCTTTTCTTTCTGAGTTTAATATCCTCTGCTGTTGGTGGAGGCAATTTGTTTAAAAAATACAGGCAAATGAAAAACGGCAGAAGAAATAGGGCTCCCGTAACCGCAGGCATCCAAAATTCGGAAATTGCGTAGGTGGTCATTAACCACAACCCAACAGATTTTAAGGCACCGCTAGACACTATAAAACTAGAACATAGAATAATGCTCAGTATCTCGGTCATTTTTCTACCCTCCAAAAAAGAAAACGTAATTCCCCAGATCATACCCAAGGAAAGTCCGTTAAGGAAAAAAAGTATGAAATTATATGGACTTGCCAGCAGACCAAATAGTACCAATGTCAATTCTGCAAATAAGATCATGCCCGTTAAATAGGCTACCCTATGTTGTACCTGCAATGCAGAAACCACCCGAATACCAATAAATTTAGAAAGCATATACCCTACTACCTGAGCCAAAATGAGCAAAATTTTGTAGTCGATACCAAACAACATTTGACCATCAAATGTGGCTACTGAAAAAGGCTTTCTAAAAGCATACATACAAAAGTAAAGTCCGAACGAAGCAAAAGCTCCATTTAACAGTACGGCCATATTAATTTTAGAAATCTTAAACACGTAACATTTGTTTACTAATAGTAAATAATTACCTCAAAAATCTATATTTATTTACTATTAGTAACTTTTTAAATGTTATTAGATGGTTATAAAAAGTGATGGATTAAGTTAAACCTCTGAATTATTGAGGAGATTGTTACAAACATTATTCTAAATGGACCTTAAATTTTATAGACTCTTCCCCATTCATCTGTTTTTGAAAAATTAGCGCAAATAATTGTAATGAAAGTATATCTTCATTTCCAGTTTGCCGTTGCAATACATCAAACAAAAAACTATATGTTTTTAATCTATTATGTTCAATATCAATCAATGCAATTCCATCAGCATTTCTAAGTCGATAAAAATCTAAAATTAAATCTCCACCACTCCAATTTTTAAAATCAGTTTCTGAAACACCAGCATTGTTCATTTTCAACAATAATTCCTTTTCAGAAAAATCCTCGCCTAGAACTTTTTGAACCAATTGCCATCCACTTTTATTTAACAATGACTTTTTTAAATGTTCAGGCCAATTGTTAGGCAATAAACGCCAACGCACCAATTCCTGTAAATGTATATTTGTAAAATCGAGGTAATTGGATGATGCCAAAATAGTGTCGTTCCACATTCTATCAGGAAAATTATCTCTTAGGAAATCATGCTCTTTTTTATAATTTTCAAAAAAAGAATTGAAGGAAGCTACCGAATCCAAAACTACAGTCTCTACTTCCAACTTAGATGTATTTTTTATGGTCATTAACTTATAAGCTGGCGGATAAGCAGCCAATGAAGGAGTTTGTATATTCGTTAATGTATTACCATTCTTGGTAGTTATGATACCCGTATCGTTTAAATGCATATGCCCACCCACATGTACTTTCAATCCCATATCGGCAAAAATTTCACCTACGACCTCATCGGGCACACGATGCGCTTGAAAACTATTGACACCGAATAACTGTTTCATTTCATCAGTTGCCCCATCATTGAAATCGACCATAGGGTAATGACTAAACGCAATTAACGTCTTACCTAACCGATTGGCGTTTTCTACCACCTTTTCTGTCCACTCTAGCAGATATCGTTTATATGTCAATACTTCATTATAACCTATACCAGAACCATTAAACCCTATACCATCTGATTTTGGCGTGTACACATTAGCATCTATAGCCATAAGCCAAACCCCTTCTACCGGCTCTACCAGATAACTTACATCTGGAATTGTTTTTAACGTAGCGTTAGACGAAAATCTATTATCCAGTTTAGATGCCAATTCCGCTTTTTTAAAAGTATAGCCTTCATAATCATAAGTAGAGAAAGGAGTTTCCCAATATCTGAACTTTTGTTGCGGAAAAAAGCCATACGCTTTCAACTCTTCTAAAATCTCTTTATACCCCCACTCCGCAATTTCTTTAGCAATCACTGTAGGCTCCTCAGCTATAGTGCTCGATGTATATAAGCCTTTAGTACTCATAATAGGTTGCAATCGACCATGTTTTGAAAGAAAATCACGTTCACCACTTTGTTTTCCAAAAGGTCTAGTGGGATCATGATTACCATTTACCATAAAAAAAGACACATTGTATTCCTCAGCATAACGATTCATTATTTTCTTTAAACCTTTAATATGAACAGGCTGACCATCATCACTAAAATCGCCAGGCATGGCAATAATTTTAATTCCTCTTTTGACGGCATCATCTAAAGCCGCCTGAAAAGCGAAATAATTTTCATTGAACAATCGGGTAGAATGTAATTGTGATTCCATTGACCGTATTAAAACATTTTTACCATTCACGGTGTCTGTATACACATTAGGATTTAATTCTTCAAATTCAGGATACACATCTGCGAAATGAACATCGGCCATGAAGGCAATTTGAACTTCGTTCCTTATAGTTTGAGAAGTACACGCCAAATGAAATAATAGAACAAAGAAAGTTGACATATAACCTTTCATACTTTTAAAATTAATTTTCATGAACAATCATATATTAAAAGAAAACGGCAAGAATTCACATTCTTACCGTTTCCTATTAAAGCTAATTTTTGATTAATACCCAGGGTTCTGCTCTAAGAAACCATCTATACCAGAAGCACCATCAACGGCACTTTGTGGAATTGGGAACAATCTATGGTTTACATCGGTATCCGTTTTTTCCGTCCAAGTATCTTCATACTTTCCAAAACGAATTTGATCTCCTCTTCTAAACCCTTCCCAATACAATTCAAAACCACGCTCGCGAAATAAGATATCCGTATCTACCGCAGTTAAAGGATCTGGCGTTTGTTCCGGGCGTGCCGTTCTAGAAGTTCTTACCACATTTACATCTGCCAATGCACCGGCAGCATCGCCATTTCTTAGTTTGGCTTCCGCTCGCATTAAATATACCTCGGCAAGTCTCATCAACACCAAGTCAACACTACTGTTACCATTACCATTTGGTGAGGTACGGCTGAATTGATACTTAGATGCCCTGTAGCCCGTATTATGCAAAGATCCTTCATTGGTAAAATCTATTTCCAAAGTATGATCTACGTACCCTATATCTCGAGAAGGACCATTTCCTTTTATCTGTCTTACCGGTAAAATTTTAATAGTACCGTCTTCACAGGTAAGAAACTGGCCGTCATCACCTTTTCTAGGTCCCCATTGTATACCACGAAGAATACCTCTATCCATTTCAAAAGCAACATCTTGTACACAGTAAAAACTATCTTCGGTCTCAGTTTCCAATAATTTTTCACGCCCTTCCAAATCTGCCAGTTGAGCATCTGGAACCAAGGTATTTTTTTGATAGAAACGAGCATCTGCATCCGCAGGATCAACATCTCCATAGGCATCTACCCACGTTTGATAAAAATCTGAAGTAACGGCAGGTCCGTCAGTTCCATCGGCACTAGGCCACTCAGGTCTTGGAAACATAGACCCCGCAATAGACCAATATGCCCAACGACTATGTTCCTGGGTCAATACACCACGTTGATCTAAAGCAAATATCAATTCTGGGTTAGAATGGTTCTCATCATTGAACAGTTCAAAATACTCTGGAGATAAAGAAAAGTTTCCGGAATCTATAATATTACTGGTATATGTGATTACCTGGTCCATATCTGCCTGCGTGAAGTTAGGCGTACCATAAGGGTCACGGTACACGGCAGCGTTCAAGTTCAATCTAGCCAAAAAACCATATACAGCAGAACGCGACATTCTACCAGGTCCTTTATCATCATTGATCACATCAACAACAGACAACAACTCGCTCTCAATATAGTCTATGGCATCTTGTGTTCTTAAAACCTCTGAAAGCTCTTCAGATGATTCTTTTTTAAGAACAATACCCCAACTGTCTAGCAATAACATGTTCAAATACGCTCTTAAGGCTTTCATTTCATACAATGCCCCTGCTGCTTCCGCATCTCCCTCATCCGCTAACGGAGTAAGTACTTCAATGGCGGCCAAGGTTCTTGAAATATTCGTGGTAAGCTCATTCCAACCACTAGCGACCAAATCATTAGTAGGGGTGAAATTATGGCTATGAGCCGCCAAGAACTTACCACCATCAAACCAATCCGTTCCTCCTCTATAAGGTAGTATTGCCTCATCTGATGGTATAAGCTGTAGACCATAATAATTGGTATGCCTCCATGTCCAAGAAATATAACCGTAAGCGGGTGCAATAGCCCCACTAATCACTTCTGCTTGGGCACCTGTTAATGATTCATCTAATAATTCTTCTTCTAGATCAGTACAGCTCCATGTCAACAAAGAGACCAGAACCAGTGATGATATAATTAGTTTATTTTTCATTTTGATAGATTTTTTTTGTGTTAAAAGGATACATTTAAACCAAACAAGATGGTTCTTGAATTAGGGTAAGTATACCGGTCTATACCAAAAGTTTGTATACCATCTATTTCACTACCTGTGTTTACTTCTGGACTGTAGCCTGTATAATCCGTAATGATGAATAAATTTTGACCCGTTAGCGTAAAGCGTATATCGTTCACATAATCATCTAACCCAATTTTATTGGCCAAAAGGTTGTACCCTAACGTAGCATTGTTCAATTTCAGGTAAGCACCGTCTTCCAAATATCTGGTTGATACCTCATTGGAATTATTAACATCTTCGTTTGGAAACTGAATAGCGAAATCAGTAGTATTCAAATTTCTGCTTAATTGTCCTTTTGAGAATGACGACATTACGGTGTGGTTGTAAATTTTATTACCGGACACCCCATTAAAATTAAATCCTAAATCAAAATTCTTATAATCAAAATTCAAATAGAAGGCATAAGTAAAATCTGGCAGGGCACTACCTGCAGCAATACGGTCATCATCTAAAATTTCACCGTCTCCGTTTACATCTCTAAATAGATTTAAACCGTCATCACCAATACCAATAAACTCTTTCATGTAAAAGGTACCTATAGCCTCATTGTTCAAATAACCGTTGATCGTTGCGCCAGTTTGCCCACCACCTTGTGCGGCACCTGTGGTAATAATGGCAAAAGGAGAGTCCGTAACCTCATTTTTAATGAAAGTAGCATTACCACCTACATTAAGAGAGAAATCTTCACCGATCATTGTTCTAAAATCCAACGCAAATTCTACACCGGAGTTATGTATTTCCAAATCTTCAAGATTGGTCCATATTTTCTCGGTTGGTTGAATAGGATCCACTCTATTGGCAAACAATACTACATCTGTAGTTACCTTATTAAAATAATCTACCGTACCCGTAATTTTATTATTCAAGAAACCATAATCCAATCCAATATTGGTCTGAGTGGCAACTTCCCATTTTAAATTAGGATTTGCAGTACGAGCAGGTACCGTACCAAATGGATAACCATCTAATGTGGTAGCACTATCATCTAAAGGATAGGTGTCATTATCACTTTTACTATCAATATAACTTGCCAATGACACTTTATTATCTATACCTTCTTGACTACCCGTTTGACCCCAACTAGCACGTAGCTTTAGGTTGTTCACAATGGTACTTTCTGACAGGAAATTCTCTTTACTTATATTCCAACCTAAGGCTACAGAAGGAAAATAACCGTACTTATTGTTCTCTCCAAATTTTGAAGAACCATCTGCGCGCATGGTGGCAGTCAATAAATATTTATCTTGATAATCATAATTTACCCTACCAAAGAAAGATTGTAATTCATTTTTCTCTGCCGTAGAGAACAAACTAGTAGGAAATTCTTGGCTACTGATCTGATCTTGATATCTTGGATCAATACCATTATCCGCAAAACTTTGCAACTCAAATTTCTTTTGTTGGAAGAACACTTCTTGGTAAGAATGACCAACCAAAATTGTTGCTCCATGATCTCCTTTTTCAAATGTATAGGTCAACGTGTTATCTACCTGTGTATTCTGGTTGGTAGTGATCCAACTATTTAAATACCCTTGATTTAAATCTTCTAACAAGGCATATGGCGCACGTTGTTGATCTCTATTTGTAGAGGAATAATCTACACCCAAATTAAGTTTGTACGTTAATCCTTTTACAATCTCTACAGATGGAGAAATATTCGCCAAAATACGGTTACTATTAGACTCATCGGCATAGATTTCATTACGTATCAATGGGTTTAATCTATTATCATCTAACAAAGTGGGTTCACCATTTGTGTATAAAGGTATTGTAGGGTTCAGCTCTAACATATCTGCAACCGTAGCACCAGCATCTGGTCTATTGTTCAAAGTTCTAGAAGCGGATAAATTGAAATCTACATTCAACTTACCGTCCAAAGCCTTTTGATTCAAGTTTAAACGGCCAGAATATCTTTTTAAAGAACTATTGGCAAACGTACCCTCTTGATCGTCAACCCCTACAGAAGCATAATAATTGAATTTATCAGATGCCCCACCACTCATTGAAAAGTTTACGTTTTTAGAAATACCTGTTTGTGTAAGCTCATCTTGCCAATTGGTATTTGCGCCTCCATCTACCAAAGTACCACCAACAGCTGGCACCTGTCTTCTAAACTCATCTGCAGAAAACACATCTATTTTATTAGCCAATGTTGCAAAAGCCGTAGAAACCGAAACATTCATTTCCGTTTTACCGGTTTTTCCTTTTTTAGTAGTGATTACAATAACCCCATTTGCAGCACGTGCCCCATAAATAGCGGCAGCAGATGCATCTTTCAACACATCCATGGATTCAATATCTTGAGGATTGATAAAATTTAAAGGATTAGAGGCCACACCCGTAGAAGTATTATCTATGACAAAACCATCTATTACGAACAAAGGCGAAGTACCCGATCTAAAACTACCAATACCACGAATAACAATATTTTGTGAAGCGCCAGGCTCACCACTTACCGAAGTAATGTTTACACCGGCAACTTTACCCTGTAATAATTGACCAGGATTGGCAACTACCCCTTTATTGAAGTTTTCACTTTTAACCGATGCAATGGATCCCGTAACATCCGATCTTTTTTGAGTACCATAGCCCACAACAACAACATCATCTAATTGCGTAGCATCTTCCACCAATTGAACAGCTATTGTGGTTTGGCCCTGCAAGGCAACTTCTTGTGTTGTAAAGCCCAAATAAGACACCTCCAATACAGCATCGCTCTTAACATCAATTGTGAAGTTACCATCAAAATCTGTAGTGACCCCGTTTAAAGTTCCCTTTTCAAGTACCGTAGCACCAACCAATGGAACACCACCCTGATCGGTAACCGTACCATTAACGGTCAAAAACTCAACTTCTACCACTCTTTTGAAAACCTTTGGCTT
Source organism: Maribacter sp. UBA3344 (assembly GCF_002362375.1). Lineage (NCBI taxonomy): Bacteria > Pseudomonadati > Bacteroidota > Flavobacteriia > Flavobacteriales > Flavobacteriaceae > Maribacter > Maribacter sp. UBA3344. The sequence continues at coordinate 338,048 of NZ_DERI01000009.1, read as the reverse complement.
TACGGTAATAGAAATAGTGTTATTAATCCTTCTAAAGGTTAAATTGGCATCTTTGGCCATTAGCTCTAAAACGGATCGTAAAGACACGCTTTCATAAGCTACACTATAGGTATTCTTAAGCTTACCTACTTTGCGATCGTACACAAAATTAAAATTTGTCTGATCTTCGATATTGGTTAAAATATCCAATACCGTAGCGCCTTCAACGGCGATATCCACTTTGTAATTTTCTAATTTTTGGCCCCTAAGGTCAGCTGCAAGTATGGGATTCAGCATCGCCATGATCATAAGGAGACAAAACGTATTGAATGTCAACTTGATAAATTGTTTATTAGTTAGCAAATTCATAATTTCACATAATGTTTAATGGTTGTTTTTTATAAATAATCTTTGAATAATTGACAGCCTGTTTAGCTCGCCAAAGTGTTACAGGCTGTCTACTTTTTTAGGTTTAGGTCTACATCATAATTGGTTTTTGGTTTGTTAGTCATTATCTCTACATTTTCCTTTGATTAGAATTGTACTGTTCTTCAAGGGTTGAAAAGACAAACCCTTTTTCACATAAGTGATACTTTCTAAAACATTGGACAAACTTTCATTATTGAACGAAGCGGTAATATGGCAATCTAACGGCGTATCATCATGAATTACAAAAGTGACTCCGTACCACTTCTCTAAAACATCAAGTGCCTCTTTCATGGTTATATCATTCAGCGTTAAAAGTCCTTTTTGCCAATTGATCAAACTATTGGTATCAACATCGTTTTTTGAAATACTATCAGAATTTTTATGAAATACGCCCTGTTCATTGGGCAGTAAGAACACCGTATTATCCTTAGCTCCAATTTGCACTTTACCCGTAGCAACGGTTACCAAAATATCATTGCTTTTAGGGTAGGCATTAATATTGAATGATGTGCCCAAAACCGTAGTGCTTAAATCTCCGGATTTTATGATAAAAGGTTTGGTCTTATCTTTTGCCACATTAAAAAAAGCCTCGCCCACTAAGGTGACCTCCCTGGTGTTGCCCAAAAATTTCTCTGGAAATGAAATTGTACTTCCCGAATTCAATTTTATCTCTGTACCATCAGCTAACACAAAATCTTTTCGTTGACCCCATTCTGTAGTTTCAACTATTTGTGATACAGTAACCGTCTTTTTATTTTCTGTATTTAACCCTAAATATGTTAAAACCCCTAGGTTGATTATTATCGCAATAGCTGCAGCAACTTTCACCCAAGATTTATCCGACTTTCTATTTTGCTTGTCATGTATTCTCTTCAGCAGTTTTTTCCCTACCTGTTTTCTATGATCATCATTTTTAAATACATGACCTTCTTTATCAAGCATTAGAGAAGCATCAAACTTTTCTAAAAGTTTTTCTTCTGTAGTTGTAATTGTACCATTTAGGTACTTGTTCATGAGTATTTTTACTTCTTTTTCGGTCATTATACTATTGTTACAATCACAAGTACCATAACCTAAGGGGCACGCACACTCCAAAAAGCAGGCTTAATGGTTACTTAACAAAACAACGGTGTGCTTAACTTTTAGATAATGAAAAGGAAACTAAAGAAAGAAAAACAAGGTTTTTGCCACGGCAAGTTCTTTTCGCAATTGGCGTAAGGCAAAAGAAATTTGGTTCTCTACGGAACGTTGGGAAATATCCAATTTATGGGCAATCTCCTTATTGTCGATATTATTTATACGACTAAGTCTAAAAATTACCTGACATCTTTTTGGAAGGTGAGAGATGACACTATTTATTCTGGTAGATAATTCAATGACATCATCATTTTGATCCACATCTGATGCTACAGACAATGTATGTGCAACCTCTAACTGAATCTTATTGAATTTTTGATTGCGTAAATGATTGTAACATTTATTACGAATAGATTTATATAGGTAAGATTTTAAAAACTTGACATCCAAATCTTGTCTTCGTTGCCAAAAATCTACCCAAATATCCTGCACCACATCTTGGGCTAGACTGTCATTCATGAGTATAGAACAAGCGTAGGAATACATTGGATCCCATAACTCTGTAAACAATATATTGAATGCTTTTTGGTCCGACTTTTTTACACGCAAAACCAAATTTTCAATACTACCGTTATCTATTCCCTCCACTTTCATAGTTCACAAATCTCCTATAAATTAATTGAAGTGATATTATAACATTGTAAACATTAGGTAAAATGATCTCTTTAACCTAATGAGCGGATAGTGCTCTGCAAATTACTTTTTAACAGCAATTTTCAACACCTTTAATAATTTATCAAAAATTTCATTGTTCTCGTACACCCCTTGAAATTCCTGAGACATGGGACCGTAAGCAAAAACAGGAACCATAGTGCCGGTATGGTCATGAGTGGTAAAATCCGCCTCAATCTCATGCCTAACAACATTACCTTGCGGTATGGTCAACCCGCCAGTTTCGTGATCTGCTGTAATCACTACTAGGGTATTACCATCTTCATCTGCAAACTTTATAGCCTCTGATACCGCCCTATCAAAAGAGATACTTTCCGTAACAACACCCTTTATATCATTGGCATGACCATAACTATCAATCTTTGCACCTTCTACCATTAAGAAAAAAGGCTTCTCTTTATTCAAATATGAAATTCCATTCTTGGTGGCCAAAGCCAATTTTTGGACATTTGATTCGGTCACGTTTTCATTGGAATGATCAAACCAAGCTCCTATTTTTTCATCTTCACTTGCGCCTATAGTGTTTATATCGGTTTTCATTACAAAACCGGCATCATCAATATGTTTTACCGTTTTTGTTGGCTGAGAGATAAACAGTTTTAATTTAGAGATTTTTAAGTCAGAGGCTATTTCTGCCGCCATACCCCTATCCGTTCTATGCGCATAAAAAGAAGAAGGTGTTGCCCCAGTAATTTCATCTGTAGTAATGACCCCTGTATAAAAACCTTTTTCAGATAATATTTCTGTGAGATTGAGAATAGTCGCACCTTTCTTATTAGTACCTATTGCCCTATTATTTGTTTTTTGCCCTGTAGCTATCGCTGTACCTGCACCCGCAGAATCTGTGGTAAAATCATCTGCAGATTGTGTTTTAATAAAACCTATACTTTTTAATTGCGTTAAGGACAATTCTCCATTATTTGCTAAAACAGTAGACGATATCTGCGTTAACCCATTACCGTCACCTATCATTAGAATAATATTCTTTGGAACCCGTTTTGCTTGATCTACTTTAAAATTTGGATAATACACTTTAGAAAAAACAGAATTTTGCACTACTCTGTCTTTTAAGGAAGTAACATATGTAACACATTCATTGGGCATATCCGTATTTATATAATCTACACCCATGTTTACAAAAGCCTTCCAAGCAGATTTTGAATCTGGTGTTGCCCAAAAACGAAAAGGCTTATTTAAAGCATGTGCCTTATTAATAGCTTCAGTAACACTTATAAAGTCCCGAGAAGTAAGTCTACCTTTACCGTTCCATTCAGAATAGTTTTTAAAACTTAAACTTATCAACGCAATTTTTTTAAGCACTTCAGTATTGTTTACAGGCTGCAAACTCTGATAATCAAAGAAAATAAAATCAGGATAATCAATATATTCTTTCAAATCTGGGCGGTTACCCGAGATAACAATTTTTACATTATCGGCATTAATGATTGCTGGGTATTCTTTCAATTCAGCAACTATAGCATTTAACGTTTTATGTGCGTTTGACTTTACATCTATCAATAATTGTAAAGATTTATTTTTAAGCAACCCTAAGGCTATAGCCTCTTGAAGGGGATTTAAATAAAGTCGAGCCAAGGTTGGGTTTTCTTGAATTTCATTTTGTTCATGTGCTACCAACAATTTTCCGTCCTTATAAAACACATCAACTTCAACAGATTGCACCTCTGCGCCCAAAGCTTTCCAAAAAGGAATATTTTGCTTGTAATCGTTATGGGAATGCACTTTAAATTCTTGTGTATAACCCGCATATACACTAATGAACAATAAGCAAACTATTGGTAATTTTAAAAGTCTCATAAATAATTATATAAAGAAGAAATTTGGTCAACAAACATTAGATATTATTATACCTAAGCTATTTTCTATGGTTTGCAAAAGTGAGGTCTAAATTTCTTAATTATCTTAAATTAATATCAAGTAAACATTAAGTTGTTATCAAAATGCTCATATCTATTTATTTTTTTTAGCCAGCTGAAAGACTTTTTTATTTATTTTTGAAAACTACCAAAACCACCAATGACCGAAAATATTAAACAAATGTTCAGTAAAATGAACGACGAAACTCGCGAAGAAGCTTTAGAATGCTTAATGGCTGAGTTCAACTTGGAAAGTACCAAATACGCTAAGAAGAATTGGATTATAGGAGGGCGTATACCTGAGGAAAACCAAGAAAGAATTGTTCGTATTTTTCAAAATCTACTTAGAACACAAGCCTTTAGAATAAAGGAAATAAAAGTGAAGCTATAAAACTAGATTTTTAATATTTCACCAACTTCAAGCTTTAATGTTACTCCGCTTATTTTTAAAGCGAATGATTTTTCAATTAAATACTGCAAAAGTTGAGCACCTTGTTTACCACTTAGTCCGTTGGCATGAATATTTGAAATACAATTTCTACGCTCATCGGTAAAGCCTATTTTCGGATGATACGTGGTGTAAATACCCATACTTTCAGGTGATGACAAACCTGGTCTTTCACCAATACATACTGCTACAAAATCTGCATGGTAAAATTCCGCTACCGCATCACCAATTGCAACTCTCCCATGTTCCACGAGTGTAATTGCGAAAGTATAGCTGTCGTTCAGATTTGGTAAAAGATGATTTAAAACTTTAAAGGCGTAAGTATTTACAGCTTTTGCCGAAAGTCCGTCAGTAATGACAAAAACAATATCGACTTTTTCAGTCTTAGTTAAATTAGTATTAAACAGTAATTGTCTGCCAAGATCAGGTCTCTTTAAATACTCAAGCCTGTCGCTTGCTCTACTTTTAAATGTTTGATATGGTATTTCCTGCGCTTTACATTTTTGGGATAGCCCCTCTACATCTAACTTGGTTACAATAGCATCTTTTGCCATTGCATATGCATGTTTTAATGCCAGTACTTCGCTCAAAGGCAAACTAGTACCCACATGGCCTAGTGCTACTCTCGCCTTAGTGTGTTCTTTTAATTGCTGCCATTTATTGGCTATGGTTAAATCCTTACTCATAATTTCAACAGCAATTTATTCGCGTCATCTATGCTACATTTATTACCCGCTTCATCTATGATACCCATTTTCAACAACCAAGCTTCAAACTCCGGTGCTGGCTTTTTACCAAGAACCTTACGTAAATACATTGCATCATGAAAAGAGGTAGATTGGTAGTTTAGCATTATATCATCTGTACCGGGTACACCCATAAAAAAATTACATCCGGCTACTCCTAATAAAGTCAATAAATTATCCATATCATCTTGATCGGCATCTGCATGGTTGGTATAACATACATCCATACCCATAGGCAAGCCCATAACTTTGGCACAAAAGTGATCTTCCAATCCCGCACGGATAATCTGTTTTCCATCGAACAAATATTCCGGACCAATAAAACCAACCACAGAGTTTACTAAAAAAGGATCAAAGTGTCTAGCGACCGCATAAGCCCTTGCCTCCATTGTTTGCTGGTCAACACCATGATGGGCATTTGCAGATAAAGCGGACCCTTGACCGGTTTCAAAATACATACACTGATTACCAATCGTACCTCTCGCCAAAGCCAAAGTAGCATCATGAGCTTCCATTAAAACTTGTAGATCGATACCAAAAGAACTGTTGGCCTTTTGCGAACCGGTAATGGATTGAAATACTAAATCGACCGGAGCTTTATCCATAATCTGTAAAGCCGTAGTTACATGACACAACACACAACTCTGGGTAGGTATTTCATATTTTAAACGAACATCATCAAGCATTTTCAATAGATTAATAGTCACACTAGGACTATCGGTTGCGGGATTAATACCAATAACCGCATCTCCACAACCATACAATAATCCGTCTATCGTACTTGCTAAAATCCCTTTCATATCATCCGTAGGATGATTGGGCTGTAAGCGCACCGAAACATGACCTTTTAAGCCGACCGTGTTTCTAAAACGGGTAATTACTTGAATTTTGGAAGTGACGGCAATCAAATCTTGATTACGCATTAGCTTACATACGGCAGCTACCATTTCTGGAGTCAATGCTTTGCTAACTTCTAAAATATTTTGCCCAGATGTAGTATTTTCTAGCAACCAATCCCTAAGGTCACCTACCGTAAAATGAGAAATGTTATCAAAAGCTTTGACATCATGGGTATCGATTATTAACCGAGTAACCTCATCTAATTCATAAGGAACTACTGTTTCATTTAAAAAAACTTTTAGGGGCAATTCACTCAACACATACTGAGCTGCAATTCTTTCCGTATTACTAGCGGCTGCCAAACCCGCCAAAGCATCGCCCGATCGTAACGGACTCGCTTTTGCCAAAACAGATTTCAAATCATCAAAAAGATAATTCTGTTTTCCCAATGTAAATTGATAAGCCATGCTAGTTTTTCCGGATTAAAAATACATACACCAAGCTACAAGCAATAAAAATAACAAACGCCGTAAATTGAAGGTATGCAAAAGCCAATACACAAATTAGCGAAATAATTACAGCAGTCATAGCGCTAACGGTTGAGAAAATAGGGTTAAAATCTGAATGTCGATACCAATCGAACTCAGATACCGAAGATACCAAGTCTTCCCTTTTTCTTAAAACCAACAAAGATGCACTTACCGCCAAATACATACATACCGCCCCAAAAACCGACAGTTCAATTAAAAATCCGGTTTGGCTACTCCAAATAGCGACGAGGCTAATAATAAAAACCAACGCAGAGGCAACGGCTCTTTTAGAAACCCCTTTGATTTTTAAATCCGGCAGCAAGGGCTCTAGCTGCGTAGTTGCCGCAAAAGCAATTCCTTGTAAGGAAGCTATGAGTCCAAATAGCCCAATAAATGTAAATAGTTGCACTAAAAAATTCTCTTTCCCCAATATCAATGCCATAGATGCAGGCATGGGATGATTTTCAGTAAGTATATCCATACTTTCTGGCAATGTCCAATCTATACCTCCAGCGGCAAGGAATAACACCAAAAGCGCCAAAGTCAATAAGGTAAAAAAAGCGAGATTATACCCCCTGGTAATTGTTTTTCTAAACCCCTTTCTATCAATCGTTTTGGTCATAAGCGATATCCCTTCAATGGCTAAAAACAACCAAATAGCATATGGTATGGCTTGAACAAAACGCTCAACATCTAATGACCCCACTCCTGAATTCATGAGATTTTCCACTTGAAAAGAACTAACGACAGAACCTTGGTACAAAAATAATTCCGCAATGGCCAATAAGGTTAAAATCACTAATAGACGCACCCCAACATGCATTTCAAAGAGGTTTATGATAGAGAAAAATAATATAAAAAGTGTAGCTATCCAGGGAGACATCGTTAAATCATCTATTAAAAACCCTAAATATTCACCGAGAGAACTGGCAATAGCAGGAGTGGCAAATAAAAATTCAAACAAAATTGCCAACCCTACAAAATAACCCCATTTCTGACCAAAAGCTTTTTCGACATAAGAATGCGGACCATTGGCATTAGGATGTACACATGCCAATTCAATTAAATTTTGCACTAGCCCAAAGTACATTAAAGCCGCAACTGCCACAGGAACAAAAAACCATAATGGTCCGGTAATGGCCCAACCTAAATTCCAGCCGAAAGATTCACCTGAAATCACCATCCCAACACCAATTGCCCAAATTGCAAAAACTCCAATTTTCTTAGAAACAGCAGGTTTTTCAGTAATCTTCATTAAAGTAAGAGTAAGGTGATGGATATCAACGTTCACCTTAAAGCTAAGATTAATTATGATAGCTTAAGCCCAACACCGATATAATAAATAAGAATTGACATAGAAGTATGAAATCAATAAAAATAATAGGTCCATAATTAAAAAGCGATAATTTAAGACTACCAAATTTTTAGTTTCTGTGGTAAAGTCAAGACACAAAAAACCGACACATTATGAGGATATGCCGGTTTTTTCAACTAACTCAAACTTATTCTAAACTCGCTGCAAAGATGCATTCATTTATTAGGATCAAGTTTAACTAAACATCAAGGAAACTTTAAATCCTCTAAAAGCCAATGACTATTTTAGGGTTATCACGATAGTTCTTTAATTGGTACTTCAAATTTAAAATCTGTATTTTTTTTCCATAGCATAACGCAATAACTCTCCCTTTCCTTTTAAACCTAAAATTCTTGCCATATTTTTTCTATGTGTATCTACTGTGTGAACACCAATAAACAATTCTGCACCTATTTCACGTGACGTTTTACCTTGGGCAATAAGGTGTAAAATTTCTGTTTGCCGCTTAGTCAGTAAACTTTTAGATGAACTCCCTGTTTTTGAATTATTTGCCACGGTAATATTACTATCGTAATACGTTTTACCCTCATAAACAGCATTAATAGCGGCTAGCACTTCTTTTAATGCAGTATTCTTTAAAATATATCCATCTGCTCCTGCTTCTAGCATTTGAGAAACAGCCTCGTTTTGATCGAACATAGTAAACGCCAAGACCTTAATTTTAGGAAATTCCTTTTTAATAACGGTTGTTGCTTGAATACCGTCTAACTTTGGCATTCTAATATCGGTAATAACAACATTGGGTTCTTTTAATCTGACCAAATCCAACAATGCTTCGCCATCGTTTACGGTACCAACTATACTGATATTGTCCTCATACTTCAACTGTAATTCTAATCCATCAATTAGAGCTTGGTGATCTTCTGCAATAACTAGTCTTATCATATCGGTATATCTAAAATAATTACTGTCCCTTTTCCTAACTCAGACTCCACGTCCATGGTTCCATGCAAATGGTTAATACGCTTATCTATACTTTTTAAGCCCATACCACTGCTATCTGCTTGAATAGCATTTACAAGCATACCTTTACCATTATCTTCTACCAAAATATTGAGTGTTTCTCCATGGTTTGTAATATGAATATTCATTTCGGTAGCTTCGGCATGTTTAATTGCGTTGGTAATCAATTCTTGAATGATACGAAAAAGCATAAGTTCTATACTATTCTCTAGCCTATTATCCAACCCATGATCATGCACTAAAATGTTGATTCCGCTAGCTATAGATACTTTTTCCGCCATTTGTTTAACAGCCTGCAACAACCCTTGTTTAGCAATTAAACCGGAATTTTTTGCGTGTGCAATTGCACGTATTTTACCATAAGCTTCATCTATGAGTAATTCTGTTTTTGCAAAAGTTTCTAAATTCTCTTTTTTATCTGAAGCTTCCAACGAATTGAATTGCAATTTTACCGCAGCCATTAAACTTCCTAAATCATCATGAAGCTCATTGGCAACACGTTGCCGTTCTTTTTCTTGCCCCTCTACCATAGCATCTATAGTAGCAAGCTCCTGTTCTTTCAATAAGTTAGAAACTTTTTGCTGCTGCAAGGTTTTCTCTTGTTCAGCCAATAACTGTTTACGTTTGGTATTCTTATGTATTAAAATACCAATTAAGGATCCTAAAATTAAAAGTGTTCCTAGAAATATAGCCCAGTTCCTTATTTTAACATTGGAAGTCTCTAACTCCAACTTATCTAATTTTAATTTATCGGTTTGGTTTTGAACCGTAAGTATTGACGATTCTAAGGTGTTATTTTTATAACCCAATTCATATTCGATATCTACCGATTTACGCAGATAGTGATAAGCAGAGTCAAATTTATCTTCATCATAGTGGATAAATGAAGCCAACCTATTTTCATAAAACTGTTCCCTTAACCTATCAGAATACTTTTTTGATAAATTCAAATACCTTTTAGATTCTTCATTTTGGCCTTTTTGAAGGTAAACGTATGCTAATTGCCAAGCAATTTTATTTCTAAAGTGCCTAACATGATTACTATCACCTAGAAGACTATCTGCTTTTATAAAAAAATCTTCAGCTTTATTAAAATCTTCCTCTATTTTATAAAACATACCCTTTTCATAATAGTAAACGGGGTAAAAGGCATGAGTTGTAGAAAAATCCTGGAAAATAGAATCTAATTTTTTGTAGTTAGAATAATATTGTGCATCAATATTATCAATACCTTTTGAAGAAAAAATCAATTTATAAAATATAATTAAAGCTTCATCTGTTTGATCTTCTTTAATATTCATAAACCGATCTAAATACGGCTCATATTGTTTGCTCCCTATAAAAATTTCACCAGCGAACAGATCCAACATAGCTATATGTGCTGCGCGAATTAACTTTATCTCCTTTAATTCATCGGCTATTTTAATAGCCTTGGAAAAATTTTTAAAAGCCTCTAAATTATTTTGCTTATCCTTAAAAGTAGATTGATATCCTAAGATTAAGTATTTTATAAAATTTAACTCTGTGTCTAGTCCAATTTCCAAATTTACTTCATGGTTAGAAATAGCATCCTTTTCCATCAAAAGGTTTACAAGCAGGCTTAAATGATTTTTAAGTTTAAGATGCTCTTGACTTTCAGCTATTTTAACTGCCAAATCATAATTCTTATTTTTTGTAGCGTCAAAAAACCCATGAATTCCTTTGTTGTTAGACAAGAGATCAGAGCTATTAAATAAAATAAGTACTACGAAAATTCTTAACATTAAAACATAATCTTATTAAAACTTGAACTACATCTTTTACCAGGTAAGGTCGATGCAATTTCATTATTATATACTTTATTCAAATCTTCTTTATCATAATCTTCTTTTCGCACTACCAAGCGCCCATCCTTATAGAAAAACTCAAAATCAAAAGCTTTACCATTATCTGGTTTACAAGCTATTCGCCCATCATTTAGCAAAACTGGAAAACCTGACTCATTAATTTCAGGAAACATAGGATTTAAAATACGTTCTGAGTGTAAATAACTACCGTTTTCAAAATGAATATTTTTCAACTCATTTTTACCCAAATTATAAGTTGACTTATCACTTAACGCTCGCGTATAAATTATAAAGGTTAGCCCATCTAATGCCCTTGTTGTGGAAACAACTACTGAATCTATCCCAATAAAATAAGTTGGTTTATAATTTACTATTTCAAAATCAATATTTTTCAAAGTCCTATATTCTTCACCCAAAACAGAGTTTACCATTTCTATTTTGGCATAAATACCATAATTGGTTTGATAATTTTGCCCTGCCATAACAAGCTGTTTACGACTATCTGCCAAATCAATGGTGGAACTGTATTCTTGAAATGGATTATTGTCAATTTTCTTTAGGATTATTCTTTGTTCACCACCCACGGGCAATTCTTTTTTTTGAGCAACACTCATTTTACATGTGAAAAGAAATAAAATTAAAATGGCGAAACTGGTAACTTCTTTATGCATTTTCATTGTATCCTATATTTTGGTTTGGTTTTTCAAATATGAATTAAGTAATTAAAAAATACTATACCCAATACACGGTATATTCTTTAAAAGAACTAAAAATTAAAGATCAATCAAAGTATTAATACATGAAAAAATACCCGTAACTGGGTATTGTACAGATACCTAACTTCCAATAGTTTTACCCGGTAATCAATCAGGTTCAATAGAGCGTAGTTGTTAGTTGTAAAAATCCGTTCTCCCCACAAGAGGACGGATTTAACCTAAGTGAAATGCAAAGACAAAAAGAAGAACTTCAAATTTTAGCCAGAATAGGAGAACGAAAGATAAATCGTTAAAGAATAGCTATGAATTAACCGAAACTGAGCTTTTAACGATTATTAAACTACATTATAAATACAGAAATAGAAAGGAATTGGATTTTGCTAAAACCTTGAATATATTTTAGACCAAGCCCTTCATGGAAATTGCCTATCGAAATCGGGGGAACTAGAGAAGCAACGAAAATGAAGGGCTTGGTTTTTATATTATTAATGGATAAAACAGCTGCAACCTACACCCATTACATTAACAAATCACCTTATATCATACCCTGATAAATTATTAACAATTAGTGTTAATAACATTTAGTGTGCATTTCATCGAATAAATTCAACTTTTCGTCGTTAATGGATAAAGTTTAAATATTTTCGGATTGCGTTAATTTTTTAGCGAGATAAATTTTACCAACATTTACATGAAATTCCACCTTACCAAAGCCTTTTTCGTCCCTGTTGCAGCCATTGTTTTCTTATTAAGTTTATCTTCTTGCGGTAAAGACTACGACCTAGTTTCAGATTACGTAGTACGTGAGAATGTTGAAACCAATATTTTAGAGGATAACATGAATTCCCAAAATTCTAGTGTAACCTCAATAGATGCCCAAAACAATAAGGGAAAATAATAGGTTCTTTCATCCTACTAGACTCCGATTTTTCCCTAGATGTCTTCACATCTATATCTAAGTGTATATATTTGTCAGAAGCGCCACTGTACTTAAATGCTTTTTAACTTTTATACCACTAAATAATAGTTAGTTTTCTACCTACTAAGTTTCCTTTACCATAAAACAAATTACCTTTCTAACTCATTTTCAACTAACTTTGTAATGATTAGATATTCCTCACTTTTTTGTACACGATAATTGACATAGAAACTACCGGTAACGGTATTAAGGGTAATAAAATTACCGAAATTTCTATTTTTAAATATGATGGTCATGAGGTAGTTGACGAATTCACTTCACTAGTAAATCCGGAATGTGAGATTCCCGCTTTTATTACCGGACTTACAGGTATTGATAATGATATGGTACGTAATGCCCCGTTGTTAGAGGATATTATTCCACAGATTATTGACATTACCAAAGACACCATTTTTGTAGCGCACAGCGTCAATTTTGATTATAATGTCATAAAAAATGAATTTAAACTGCTTGGGCATGACTTTTCTAGAAAAAAATTATGCACCGTACGCTTATCAAGAAAATTATTGCCCGGCTACAATTCTTATAGTTTAGGAAAATTAACCAGCGCCTTAGGCATACCATTAACTGACAGGCACCGTGCCAGGGGTGATGCTCATGCCACCGTACTTTTATTTCATAAATTATTGAGAACTGAAAATGCTGAAATTGTTTTCAAGCAATTTCTCAATGCCAAATCTCAAGAAGCTACACTACCACCCGGCTTACCAAAAGAAGAATTTTTAAAATTACCTACGACCCCCGGTGTTTATTATTTTAAAGATCAAAAGGGAAAGATTATTTATGTTGGTAAGGCAAAAAACATCAAAAAAAGAGTGCTTGGGCATTTTTATGATAAAAAAACGAAAGAATTGGTTCTTTGCGCTGAAACCGCTTCTTTAGATTATGAGGAAACAGGTAATGAACTTATTGCACTTTTAAAGGAATCTGCCGAAATTAAACACTATTACCCCAAGTACAATAGTGCTCAAAAAAGGTCTATTCAACAATATGGTATTTTCACTTACGTTGACCGCAATGGTATTTACCACTTGGCGTTCAATAAGATAAAAATGACTCCCAACCCTATTGCCGTTTGTTATAGCCCAACGGAGGCCAGACAATATTTAGAAACCCTGTGTAGCACTTTTGAGCTTTGCCCAAAATATTGCCATCTGCAAGAAAATGTGGACGTATGTTCTCACTACAAAATAAAACAATGCCTTGGTATTTGTTCTGACCTAGAAATGGTGGATGAGTATAACGAACGCGTTCATAATGCTATACAAAACATTAAAGATGTTTCCTCCACCTTGGTTATTAAGACCAAAGGCAGAACTTTGGACGAAAACGGCTTTGTAATCATTAAAGAAAATAACTACGCCGGTTACGGCTTTGCACCTACCGAAGTGGCTATTTCACAAATGGAAGACCTAGAAATGTTCATTACACCGCAAAAAAATACGTTAGAAACCCAGCGTATCGTAGAAAGCTATTTAAGAAAACACCCCAATACTATTTTTCAATTATAGCGTAGTAGGGCACACATAGTCCGTCTTCTCCAAATCTTCTTTCTTCAATGCTCCATAGCCACCTTTAACATCGATGAGATTATGAATACCACGACTTTTTAAAATAGAAGATGCTATAACAGAACGGTAACCACCTGCACAATGCACCAAAAATTCTCCCTTTTCAGGAAATTTGGACAAATGTTTGTTCAATTCACTTAATGGAGTATGAACTGCACCTGCCAAATGCTCGCTTAAATACTCACCATCTTTACGCACATCAAAAACGGCATTACCTTTATCTATTAAAGTTTTGGCTTCAGGTGCCGTAATAGAAGTTATTTGATCTACTTCCTTCCCTGCCGATTTCCAAGCTTCTATTCCGCCTTTTAAATATCCGATGGCAGCATCAAAACCTACTCGGGACAATCTAGTAATAGCCTCTTCTTCTTTACCTTCAGGAATCACCAATAGTAAAGGCTGTTTGGTATCGGCAATTAAATCGCCCACCCAAGGAGCAAAATCACCGTTCAATCCTATAAATATGGACCTTGGTATATGACCTTTTACAAATTCATCTTGGTGTCTAACATCTAACACCAAAGCCTCGGTATCATTAGCCGCTTTTTCAAATGCATCGGGCGATAATTCAACATTACCACGATCAAGCACATCGTCTATATCTTCATATCCCTCCTTATTCATTTTTACGTTTAAAGGAAAATATTTAGGCGGAGGCAATAGACCATCGGTTACTTCTTTAATGAATTCTTCCTTGGTCATATCCGCTCTAAGAGCGTAATTCATTTTTTTCTGATTACCCAAGGTATCCACCGTTTCTTTCATCATGTTCTTACCACATGCAGAACCGGCACCATGCGCAGGATATACGGTAACATCATCAGCCAAAGGCATTATTTTAGAACGCAAACTATCAAACAGCGTACCTGCTAATTGCTCTTGGGTCATATCAGCAGATTTCTGTGCTAGATCAGGTCTACCCACATCACCTAAGAACAAGGTGTCTCCAGAGAAAATTGCATGATCTTTACCATTTTCATCACGCAACAAATAAGTAGTACTTTCCATAGTATGCCCCGGTGTATGAAGCACTTTAAAAGTGAGCTTGCCCAACTTAAATTCTTGACCGTCTTCGGCAATGATAGCTTCAAAATTTGGGTTAGCGGTGGGACCGTAAATAATAGGAGCTCCTGTTTCTTTTGAAAGCGTTACGTGCCCGCTGACAAAATCTGCATGAAAATGGGTTTCAAATATATACTTGATTTTGGCATTGTCATTTTCAGCCCTTTGAATATAAGGCGTTACCTCACGTAACGGATCTATAATGGCAACTTCCCCTTCACTCTCAATATAATATGCTCCTTGAGCCAAACAACCTGTATATATCTGTTTTATATTCATACTAAACTACTTTATATTATAACAATCGCTACACCTTTAAGGTACAAGATTTTTTTAATTTATATTGCTTTTGGCCTTGGCCATTCTACTATTTTCATAGGCTACTTTCGCGGCCAATAAGGATATCTCATTTGGATCATCAAAGAAATCGACAGCTTCTTTTGTTTTTACGAACAAAAATTCTCGCTGTAATTCCTTTATAATACCTGTACTAAAAATAATATCCCTTGTTGGTCCAATGGCGCCTGCAATGTAAAATTGCAGTTCACGTTCCCTAATATCGTGTATTAATTTAGTCAACATATCCGCAGCGGTAGCATCAATGTAATTTATAGATTCTGCATTCAAAATAATTCCTTTAAGTGCCGGACCTTTTGCCTTTATATGCTTAAGCAATTGCTTTTTAAAATAAGCTGAATTACCAAAATACAACTGAGAATCGAACCTAACGATCAACAAATCATTACGCACCACCACCTCATCCGCAAAACGAATGACGTTTTTATAATAGTCGGAATTGCCAATATTACCAATCTCTACAAAATGGGGTTTAGAAGTCCTATAGACCATTAGCAATAAAGAGCATAGAACACCTATTAATATACCTTGTGTAATACCGATGAACAAAGTGATTAAAAAAGTCACTAGCATCACAAAAAATTCATCTTTTCTGTTTGACCATAAATATTTAAAGTACTTAATATCTATAAGTTTTACTACGGATACCATAATGATACTAGCCAGAATAGCATTCGGTAAAAACTTAAACAACGGTGTTAAAAAAAGTAAGGTCAGCACCACCAAAATAACACTGAAAATAGCACTTAAATTGGTTTTTGTACCAGCATCAAAACTAATTGCCGATCTAGAAAAACTTGCTGTCACTGGATACCCTTGAAAAAAAGACCCCACAATATTTGATGATCCTAAGGCTATTAATTCTTGATTTGCCTTTATGGTATCTTCCCCCGTTTTATCTTCAATGGCCTTACCTATAGAAATAGCTTCTAAATAGCCCACCAATGCCAATGCTATAGCAATTGGCGCCAGTTGCTTTACATCTTCAATATTCAATGTAGGCATTATAAAAGATGGCAATCCACTAGGTACGTTTCCTACCAATTTAATTCCGTAAGTTTCTAGCTGAAAAAAGTAAACCGCCACAATCCCCAACACTACGATAATTAATATACCGGGAATATTCTTGGCCCACTTTTTAAACCCAAGCAACAAGGCTATACCAACAAGACCGATTGAGAAATCCACATAATTTATTTCTCCTAGCTTATAAAAAATATTAATTACGGTCTTGTAGATTCTGTTACTTCCTACTACGGAAATACCCAACAAATGTTTCATTTGGCTAAAAACAATTATAATAGCCGCGGCAGATGTAAAACCACTAATTACCGGTTTTGAAAGAAAATTGACCAAGAAGCCCATTCGCAAAACCCCCAACAAAAACTGAATAACACCTACCATTAAAGCAAGTACCACCACCATTTTTATATAGTTTTCTACCCCGGTTATAGCCAAAGTACCCAATCCTACAGCCACCAAAAGTGAATCCATGGCCACAGGACCAACCGCTATTTTTCTTGAGGTGCCTAAAAGTGCGTAAACAAGGACAGGAAATAAAGAGGCATAAAGACCATGTACGGGTGGCAAACCTGCTATCATTGCATATGCCATACCTTGTGGCACCAATACAATACCTACGGTAATACCCGCCAACAAATCTTTTACAAAGTCGGTTTTTTTATAGGATGAAATCCAATCCAGAAAAGGAAAAATGTTTTTCACGCCGTAAATTTAATCATTTCATAGGGCATGAAAGCCTATTTGACAGCCAAGATCATGTATTTAAAAGCGTATTAAACTCCAAAGCTTTCGCCACCCAAAAATCCAGGTCATTTTCATTATCGAACCCACCTGGTCCAACAAACAAAAAACCGCGTGAAGGCTTACCCGTAAAATCCATTGGGCTACTACCCGGTTTATTTAGCAGTTCTTCATAATTGAGTTTTCCCACTCGTACCATTAACTTGTCTTCTTCGGTTTTTTTATCGAACATAATACCTATGCACATTTTCCCATTAACCATAAAAACGAGCACGCCCATCATTTTCTTCTCCTCTACAAACCCTTTGCCCTTTAATCTTGGCCTTACCCTATCTGCCAAATATTCACTGTATGCCATTTTCTAAAAGTCCAATTCGTTAGTTTCAAGTTCCATGTATTTTACCTCATCGGCAATTGAAGCAATATTGCCTGCATAATTTTTACCTCGAAGCTTGCCCACGGTATGCGCCTCTAATTCCACCTTGTCATTTCTGTTCAATAGTTCTTTTAACTCCTTTTCAAAATCCGAATGAGAGGAAAGCCATTGCTCTTCCATATCATCGGATAGTATTAATGGCATACGGGGTTCTTTTAATTTAGGGTTATTATGAATTTTAGACATCATGCCATTACCAACAGTGGTTACAATTGAAAAAGAATGGATAGTACCACCATGTTCAGGGTGTATCCATTCAGACCATAATGCAGCCAAAGCTAATGGTTCATTACTTTTTCGGTGGATGAAAAATGGATAGGTGTTATTTTTAAAATGATGATGCTCATAAATTCCGTCCACATAAAGTATACAACGTTTCTCATTAGCTGCATCCCTAAAGGCGGGTTTCTCAAAAATGGTTTCTACCCGAGCATTTAATGTACTGTTCCAAATTTTCTTTTGTTGATCTACATTATTTACCCAATGCGGAATTAAACCCCAAGTAGCTACTATGGGATAAAAACGATCCTGATTAGTGTAGATCAACACTTCTGGATGCGAAAACCCCGATGCATGATGAAGCGGTAGATCGGTCAACGGTCCTAATTTTTCAACAATTTCTTCAATTGCCTTTAAATCTTGATTACGTTTCGCTCTTTTTAGCTGCGCTTCCAAACTGGTTTTCACATCATAACACATACGTCTGTTCTTAACGGTAATTTTTGACTACAATGGTTTTAAACTTACCTTGAAAATGGCAGGCTCATCTTTTAGCACCATAAATCCTTCCGCTAAATTCTGTTGTGCCACGGCATATGGATAAAAGGTAATCGGCTCTATACAAACCATATTTGGCACCTCTGTCCAAAGCATAAAATGGCTAAACCCTTCAGATGTTATTTGAATAGATTTCTCATCTTTTAAGGTAATGGTATCCGTTTTAGGCACTTGTAGTGCCCTACTACCCACCGCCATTACTTCTGGAATTGTAATATCTTGATTGCCCGTTGTGATTACGGCATTTTCTGAATGTAGCATAAATGCCGGATGATAACCCAACATAAAAGGCATACCTTCCTCTCCTGAAATAGAAAACGTAACTTCTAACGAATTGTTCACCAATTCAAGTGTTTTTACGAACTCAAAATCATAAGGCCAACTCAACTTTTCTGCAGTTGATTTTGCTGGATATTTAGAGTTTAAAATCTCCGTATTCGCGCTATATGTTTTAGAAAATACGGCTTTACTATCGGTGCTATCGGTAAGCACATATTCCATTTCACGCAATAGACCATGTTGATCTTGGGTAGCAAATCCTTTTGGAGTATTTACCTTAAAGTCCGTTTCATTGGTAGGACCGATCAACGGAAACATTTCAGTATCTACACTTCGCCAACCAGGGTTCCCTTTTTGATGCATAAACTCATGACCAGAAACTCGGTAGCCTACCAATTCTCCAGCTTCAATTTTAACCTGATGGTCACCTACTTTTAATGTTGTTATATTACTCATTTATCAATCTATAAATTAATAATGCCGTTCTTTTTGTTAATGCTTCTATTGTATTTAAGTTCACGGTTTCCTCAGGAGTATGGGCAGCATTTCCCATAGTACCCAACCCGTCTAAACAATCTACATATTCCGCTACAAAAGAAGTATCTGCCGCTCCTCTTTTACCGGGATCATATGCAATTACCTCACCTTGTTTCAAATCAAGGCTTACTTGATTTAGCTTTGCCAACAAAGCTTTATTTCCTTCTGTAGGTTGCATTGCCGGATAACTATCTTTGAAAGTCACCTTTGCCGATGTATGTGGTAAATTGTTGGCAACAACCGCTCTCATATTGTTACGGGCACGTTCTTTTTGTTCTTCGGATATAAAACGTAATCCGCCACGCACCTCTGCTTTTTGGGCTACTACATTAGTCTTACCGAACACACTACCCTTACTGGTCATTTCATCAAATTCAACAAACGTTCCTCCCACTAAAGTTCCAGGATTAAAGGTCAATAAATCTTCCCCCTTAACATCGGTATAAAAACCGTTCAATATTCTTGACATTTCAAAAATGGCACCTGCACCCGTGTCTTCACTAAAAATACCCGATGAATGCGCTCTTTTTCCTTCCACTTCAACTTTCCAGCCAGATGATCCTCTACGGGCAACGGTAGCATAATTGAAACCTGTAGAAGTTTCAAAACCCAGACCAATATCACTTCGTTTGGCTGCCTCAATTAAATCATGCCTACTTTTTTCCAATGGACTACCAGTACTTTCTTCATCTCCGGTAAAAGCTACTATAATCTGGGCATCATCTAGCAATCCGTTTTCCCGTAATGCTTTTAATGCATAGAGCACAATGACATTGCCACCTTTCATATCATTACCTCCCGGCGCATGGGCAATAGAATCGTTCACCATTTTAAATGTTTGAAACGGACTATCTTCTTCAAAAACCGTATCTAAATGACCTATTAATAATAATTTCTTTCCTTCGGTCCCTTTAATCTCCGCAAATAAATGTCCCGCTCTATTCATTTCTTCGGGCATGGGAATCCACGTACTTTCAAAACCAATTTCAGTAAAAGCAGTAGCAAACTCTTTTCCTACCATTTCTACCCCTTTAAGGTTTAAAGTTCCGCTATTGATATTGACGACTTTCTCCAAGAATGAAATTGCCAGGGCATTATTTTTTTCGATGGTTTTTACAACCTTCTTTTCGTTCTTAGAAAGCTTTTGCGCATTGCTAGTGGTCACTAACAACAATGTAAATAGTGTAAAAAGTAACTTTTGATGCATGTGGTCTGTTTTACACCAAATTTACCAAAAAGGGATTTAACCTAAACTAAATATGGAACAAGCTTATTATAATATACTACTCAAATCGTATCGCCTTTACCGGTGTAATTCTAGTTATTATATATGATGGAATCAGTAACATCAATAAACATAACAACAATACCCCCGCATTTAAAAGAAGAATAGTCCACAGATCTATACTTACAGGTATGTACTCAATATAATACTCCTTTGGATTTGGAAATTTAAATACCCTAAACCAATCCTGAATAAAGATAATACCCAAACCTATAAGGTTGCCCCAAAACAAACCTACCGCAATCAAATAAGCCGCATTATATAAAAAGACCTTTCTAATACTCCAATTTGTGGTACCTAATGCCTTTAATATACCGATCATGGGCGTTCGTTCTAAAATAAGCACCAACAATGCAGTAATCATATTAATACCGCCAACTATAATCATAATGCCTATGATCAGGGCAATATTAAAATCAAAAAGTCCGATCCATTCAAAAATTTTATAGTACTTATCTTTTATGGTCTTGGTATCTAAACTAGCAACCGTTTCTCCGTAAATCTCATTTGCTTTTTGATCAATATCATCAAAACTGTTCAAGAATATCTCAAAATTACCAACTTCGGTATCTTCCCACTTATTCATGCGTTGAATATGCCTTATGTCGGTGAAAATATAGAGTCCGTCAATCTCTTCAAATCCGCTATCAAAAATACCGGTAATGGTGAACTTCCGCTGATTGGGTATTTTATCCGCTGCATCATCCCGTAGAAAAAAAGTAAAGAACGAGTCGCCCACTTTAAAATTGAGTCGATTTGCCATTATCCTGGAAATCAGCACATCTGAATTCAACTCCCTGGAATAATCTGGCAACACCCCGTCAATAAGAAACTCTTCAAACGGTTTCCAATTATAATCCTTGCCAACACCTTTGGCAATAATACCTTCAAAAGTATC
This sequence comes from Maribacter sp. UBA3344, assembly GCF_002362375.1. Taxonomy (NCBI): domain Bacteria; kingdom Pseudomonadati; phylum Bacteroidota; class Flavobacteriia; order Flavobacteriales; family Flavobacteriaceae; genus Maribacter; species Maribacter sp. UBA3344. The sequence continues at coordinate 316,568 of NZ_DERI01000009.1, read as the reverse complement.
TTCCGTTCTTATAATACCTGCCTTGGTGGCCACCGCCTGAATATGTTGCACCCCATCTACCATTTTAAAATCCGGGTAGAACTCCTGTTCCGTACTCACAGGTACCACAGATACTTCAGAATTATTATTATCGTAATTATAGATTTGTACGTGACCGTTAAAAGCGGTCACTTTTTCACGGATTTTTTCTTTTAAACCCAAACCCGTAGCAATAGCGATCAACATCATAACCACCCCAATAGCAATTGCGGCAATAGCTATTTTTATTATTGGTGCGGATATACTAATTTTATGCTCCTTACCCTTTATAAGCCGTTTGGCGATAAAATATTCTAGATTCAAATGATGTTATTTTTATCCAATTTCAAAAGTACAGTTTTATTATGGTTTTTGGTATTGGCTACTTGCGGAAACGATTCCGAAAATGTAGCCGAGCGCACGCAAAGCCAAACCGAGCCACAAATAGTACAAGAGAAAAAAGAAATAGTTGTAGCCGCTAACCGCACGGAAGCCTATCTACCAATTTTAAAAGGAAAAAAAATAGCCGTTGTCGCCAACCAGACCAGTGTCATTTTTAAAACCGAAGGTCACACCCATTTGGTTGATAGCCTACTATCTTTAGGTGTGGACATCAAACACGTTTTTGCCCCAGAACACGGATTTAGGGGGAATTTTGATGCCGGTGAACACGTGAACAATAGCAAAGACATCAAGACAGGGCTAGAACTGATATCCTTACATGGAAAAAATAGAAAACCAAACCAGGATCAATTAGAGGGTTTAGACTTAGTGCTGTTCGATATACAAGATGTGGGCGTTCGTTTTTACACTTATATTTCTACCATGCAATTAGTGATGGAGGCTTGTGCAGAAAAAGGTATTCCCGTTTTGGTATTGGATAGACCAAACCCGAACGCACATTATGTAGATGGCCCAACGATGGAAGCAGAACACACTTCTTTTCTTGGCATGACCCAAATACCTTTAGTGTATGGTATGACCATTGGTGAATATGCAAATATGATCAATGAAGAAATGTGGCTTGAAGGAAATAAAAAAGTAAATCTAACAGTAATTCCTCTTGAAAACTGGGCGCATGACATGTTCTACAGTTTACCCATTAGACCTTCGCCAAACTTGCCTAACGATACTTCAATTACCCTATACCCGAGTTTAGGAATGTTTGAAGGTACCAATATCAATGCCGGGCGTGGAACGGAGTTTCAGTTTCAACGTTATGGAGCGTCATTTTTAGATTCAAAAGTGTATGATTTCACCTATACTCCTGAACCAAATTTTGGTTCTAAATACCCAAAGGAAGAGGGAAAACTTTGTTACGGCAAAGATTTATCGAATACCGAACGAATGAACCAAGTAACGATGGATTTTATTATTGACGCCTATACCAATACCTTGGACAAAAGTAAATTCTTTTTAACGAGCGGATTCACCAAACACGCAGGCAATAATAGACTTCAAAAACAAATTGAAGCCGGTGCTACCAATGCCGAAATTAAAACGACTTGGCAAGAAGACATTGAAAAGTTTAAAAAAATAAGGGCAAAGTATCTACTTTACTAAAGGCTGTTCATTAACCACATCCGCTAGATTACTACCATCTGTGGTAGGTTTTCTGTACCCAACAAATGGATATTTTAACAATGGTCCAATTTTACCATTGGCAACCTCATCCGGAAAAGTGTCTACGCCGTAGATAATTTTCTCTCGATCTAAATGCATGTACGTACCGAACAAACGATCCCACCAAGAAAAAATATTACCGTAATTAGAATCTGTATATGGTAACACGTAGTGGTGATGCACTTTATGCATATCTGGCGAAATCAACACCCAACTAATAGCTTTGTCCACACTTTTTGGCAATTTTATGTTCGCATGGTTAAATTGCGACAATACTACAGATAAACTTTGGTACAACATTATAATGCCTATAGGCGCACCAACGATAAAAACCCCAACAAGGGTAAACATATACCTGATCAAACTTTCTAAAGGGTGATGTCTATTTGCTGTAGTAGTATCCACATTATGATCTGTATGGTGCACCAAATGAACCATCCACAACGGTTTTACACGGTGCTCTACCAAGTGCGCCAAATATGCCCCTATAAGGTCAAGCAAGGCAACACCTAAAAACACATAAGCCCATAGTGGCATTTCTGGCAACCAATTAATAATTCCGAAATCATTGGCAACCGTCCAGTCAGACGTTTTCAAAAGAAAAAATGCCAACGGAAAGTTTACGATTATGGTGGTCAAGGTAAAAAAGAAATTGGGTACGGAATGTTTCCACTTATTATAAGCACCATTGTATAAGGGGACAATACCTTCCAGTATCCAGAAAAAGGTAATACCACCCACCAAAATTAAAGAGCGGTGTACAGCAGGTATCGATTCAAAATAGGTTATTAACTGTTCCATTAAATAAATAAGTAGTTAAATTATAAACTGCAGAAATCAACCTGCAACTCAATTATAGTATCATCAGTAAAATATTTAAATTCTAATGATTTTGTAATTAATTACGTAATATAATAAAGTTTTATTGATTTAACCCGCTACAAATACAGGATACTTATACCATGTCATCCTTGAATTAATGACATTAAAAAATTAGAATTTTACAACAAGGTAAACTTTATTGGGTCCATTACCCGCCAAGTATCTTGTATTTTATATGACTTTTTTAAAACGATCAGAAACTTCTTATCGTTACTTGAACACTCCATGGTAATACTTCCTCTTTCAATAGGCACGTTATGGTCAGGGTTACTTTTATAACTTACTTTTTCTAAAATAATATCTTTCCACAATACCCCGAAAGAGTTTCCTCTTTTACTAATGTTTTTAAAATTCTCGATAGCTTTAATCTCAAAGCTTGAAATTATGGTATCTACTGAAGGAACATTTTCATTGGGCTGAGCATTTTTGACCATTGGAATCAAATATTCCACTTCGTTTCTAGTAGGTAAGATTTTTAAAAATTCTTTTTCACTCTGAGTTTTCAGGGCATTAAAAACAGTTTTTATAACCTCAGTATTTCTAAAATTTTCTTGCGCAACGGAAGTATAGGTTACCAATAAGGAAATCATCAATAAAGAAAAATAAAGGGTACGTTTCATCAATAAAGTTTTGGTTGAATAGTATATCTGAGGTAAATAAAAAACTATTAGCTAATCTAATTCAAAAACAACATTTCTTTCGGTATTTGTCTTATACCTGATTTTGGGAGCAATCTCTAAACTAGCACCATAGCGATAATTTTTACTATTTGGGTTTAGCATATAATCAAGTTGATGTTCAATCATTTTTTCAAACGGGACTAGGAAGTCCGCCGTATCACATTGTTCAATCGTTCCTTTATTCAACAAGTTTAAAACGGTATAGACCGATTCTATGGTGCTAAGACAAAGTGCTTCTGGTTGTTGTTTGATGATGAATTTTGATGCTATGCTATTATCAAAACTAACCCTATTTAACTTTTGCAGGTTCTTACTCAATTTAAGCATCTTTCTAGCACAGGGCCAGGTACCATCGAGAATGAAGATATTTGCACCATTACCTATAAAATTATGCATTTCAGCACTACTTCTTTGAGATAGGTTAAAACTGTTTTTACCCGGGTAAAGTAAAAATGAATTTTCATTACTGTCCAGTAATTCATTTACACGAGTATTATAACTAAAATCTACGCCCACTATTATTTCAGAATTTTCAAGTTGAAGATTCGTCATGTAGCCTGTACCGTTCCTTTCCTTTTTATACTCCTTAGGGTGCATTAAAATAATGAAACGTGTTTTAGTTTTTACGGCACTAATATGTTTACAAATACAGGTACTTGAAGGTCTAATGCATTGGTAACATTTTACTCTTGGATTATTTATATCAACCAGCAATCTTAATTTATTTTCAATATTCTACTTACTTCATCAACTTCTTCATCTCCTCTACAATATTATAAGCAGCAGGACAAATAGCCACATTTTTTAAGGTAAGATTACTAATTTGCTGAAACTTCTTTCTATCCGTATGCGGAAATTCTCGACATGCTTTTGGGCGTACATCATAGATAGAACAATAATTATCCGCTCCCAAAAAAGTACATGGTACTTGCTGTAACACATAATCGTTCTCCTCATCTATACGCAAATAGCTTTCAATGAACTTCTGTGGTTTCATTCGGAAAGATTTTGAAATTCGTTCCACATCTGCATTGGTAAACAACGGCCCTGTAGTTTTACAGCAATTGGCACAGGTTAGGCAATCGGTACGTTCAAATTCCGCCTCATGCAGCTCTTGCATGGTATAGTCCAAATCTTTTGGCGGTTTTTTCCTTAGTTTGGCAAAGAACTTTTTATTTTCATTATGTTTTTCCCTTGCCTTTTTGGGCAATAGACGTAAAACCTCTTCCATGTATCAAATTAATTCTTCAAAACTAGGAAAGTAGTACCAAAAAGCGAGACTTTTGCAGACAGAAATACTAGAATTTTGGACAAGGACATTTTAGGAACAGCGCTCTTAGATTATCAACAAGGTAATTATTCAGAAGATATCATCACCTATTCTTCGCTTGAAGAAGAAGATGTATTACCATTACCCTATATGTTCAGAAATTTTGGGGAAATGCCTAAAATTGAACAAAAAGCTCTGAAATTATGTAAAGGCAAGGTTCTGGACGTTGGTTGTGGCGCAGGTAGCCACGGTCTATATTTACAGGAAAAAGGTTTATTGGTCACTGGTTTAGATGCATCGGAAGGTGCAATATCCGTAAGCAAGCAACGTGGACTTAAAAGCACCGCACATTCAGAACTTTTAAAATACGAAGGAGATAAGTACGATACTATTCTCATTTTGATGAATGGCGTTGGTTTAGCAGGTACTTTAAACGGCTTAGAACCCTTTTTCAATAAGCTAAAGTCACTACTTAATGAGAACGGACAAATTCTTTTAGACTCCAGCGATATTATCTACATGTTCGAAAATGACGAAGATGGTGGTTATTGGATACCCGATAATGTTAATTACTACGGTGAAGTGAACTTTAGTATGGAATATAAAAACGAAAAAAGCACTACTTTCCCTTGGCTCTATGTTGATTACAACACGCTACAAAGGGCTGCAAATTATAGCAATTTAACATGTAATCTTGTAATGGAAGGCGAACATTACGACTATTTAGCAAGATTGACCCATATGAAGTAATAGGTCAACTTTTTTTTCGTTATCCTATGCATACATATATTATTATGACCAAATACAAAGGTTTATTGCTGTTAGGTATTCTACTATTTACCTTTTCTTGCTCTAAAAGCTCTTCTGATTCTGAAGATGTTAACGCTACAACACAAGTGGATAAGAGCGGTAATCTTTTGGCAACAGGAGATTCTGCCTTTGATATACTTTCAAATGACAATTTTGACAAACTTTTAATAGAGATAGCTTACGTAAGTGGTTTCAGACCAACGGAGTCAGCTATGACCCAATTCACCGATTACTTGAAACAGCATACGTTCAAAGAAGATATTGAATTGGTTTACAATGAACTATCCAGTCCGTCAGAAGACGAACTTACCCTTCAAGAAATTGCAGATTTAGAAACTTCTAACAGAACCGTATTCAATACGGGCAGCACTTTGGCAATTTATATTTATTTTGCCGATGCCCCTGCGGAAGGTGATGATCTTGATGGAGGTTTAGTAACCCTAGGCTCGGTATATAGAAACACTTCAATGATCATTCATGAGGTTACCGTTAGGGAATTGGCTAGTCTAAGTGCATCGATCAACGAGAGCGATGTGGAAACAACTACCCTAAACCATGAATTTGGGCATTTGTTCGGGTTAGTGGATTTAGGTACTGAAATGGTCAATGACCACCAATCTCAATCTGAAAACGAAGATGGTCAATTAGTGGGTGATAACCATTGTAATCAAGAGGGATGCCTTATGCGAGCAGAATTACAATTTGGAGGTTCATCAGGAAAATCTTTATCCTCAAATGCTTTGGCCAAGTATGAGGCCGGTATAACATCCGGTTGTACTTTATCTGGAGCCACCGTATTACATCTTTTACAGCAAAACACTGCAAAAGGTGTTGCCACAGTAGGTTTAGACCCAGAATGTTTATTAGATATACAAGCAAATGGCGGTCGCCAATAAGCAAAAAATCAGTTAAGGAATATTAAGGTATTTATGGGTCTGTAAAGATACTTTCCATTTGGGATTGTTCATTACATAATCTACGATCATTGGAACCACCTTGTCTCTAACACTCCATTCGGGCTGTAAGTACAAAATACAATTTGCATTGGTTTTGGCTGCTTGCTCCTCGGCAAAAATTAAATCGTGTTTGTTATAGATAATTACTTTAAGCTCATGCGCTTCGTCATAGATACGACCTTCCGGTAATTTATTTTTCTTTGGTGACAGGCAGATCCAATCCCACTCACCCGATAAGGTATATGCACCCGAAGTTTCAATATGGGTCTTTAGCCCCTTTTCCTTTAAGGCCATGGTAATGGGGTTCATATCCCACATTAATGGCTCTCCTCCGGTAATGACAATGGTATCTGAATATTTGGCGGCATTATCCACAATATGCTCAATGGCCGTAGGCGGATGTGTTTCTGCATTCCAGCTTTCTTTCACATCACACCAATGGCAGCCTACATCGCATCCACCAACACGAATAAAATAAGCTGCAGTTCCCTTATGGAATCCTTCACCCTGTATGGTATAAAACTCTTCCATTAAGGGTAAATACACCCCTTTATTCACTTTCTCCAGTACCTCCTCATTTTTCATTCGGCAAAGATACGCTTTAGTTCACAATTTATATAAGAAGAACATGATGGTTAATTCTGCCTTAGACTAGTACTATAGGCGCGTACAATGTTAAAAAGTAGTGATATTTAAGGGTGATGTTGTTTTTTGGTTTGGTGAAAAATGCCCTATTTTTATCGAAAATATAGAAAATGGCCGGTACCGAAGATTTTTTTGACCATATAGAAAAAGGATATGCCACAAAGGGCGATTATATAAATATGGGCGCTGCCATGTTAAATGGTGAAGCCGTAAAAAATGCCTTCGTAAAAATACCTTTAAAAACCTTAAATAGGCACGGGCTTATTGCCGGAGCTACCGGTACAGGAAAAACAAAAACATTACAGGTTTTGGCAGAAAATTTATCTGACAAGGGTATTCCGGTAATGTTGATGGACCTTAAAGGTGATTTAAGTGGATTGGCACAACCTAGTCCCGGTCATGCAAAAATAGACGAGCGCCATGAAAAAATAGGCTTCCCCTTTGAGGCCAGTAGTTTTCCCGTAGAAATACTTTCGTTGTCAGAGCAAGATGGCGTAAAATTGAGAGCCACAGTTTCCGAATTTGGTCCTGTGCTGTTATCAAGAATACTAGACCTTTCCGAAACTCAATCTGGCATTGTGTCCGTGGTATTCAAATATTGCGATGACCAAAAAATGCCCCTATTGGACCTAAAAGATTTTAAAAAGGTATTACAATACGCAACGGGTACTGGCAAAGCAGAATTCACCAAGGAATATGGTAGAATATCCACAAGCTCTACCGGTGCAATTCTTAGAAAGATCATTGAGCTGGAACAGCAAGGTGCTGAATTGTTCTTTGGTGAAAAATCTTTTGATGTAAACGACCTTACCCGAATAGATGATGAAGGACGAGGCTATATCAATATATTACGACTGACCGATATTCAAGATAGACCTAAGCTTTTCTCTACTTTTATGTTGAGCTTACTTGCAGAAATCTACGATACCTTCCCTGAACAAGGTGATAGTGACAAACCAGAATTAATTTTGTTCATAGATGAAGCCCACCTTATTTTCAAGGAAGCTTCAAAAGCACTGTTAGATCAAATAGAGAGTATTGTAAAACTAATTCGTTCAAAAGGAATAGGTTTATATTTTGTAACCCAAAACCCTACAGATGTACCAAATGATGTCTTATCTCAATTAGGGCTAAAAGTTCAGCATGCGTTAAGAGCGTTTACCGCTAGGGACAGAAAGGCTATCAAGCTAACGGCAGAGAACTATCCGGAATCTGAATATTACGATACTAAAGAAGTGTTGACTTCCCTTGGTATAGGCGAAGCATTAATTTCAGCTTTAGATGAAAAAGGTAGACCTACCCCACTTGCCGCAACCTTACTACGTGCACCAATGAGCCGTATGGATGTTTTAACAAAAAAAGAATTGGACGAAGTAGTCAACAGCTCTTCTTTGGTTAAGAAATACGGTGAAATAATCGATAGGGAAAGTGCCTATGAAATTTTGAACGAGAAAATAGAAACTGCCGAAAAGTTAGCGGAAAAAGAAAAAAACAAACCTGCTGCGCGCAAGACCACCAAAAGAGCCAGTACCAGACAAAACCCCGTAATAAAGGTGTTAACCAGCGCTACATTTATAAGAGGTGTACTTGGAGTATTAAAAAAAGTGATGAGATAACCTATGAAGTTTAGATATACCCTTATATTGATTATTTGTTGCATACTAGCAACTAGTTGTGCCGATCAACAGAACAATGATTTTAAAATTACCGGCAACCAAGTTGGCAAATTATCAAAAGAAAGCTTGGCAAGAGATATAGAGTTAATTTTTGAAAAAGACTCTGTAGTTCAAGATACCGTTAAACTAAATTTTGGCAATGGCGCCAGTAAAATCAAAATCTATGAAAAAGGTGGGGCTTTGCTTTTGACCTTAACACCTAATAACGATAGTATAGCCACTATACAAAACGTACTTGTTAACGATGAAAGATTTGAAACCGACAAGGGCATCTCTAAAATGAGCACATTTAAAGAGATTCGTGAAAACTATTCCATAAAAAAGATTATTACTTCTCTTAACAATGTAGTGGTATTGTTAAAAGACAATGACCTTTATTTTACCATAGATAAAAAAGAGTTGCCCGAAAGTCTTAGATATAATGCCAATAATAATATTGAGGAAGTACAAATACCTGATAACGCAAAAGTAAAATATATGATGATTGGCTGGGACTAACAGTATACCCTACAATTAAACAGTGATTACCACATCAATACTTACTAATTTCAAAAAACTCATAGGTGCCCTTATTTCTTCAAAAACTTATTCCTAAACTATACGGTCTATACTTTAATATTCTAGTTTGGTTTGCTCCAAAGAAAACTGCCTACAAAGCTTTTACGGTATTTGCAACCGTACGAAAAGGCAGGGTCTTGCCAAATCAAAAACAATACTTGGACAATGCCAAATTAGAAGTCATTACCACGGGTGATCGCAAAATACAAGTTTATAACTGGCCTGGAAATAATGAAACAGTATTATTGGTACATGGCTGGGAAAGCAATACATGGCGATGGCATAAACTTATTGAAAAACTACAAAAGGAAAATTACAATATCATTGCATTTGATGCCCCTGCCCATGGATATTCTACAGGGAAAATACTTCATGCCCCATTATACGCTGAATTTGTACAGGTCATGTTACAAAAATACAAGCCCACAGTTGCGATAGGGCATTCTATGGGAGGTATGACCATTTTGTACAATGAGTATCAAAATCCAAATTTAGTTTTAGAAAAAATGGTAACCATAGGTTCACCTTCTGAATTTCATGAAATACTAACGCATTACAAAAACCTTCTTGGTCTAAACAGTAAGGTCGTTAACGCTCTCAAAAAATTTGTACATAAAAAATTCAATTTTACAACAGATGAATTTTCAAGTGCCAAATTTGTTGAGAACAATACTAAAAAAGGATTGCTCTTTCATGATCGATTTGATAAAATTGCACCTTACCATGCATCTGTTGATGTACATAAACATTGGAAAGGGAGTGAATTTATAAGCACTGAGGGATTTGGACACTCCATGCACCAAGATGAGGTCAACGACAAAATCATTTCCTTTTTAGCGGAGTAATTTCTAATTGTATACAGCACGTTCACAGACCATTAATTATTTATTTTTAAAATAAAAAATGGCAAAATCAAATAACATACCGCAAATTAAAAACGAAGAGCAATATGAAGCATTGGTAGACAAGGGCTATAGCAAGGAAAAAGCAGCTAGAATCGCCAATACTGAAAATGCGGGCAAAAAAGGTGGTAAAGCATCTACTTATGAAGACAGAACAAAAGATGAGCTTTACGAACAAGCGAAGAAAATTGGTATTGAAGGACGTTCTAAAATGAATAAAAAAGAGTTAATTTCAGCATTAAGAAACAACTGAATATGCAAAACGTTACACCTTTTCACATTGCCATTCCTGTACACAACTTAGCGGAATGTAGAACTTTTTACAGAGAAATATTGAATTGTGAAGAAGGCCGTAGTAGCGACCACTGGGTAGATTTCAATTTATTCGGACATCAATTGGTGATACACTACAAGCCTAAATCTGAAACCGAAACCGTACATCACAACCCCGTTGACGGTCATGATGTACCCGTACCACATTACGGAGTAGTATTGCCTTGGGATACTTTTCTAAGCTTTTCAGAAGAGCTAAAATCCAAAGGTGTACAATTCGTCATTGAGCCTTATGTACGTTTTGCGGGTAAAACAGGAGAGCAAGCCACCATGTTTTTTTATGACCCAGCGGGCAATGCTTTAGAGTTTAAAGCTTTTAAAGATATGGGACAGTTGTTTGCGAAGTGATCTTTAATTTAAATATTTATGATGGCAATCTTAACACTATAGATTTACCTTGAAATATGATAACTGTTTCTCTTTTAAAGTCTGATACATAAATACTCAATTACATTCAACAATCCCATAAAAATATTATTTGTCAAAATAAATGACTCAGCAAAATCTTTAGATAAAAAATATTACTTAACCCAAAATCAATTACCGTTAGATGAATTCAATATTGTACTTAGTCTAAAAATATCTACAGGACCTGCATTGTAAGGCCTAGGAATTAAACCATTATTTCCAAACAATAATTGTTCATAGTCTAAATTTCCCGAGGAACCTATGAAGGTGACATTTTCTATATCTGGTGTTTTAATTGATTCTAATTCAAAAAAACTAGCCGAAGCAAGGGATTTTATGACTTCAGGAAATTCAAACGATTTAATATTAAGGTTAACCTCATTTTCATTTTTATGGAAATATTCCCATCTCACTGTTTTATTATTAACTGGCAATCTTTTTATTGTTAGCAAATGGAATAAATCGAAATCGCCATTCAAAGTGATTAATTCTCCATTTTTTTGCCCACTCCAATCAGGAATTTCAATAGTTTTTTCTCCAACTACAGAAGCTTCCATAGTAGTATAAGCATTTACAGGAAAAGAAATCTTACTTATTATTAAGCCAAATTCATTTATTAAAGGAATTTCAACAGTATTTTTATTGAAATTACGTGGTGACTCAGAAAACATAGTTGAATAGTTTTGCTGATTCATTGCCGATTCATCCTTGAATCCAGTAACAGATAATGAGTATCTTTCTACATTATCAGGCAAATAAATATACCCTATATCATTAGGAGGTAAAAATTGGGAGAATGAAATTGACTGTTCATTAGATGTATTTATAAACAAATACCTATAGTCTTCTAACTTTATTTTATCAAAACTAGAATTTAAAGTCGAGTTTGTAGTATGAAGTAAAATATCCTCGACATTCGCGCTTCTTGAAACATTTCCAAACAAATTACTTTTAAAACCATTTAATTCTTCTACAACCTCAGTAGTAAAGACTTGAGCATAAGTATCCCAACCATTTCTATAATTTCCAAGAAGAGAATTAGCTATATTTTCAAATTCGAAGTCTTGAACTTCAATCGAAAAATATTCCGTAGGGCTAGTAGGGTTGTAAGTGTTTTCCGTAAAAGTTCCAGATTTTTTTTGATATTCAATTAAGTTAGTTCCTGGTTCGATATTAAAAATAGATTTTATCTCTGAAAAAACTCCATTATCTTCACCTAACAAGACATATGAGGTTACTATAATAGGTTGTTCCGTGAAATTATCACCTGCATACAACTTTACATTTTCAAAATCCTTGAAAACTTCTACATTAGTTAATAATTCACCAGACATGCTATTTGCCGAAATAAAAACTCTACCATTACCGATTAAGTAGGGAGAAGCAATACTTGCTAAAAATTTTTTAATTATCGTAGTATTTTCAAATTTAGTTTCATTGCCATCTTCATCTACAGAATAAAAAACAAATTTATTTTCACCTACAGGATAGTCAAAAGGATTTATATCAAACTTAAAATTCTTATCCGAATTTTCTAGTATTTCTTCTCCATTTACTATTAGCCTGTTGCTTACAATTTCTGAATCATCATTTATCTCAATAGTTATTTGAGTGACAACTTCAATTTCTGTTGTAAAACCTTTGACGGTAATTTTTGGAGCATTCTCATCTTCTCCATTAAATTCACTGATGTTTTCTTCTGGATCGCAGGCAACAGTGACAAATACTATTAAAGCAATAAGTAAACGTAGAGGATAGCGGAGCATATTATTCTTGTCTGAAGTTGAATTTTAATTATAAAGCATTTACAAATTTAATGTACACAAAAGAACGTTTATTAATAAACTTGTATTGTGTAGTTAAGTTCGATACTTAATGCTTATTGATTTTAAACCATTAAAATAACCGACAGAACTGTTTCAAAATATTTAACATGAGCATAATATTATTTAACTTCAAGTACTAAATATAATTACTACTGCGACCAAGAAGTAGGCACTCTATCCCAACGGTGCTTTTTCAATTCTTCGTACAATTCGTTAGATAACAATTTGCCATCACTAGTGGCCGTATTCGCCAAAACATTGCGTTGTTTACGCATACCGGGTATGGTAGTACCAACATTATCGTTCATTAGTATAAAACGCAATGCCATTTCTGCCATGGTCATACCTTCAGGAATTAGCGGTCTTAAAGCATCGGCATGCTCTACCGAAGAAATCAAATTCTCAGGAACAAAATAGGTACCTCGCCAGTCACCTTCAGGGAACGTAGTTTCCTTCGTCATAGTTCCTGTCAAAGTTCCTTCATCAAAAGGTACGCGTGCAATGGTTGCGATATCCAACGCTTTACAAAGTGGAAATAAATTATCTACTGGCGCTTGATCGAATATGTTATAAATGACCTGAACGGCATCTAACATTCCTGTTTTTAAGGCTTTTATTCCATTTTCCGGTTCCCAACGATTCATACTAATGCCCATTGCAGCAACTTTACCCGAAATTTTTAAATCTTCAATAGCACGTTGCCATTCTTCTCTGTCGCTCCAACCATCATCCCAAGTATGAAATTGCATAAGATCTATTTGCTCCAACCCTAAATTCTTTAAAGTCTTATGGGTGTATTCCATAATATGCTCCGTAGGATAAGATTCCTCAAAAGCATATTCTGGCTTTGCTGGCCACTGAAAATTTTTAGGTGGAATTTTACTAGCCGTGTATAATTTCTTGGAAGGGTGTCTTTTTACCAACTCGCCCAACAGCTCCTCACTATGACCTTCTCCGTATCCCCAAGCGGTATCAAAGAAATTGACGCCGTTTTCAACTGCCAAATCCAACGATTTTGCAGATTGCGCGTCATCACTTGCCGTCCAACCGGCCATTCCCCACATTCCATATCCAACTTCGCTTACCTGCCAATCTGTTCTTCCGAATCTTCTGTATTTCATTACATCTTTACACTATAGTTATTATACATATTTTAAATAGCGACAAGCATCTTTGTATACAGAAACGCTTCTCGATACTAATTTTTCGTGCCTCAAAATTCACTCGAAGTGACATCCTTATTTTGACTGCACAACTAGCATTACTTATACCTCCAACTTGTTAAATCGGCATCTTTTGGAGCACTTTTCTCAATACGCTCCATAATCTTTGGCACATACATACTATTGTAACGTAGGCGCGTTATGGCATTGGGTTGATCAGGATCACCGTTCCAGCAATGTTCATCACGGTCACCGTATTTTACTTCGCCTTCATAATAAGGATCTGTTGTGCTTTCAAGAAAATCTTCCATTAGGTAGACAGCATTGTTTAAGTAGTAATTATCCATATCACCACAATAGATATGAATTTTACCTTTTAAGTTATCGCCCAGTTTATCCCAATCACGTTCAAGAATATGTCTTAAATCAAAATTCTCTTTCCAATACTCGGCAACCTCATGATCTATATCTCCTGTCATTTTATCCCAAATTCTTTCAGGATAGCCATCTTTGCCCTGTGGGGAATAAGTTGCTTCCCAAATATCCCATTGTTGCCCTGATCTAGATTTATCGCCCAACACCAACTCTAAGTGATTTCCCTGTCTTAAGGTAGATTGAATTTGCCCTAAGTAATTTCTATGTGAGGGTACTTCTAATTTTTTATGCGCGCTTGGATAGTAATATGCATTTTCATCTTCATAAATATTGGTCAAGGTATACGCCCTAAAATCTATAGGATCGGGGCATGCCGCAAAACAACCATTGTATTCCTCCGGATATTTGACCTGTACCGCCAAAGCTTCCCAACCGCCGGTTGATCCGCCGTATAGAAAACGAGACCACCCATCTCCCATGCCCCTGAACTGTTTTTCAATTTCAGGAATAAGTTCATAGGTAATAGCATCTCCATAAGGACCTTGACTAGCAGAATTTACGGCATATGAATCATCATAATATGGAGTTGGGTGTTGAATTTCAATAATTAAAAAGCGAGGAAAATCGGGCTCGTTCCATCGTTTGTAAAAATCGTAGGCTTCTTGCTGTTGAATAATATTATACCCTTCTAAACTAAAACGCTCAGAATACTCTGGCTTTAAATTAGGGTCTGGTGGTGTAGTTCTAAATCCGCCAAAATCCGAAGGATAATGACCGTGAAAAACCATCAATGGGTACCTGGCCTCCGGATGCTCGTTAAATCCCTTAGGCAACAATACATGAGCCCCTAAATAGATATCCCTCCCCCAGAACTCGGATAATTTTTCAGATTTCACCTTTATATGCTTGATCCACTCGGTATCTTTTGGTTCTTCAATGGGCGGAATCACCTGATCTAGTTCTACAGACACATTTTCAAACCCGTTGCTCGCAACCCTTATCTTAAAAGGCTTGCTATATAAATTACCTGGTGATTTATTCCATTGTTGTCCCTCGCCATTATCCATAGGCAACTTTACGGTATGGCCGGTAGAAAGGTTAAACGTTTCATATACATTAAGAAGTGCCTGCACATTATACTCCCCTGGCGGTACATCTTTTAAACTTTCATAAGGGTAACCAAACACAGATTCATCAAAGGTCAATACAGAATCTTGAACCCAATTCTCTACATTCATACCGAAAATGAGTTGAGTGTTGAGTCCGTCATTGATTTGAAATCGAGGTTCATCACTATCATCAGACGATAACATTAGCAATAAACGACCATCTATAGATTCTTGACCAATATCATTACTAAAAGATACTTGTATAGTATGAACAGGCTCTACAACCTTTTCACAACTTATAAAAAGACCTATTACCAATGCTACTGCTATTACTTGTTTTATCATGGCAAATAAATTTACATGCTTAAAGATAATTAATGAAACCACTCAAGTGGATATTCAGAAACATTATTATGCCATATTTACCAAGATAATAATACCGGACAGTAAAAATTATTGCGTAGGAAAAACAATAGTAAACAAAGCCCCTTTATTTAGCTCGCTATCTACCGTAATCGTACCGCCTAGACTATTAATTTGATTATGTATTAAATAAAGACCTACGCCTTTGCCATCTTGTTCGGTATTAAAACGTTCATTTAAACCAAAAATCTTGCTGCCATTTTTAATCATGTCAAAGCCTTGACCATAATCTTTAAAATATAGAACTATTTTACCATCTACAAATTCCGTTTTAATTTCAATTCTTGGTGCTTCACCAGGAATAGTATACTTAATAGCATTGGTAATTAAGTTCAAGAAGATACTTTCCATATAAGAATTATCGAACAAAACACTTTTGCAAAGTGTAAAATCATAAGAAATTGAGGTTCTAGAATTCTTGATAATCGAACTTAATACGTTTTGGGTTTTGGTAAGTACATGATCAAAATAAATCTCCGTTAATGTGTTTAGCCCTTTACGTGCATTTTCAATTAATTTTAAATAATTCTCCAAAGACTCTTTCACCCCCTTGGCGGAAATCTCCATGTATCTCAAAATCTGTAGCGTATCATCATCTAGGACATTGTAATCGAGAACATCAAAAAGGGAAATTAAGTTATTTAATGGCGCCCTTAAATCATGTGAAGTAGTATAATTTAGCCTTACCAGATCATCATTGACCGTTTTCATTTTTGCAAATTCAAGAATTCTAGCATTCTTTAAATTCATTTCATGGGTAATGTCCTTGGCTATAGCATAAACAAGTTTTTCACTATCTACCGGTACTGCGCTCCAAGATAACCATACCACACCGCCGCTCTTGGTCACATACCTATTTTGAAAACTGATTAATTTTTTGTTTTCGTGCAAGCTAGCCCTTGTCTGTTGCGTTACCTCTTTATCCTCTTCAAAAACAAAATCATTAATTTTTCTGGACATTAATTCTTCTTTATCATACCCTAGTAGTTTGATAAATGCCGGATTTACATCTTCAAAGTATCCATCATAATTAGCTATACAAAGCATATCTATGGATGCATCAAAAAAATGGTTCAATTTCATATTCTAGAAGTGTCAAAAAGAAGCCTAAGCGATTGCTAATCACCTAAACCTCTGCTAAACATAGACAAATATCTGTCAGCCTAATAAATACTTATGAAAATTTAACAACCTAACGGTCTCTTATACATTAATTATTTGGGTTTGAAAACATACCATATTAAAGATAAGAACGTTTTAGTTAAACATTGGGTGTTAACATTAAACGTAGTTGTTATGAAAAAAGTAATTTACGTGATTATATTAAGTTGTTCTATAACCATCATTGCAAGCTGCGATTATGATGACAGCAACGATATTGATATTTTAACCCCAAATGACACTACAGAAACCGGAGCAGTGATAAAAAACTACCTGCATAAAAAAAGCCCTGCGATTGTTCCGCAAGGCTGATTTCATCATTTTATTAGATACTAGTTTCTACTTCTATGTCTCTCACGAGCCAGTAAAGTGTTTTTCAACAACATGGCAATCGTCATAGGACCAACCCCACCTGGTACAGGTGTAATATATGACGCTTTTTTACTAACGTTTTCAAAATCAACATCACCGGTTATATAGTACCCTTTTTCTTTTGTATCATCTGGCACTCTTGTAATACCTACGTCTATAACTACGGCATCATCTTTTACCATCTCCGCCTTTAAAAAATTAGGTACACCTAGAGCTGAAATTACAATATCCGCTTGAGAAATAATCTGGGTAATATTTTTAGTGTGACTATGAGTTAAGGTCACCGTAGAGTTACCGGGCCAACCTTTTCTACCCATTAAAATACTCATTGGC
This sequence comes from Maribacter sp. UBA3344, assembly GCF_002362375.1. Taxonomy (NCBI): domain Bacteria; kingdom Pseudomonadati; phylum Bacteroidota; class Flavobacteriia; order Flavobacteriales; family Flavobacteriaceae; genus Maribacter; species Maribacter sp. UBA3344. Next base: position 299,045 of record NZ_DERI01000009.1, on the reverse strand, counting down.
CTACCTACAATATGGCTACGACCAATAACTACGGTATGCTTACCCTTGGTATCAACTTTATAACGCTCCAATAATTCTAGAATACCAAATGGTGTTGCGGGTATGAACGTACTCATATCCAAAGCCATTTTACCGAAGTTGGTAGGGTGAAATCCGTCAACATCCTTATCTGGATCAACGGCCATAATTACCTTTTGGGTATCTATTTGTTCCGGCAAAGGCAATTGAACAATAAAACCATCGATATCATCATCAACGTTCAATTCCTTGATCTTGTTCAATAATTCTTGTTCAGAAGTGGTACTGGGCATTTGAATTAACGTAGATTCAAAACCAATACGCTCACAAGAACGCACTTTACTACCAACATAGGTTAAACTGGCACCGTCACTACCAACAATTATTGCCGCTAAATGTGGTACTTTTTCACCACGCTCTTTCATCTTGGCAACCTCAGCCTTGATTTCTTCCTTTATTTGATTGGATACTTTTTTACCATCCAATAATTCCATATCCGTCTCTTTTTTAGTTGTGTTGTTCGCTTATTATTTCATTCCTTTCATGGCGCCCATCATCTGCATCATCTTTTTACCGCCACCGCCTTGCATCATTTTCATCATCTTGCTCATTTGATCAAATTGCTTTAACAATTGATTGATCTCTTGAACTTCCCTACCGGAACCTTTTGCAATACGTTTTTTTCTACTGGCATTTAATTTAGATGGTGTAGAACGTTCATCTGGCGTCATTGAATATATGATCGCCTCAATATGCTTAAAGGCATCATCATCAATATCCAAACCTTTAAGGGCTTTACCTGCACCAGGTATCATCCCCATAAGGTCTTTCATATTACCCATTTTCTTGATTTGCTGAATTTGGCTAAGGAAATCATCGAAACCGAATTTATTCTTTGCAATTTTCTTTTGGATCTTTCGAGCCTCTTCTTCATCGAACTGTTCTTGAGCTCTTTCTACAAGTGATATTACATCACCCATACCCAAAATACGGTCTGCCATACGTGATGGATGAAAAACATCAATTGCTTCCATCTTCTCACCAGTACCAATAAACTTAATTGGTTTATCAACTACAGACTTAATGGATATTGCCGCACCACCACGGGTATCACCATCTAATTTTGTTAATATAACCCCATCAAAGTTCAAGATATCGTTGAAAGCTTTTGCCGTATTCACAGCATCTTGCCCTGTCATAGAATCTACAACGAACAATGTTTCTTGAGGTTCAATGGCTTTATGTATGTCAGATATCTCTGCCATCATTTTATCATCTACCGCCAAACGACCTGCGGTATCAATTATAACAACATTGTTACCATCCGCTTTTGCCTTTGCAATACCAGCTTTTGCGATAGCTACAGGATCGGTATTATCCCTGTCCGAATATACTGGAACCCCTATTTGCTCACCTACTACATGCAATTGATCTATTGCCGCCGGGCGATACACATCACAGGCTACCAATAATGGGTTCTTTGATTTTTTGGTTTTTAGAAAATTTGCAAGCTTTCCAGAAAACGTAGTTTTACCGGAACCCTGCAAACCGGACATCAATATTACCGATGGTTTACCCGATAAATTTATACCCTCTGACTCACCACCCATTAACTGGGTAAGTTCATCTTTAACAATTTTCACCATTAACTGACCTGGCTGTAAGGTCGTTAATACGTTTTGCCCCAATGCCTTCTCTTTAACCCTATTGGTAAATTCCTTGGCAATTTTAAAGTTTACATCGGCATCTAATAAGGCACGGCGTACTTCTTTGGTAGTCTCCGCAACATTTATTTCTGTAATTTGACCATGACCTTTTAGTACATGTAAAGCCTTATCTAGCTTATCGCTTAAATTATCGAACATTCTTTTCTTTTTTAAGGGGCTACAAATTTAATAATATCAATGCTAATTCGGTAGCAAGTACCACAAAATATACAAAACAAAAAGAGCACCCATACTAAAATGGATGCTCTTAACTTAGTTGTGGGGCAAAAAAGGAATTACATTTTCAAAAATTCCCAAAATAAAACCTCCATCAATACCGCCAAAGAGGCCCAACTCTTTACTGTTGACGGTATATTTCTGGATGTTTTAATCTTACTCTCTTTCTAAGACCAGTTGATCATAAAAACCTGTCTCATTTTCATGCTTTAGCTCAATCCTAGTTTCCTCGATCTCAAGAATTTGATAATCATTTGCCAATGGCAAGTAATTACTGCCTGTTTCAAAAGAAATAATCATTTCTAGTTTACCGGTAAAGGCGTTTCTATACACAAACCAATTTCCAGTACTGAAAACGTCTCCGTTTAGGTCTCTTACTTCCAAGGTACCATCATTCTCCATATATAACTTTACATCTGCATAAAGAGCTGTTGACACATCGTTATTTTCTGCGAAGTAAGCTACCTCCCAAGCTGCATTATCAAAAATATTCTTAATGAAAGTGATATCTTCTTCCACATCGTCATCCACCAAACATTTTTTAACGATGACCAATTCATAAAAAGTTTCTTCGACGTTGAACTTAATTATTCGGTCTTTTAAATCTGTTAACAACCATTCAAAACTCACGGCACCTTCATCACCCATAGTAATGGCAACCACAAAACGGCCTTCTGCATTTGTAGTAATTTCCCAAGTACCCTCAGTAACAGTTGCATTGTTGGTCAACGTAATTACACCTTCCGCTTGAAATTCAAATTCACCACCTAGTAACCTATTGATATGATCTCCGTTATTTTTAACTCTTTTAATAACCCAAGAACAATCTCTTAAAGTCTCTCTAAGATCTTCAACCGTTATTTCCAGCAAGTCTTCTTCACAGAATTGTTTCATTATAATTCTGTTACCGGCATCATTATATAACTTAATTTGATCATCACCTAAGTCATATACCGTCCACTCTAAATTAAAATCAGTATTAGACTCAAAATCAATGGTTAATTTAGCGCCATCATCGCCCACCGTACTGCTCCAAGTACCTTCTACCGTTGTAGCTCCTCTAAAACCGGTTACTACGGTACCATCTTCTTTAAAGTTTAATATATAATTTACATATTGAGGCGTCTGATCCACATCGTTTCGTATAAAATCTGTTACGAACCAAACACATTCAACAAGTTCTTCTTTAAACTCATCTTCATTAAAGTCATCGTCATTGTAATCATCATCGTCGTCTTCATCACAATCGTCTTTTGCATTTTCAATAGCAATTGCCAATTCTTGATTGCTTTCAACAACAATGGTTGTTTCATCATGTAACTTAAGTGTCACAGGAAAATCAAAACTTACCAAACTATCGTCATCCAAATCTTTAAAGAACAAACGTAACTCACGATCACTAGACACTTCTACGGTATTTGTTTGTTCTAAGTTGACATTAAAGGTGAACATGGTCATTGGATACACAAAATCTATACATTCTATATCATCATCGTCGCCACCTTCTTTACAGTCGGTCGCTAAATCACGTAGATCTTCTAAACCATTAATGGTAATCTCGGTAAAATCACCTGATGTTACCGTAATAGGAAAAATAATGTCCAATAGATTTTCATCATCGTCTATACTATCGAATATATCTTCTATTTGCTCTATATCTTCCTCAGAATCAATAGTCAATGGAATTCCGTTTACCTCAACAGCGTACGGGAAATTGATTTCAAAGCAACTAGTACCATCTACTATATTATCACCAGAACCATCATTAGAACTGGTACGTTGTATTAAATCTGCAGTGGAAGAACTTGCAGTTATTGCCTGTGGCTCTTCACCTGTATTGATTTCTTCAAATTCATCTTGACATGCAGTAAAACTAAGTGCAATAGTTAGTAGGCTAACATACATTGCATAATTAAAAATCTTTTTCATAATGACTTGGTATTGTTTGTTATTATGTTTCTAAAACAACCGACTTAAAAAATACCCTACCTTCTTTTTTGTTTTTTTTCGGATATCTTTGATAAAAAGTTATGAATTGAACACTGAAAAACATTTGAACGTTTGCGAAGAGTTGGTGTATAAGAGCGTTTTTAATGAAACGTCTAAAACCATCTTCAATTATATTTATTACAAATTTGGCAATGAAGAAAAAGCTCATGATGCCGTTCAAGAGGCATTTGTGAAACTTTGGGAAAATTGTGCTAAAGTTGCCCCAGAAAAAGCAAAATCTTACCTATACACGGTAGCCAATAACTTATACTTAAATGTTATTAAAGCTGAAAAAGTACGATTAAAGTACGCAGACCAAACCTTAAAGACTACTAATGAATCTCCGGAGTTCATCATGGAGGAGAATCAATTTAAGGAAAAATTGGACAACGCGTTGAACAGCTTACCAGACAATCAACGCACTACTTTTTTATTAAATAGAATAGACGGTAAAAAATATGCGGAAATTGCCGAAATGGAAAAAGTGAGCGTAAAGGCAATCGAAAAAAGAATGCACTTGGCTCTAAAAAGTTTAAGGGAGCAGATAGATGGGATATAGGTTATAAGTTAGGAGTTAGGAGTTAGGAGTTAGGAGTTAGGAGTTAGGAGTTAGGATAAAAATAGTATTAAGTAAGGAGTACAAAGTATTAAGTGAAAATTTAAAATATTAGATAAAGTACTTAGTACTTGATACGTAACATAAAAGTAGGGTTTTCAAAAACTTAGTTGTTATACTAAAACAAAGCTAAAAATATGCAAGACAATTACTTAGCAAAATGGCTTAATGATGAACTGACCGATGCCGAGTTGGCAGAGTTCGAGAAATCTGAAGCATACGAAACATATAGAAAAATAAAAGAGTCCGCATCAAAATTAGAATCACCTGAATTTGATAAAGAAAAAGCATGGAATACTATTGAACAACGTAAAACTACAGAAACACCTAAAGTTTTTGTTTTAACTCCGTTCAAGACATTTCTACGTGTTGCAGCGGTCATTGCGGTATTATTGGCCGGGTCTTTCTTTTACCTTAGTACTTTGAACGAGTCTTTTACGACAACATATGCAGAAAACAAATTCATAACCCTACCAGATAATTCTGAGGTTATTTTGAATGCAGCCTCTGAACTATCTTTTAACGAAAAAAAATGGGACTCTAACAGAAACGTAGACCTTGATGGCGAAGCGTATTTTAAAGTTGCCAAGGGAGAAAAATTTACTGTTCATACCTCCCAAGGCCTGGTTACCGTTTTAGGCACCCAGTTCAATGTAGAAAATAGAAAAGATTATTTTGAAGTAACCTGTTTTGAGGGTTTGGTTAGCGTTACCATTAATGGCAATGAAACAAAATTACCTGCAGGCAATTCAATTTTGACTATTGCCGGCAATAGTAGAAAATCTAAAGCTACCGTAAATGGCGAACCTACATGGTTGTCAAAGGAAAGTTCTTTTCAAAGTATACCGTTACATTATGTTTTAGATGAACTTCAAAGACAATATGATATTGAGATTAGCACAGAACATATTGATACCACTCAACTTTTTACGGGTACTTTTAGCAACAAAAATCTAGAACTTGCCCTGCAAAGTATAAGTGTTCCTTTACAAATTAAGTTTAACTTAGATGGGAACAAAGTGCTGTTCTATGCAGAAGAAGCACCTTAAAACTCTTTCTTATTTATTTTTTGTGCTGATATTCGGCTTAAATAGCTATGCACAGAATTCACCAAAAAAATTGGTGCAATTGCGCAATGTGCTTACTGAATTAGAAAAGATCTATGATGTAAAATTCTCTTTTGCCGACAGTGATGTTGATACCGTACAAATACCGCCACCTGATTCTAATTCACTTGAAGCCATCATAAAACAAATTAACAATACAACAGGGATCACCATTAATAAACTTAATGATCGCTATTATACCTTAACCAAAGCCACCACTGTTTCTATATGCGGTTTTGTTTTCGATAATTTCGAAGAGAATACCATACCCGGTGCCACTATTGAAATTTATGGGACCAACTTATCTGGTATCACAAAAGAAAATGGCTCGTTCAGTTTTGACAATGTTCCTATTAATGCAATAATTCAGATCAAACATTTAGGTTACAAACCTACCTTCTTAAAAGCAAAAGAATTCATTAACGCTGCAGAATGCAACATTGTTGCCTTGCCCCTGAGTTACCAAGAATTAGATGAAGTCATTGTAACACAATTTTTGACTACAGGTTTACAGAAGCTTGACAACTCCAGTATTGAAATTAATCCATCAAAATTTGGCATTCTACCAGGTGTTAGTGAACCAGATATTTTACAAACGGTACAGGCTTTACCAGGTATTAAAAGTGTTGATGAAACTGTTTCAGATATTAATATAAGAGGAGGTACCAATGACCAGAACCTTATTCTGTGGGACGGGATAAAAATGTATCAAACGGGACATTTCTTTGGCTTAATATCTGCATTCAACCCTTATGTTACAGAAAACGTAACGATCATAAAAAATGGAACCTCAGCCATATTTAGTGATGGCGTAAGTGGTACCTTGAGCATAACATCTATGGGCAAATTACCTTTAAATTTCAATGGCGGAGCTGGTGTAAATTTAATCTCGGGTGATGTTTTTGGTGAAATTCCAATTAGTAAAAAATCAGCATTACAAGTTTCTGCCCGTAGATCATATACCGATTTCCTTAACACTCCAACCTACACTACCTTCTCAGAAAAAGCCTTTCAAGATTCAGAAGTAAATCAAGAGAGTGAATTTTATTTTTATGATTTCACCACCAAATTCATCTATGAAATAAACCCATACCACAAGGTGAGCACCAGTATGATTACCATGAGTAATAATCTAAACTATTTTGAATCGGTTGAAAACAGCACTGCACCAAACCGCAGTAATCTAAATCAAGATAATTTTTCAATTGGTAGTGAATTACAAAGCGAATGGACAGGTAATCTTACATCACAATTAAGTGCCTATTACACTCAATATGATCTGGATGCCCTATCTATATCAAACAATGACGCACAACGACTAATCCAAAATAATCTAGTAAAAGAATCTAACATAAAACTTGTAACCAATTACCTATTAAGACAAAATCTTAAATGGACAAACGGTTATGAATTTACCGAAACAGGAATTGAAAACACTACAAATGTTAATCAGCCTCCATTTGAAAGTAACATAAAAGGGGTTATCCGTAAACATGGTATATTCACTGAAATAAACTATAATTCAAAAGATGAGAGACTCAACGGATTCATTGGTGGTCGTTTGAACTATATAGAAAACCTGGATACGTTTCAAGAATTCATTTTTGAACCTCGCATCAATATCAGTTATGAGCTACTACCAAATTTTAATACGGAAGTATTAGGGGAATACAAAAGTCAGGTTACCAATCAGATCATAGATTTAGAACAAAACTTTTTAGGTATTGAAAAAAGAAGGTGGATTTTATCTGATGGTGATGCGCTGCCCATTACAAGAAGTAAACAGGGGTCTATTGGTTTCAATTATGATATCAATAAATTATATGTGGGCATAGATGCTTTTTACAAGGAAGTAAATGGTATCAACGTATACACACAAGGTTTTCAAAATCAGAATCAGTTTAATGGTGAAATTGGATCTTATACAGTTAAAGGAGCTGAATTTCTGATCAACACCAAGAATAACGATTATAGTGCTTGGCTTAGTTACACCTTCAACAAAAACGACTACACGTTCAATGTTTTGGATCCTGCAACATTTCCGAACAATTTAGATGTAAGACACGCTATTACACTTGCAGGAAACTATACCGTTGGTAATTTAAAAATAGGAATGGGCATTAATTACAAATCGGGAAAACCTTTTACCCGACCAGACGAAAACGACCCAATAGATCAAACCGTTTTTCCTGCTGAAATAAATTACGAAGAACCAAATAGCAGTAGATTATCAGAATACTTTAGGGCAGATACATCAGCAAATTACACCCTAAAATTTGATGATAAAATGAATATAATCTTTGGAGTATCCGTATTAAATTTCACCAACAGACGTAATACATTAAACACCTATTACAGACTACTAGACGATAATACCATTGAAACTATTGAGCGTATCTCATTAGGTATAACCCCCAATGCCAGCGTACGAATCAATTTTTAAAATTACATACGCTCAGGAACCTCTACGCCTAATAATTTGAATGCATCTTGTATAACCTGGGCAACCTTTTTAGATAATTGAACTCGTAATACTTTCTTAGCTTCATCTACCTCTCCCAATATGGAAACCTGTTGATAGAAAGAATTAAATTCCTTTACCAGATCATAGGTAAAATTAGCAATCAATGCCGGACTAAAATTATCTGCAGCCAATTGAATGGTCTCTGGAAATAGTTGAAGCTGTTTGATCAATTCCTTTTCTTTTGAATGTAACTCAGAAACTTTGGCATCTTCAGAAATATTGATACCCATACTTTCTGCCTTTCTCAAAATAGATTGAATACGAGCATAGGTATACTGAATAAAAGGTCCTGTATTACCTTGAAAATCTACCGACTCTTCTGGGTCGAACAAGATTCTCTTTTTAGGATCTACTTTAAGAATATAGTACTTTAAAGCGCCCAAACCTATCATTTGGTAAAGCGTCTGCTTTTCTTCTTCGTTATAGTCCTCTAGCTTACCAAGTTCCTCAGAAATATTAGCAGCGGTCTGGGTCATATCTGCCATAAGATCATCGGCATCTACAACGGTGCCTTCCCTACTCTTCATTTTCCCACTAGGCAAATCTACCATACCATAACTTAGGTGGTGCAGTTTTTTTGACCAAGAAAAACCAAGTTTTTGCAGAATTAAAAACAAAACCTTGAAGTGATAATCTTGCTCATTACCAACAGTATACACCATACCATTAACATCTGGATGATCTTTAACACGTTGTATGGCGGTACCAATATCCTGGGTCATATAGACCGCAGTGCCATCTGAACGAAGAACAATTTTCTCATCCAATCCATCTTCGGTCAAATCGATCCAAACACTACCATCTTCTTTCTTAAAAAATATTCCTTTCTTTAATCCTTCCGCAACAACATCCTTACCTAAAAGGTAGGTATCACTTTCATAATATAGCGTATCAAAATCTACTCCTAAATTCTTATAGGTAACTTCAAAACCTTTATATACCCAACCGTTCATGGTTTTCCATAAGGTTACGGTTTCAGGATCACCAGCTTCCCATTTTAAAAGCATTTCTTGAGCTTCTAACAAGATAGGAGCTTCTTTTTCAGCAACCTTTTTATCAATTCCCTTAGCAACTAAATCCGCTATTTGTTCTTTATAAGCTTTATCAAAAGCTACATAGTAATTACCAACCAGCTTATCGCCTTTTAGTCCGGTTGATATGGGTGTCTCCCCATTTCCGAACTTTTGCCAAGCCACCATACTTTTACAGATATGAATACCACGGTCATTGATAATTTGAGTTTTATATACTTTTTTACCCGATGCCTTTAAAATTTCCGCAACGGAATATCCTAATAAGTTATTTCTAATATGACCCAAGTGTAATGGCTTATTAGTGTTTGGCGAAGAGTACTCTACCATAACGGCATCATCCGACTCTTGCACATAACCATAATTGGGTATGGTTGAGATCGAATTGAAAAAATTCAAGTAGAAAGAATCGTTTATAACAATATTCAAGAATCCTTTAATCACATTAAAGCCGGCAACCTCATCTATGTGTTCTTCTAAATATGCACCAATTTGCTCCCCAATTTGCACTGGGTTTCCTTTCACTACACGTAACATTGGAAAAACCACAATAGTAATATCTCCCTCAAAATCCTTACGGGTAGGTTGAAATTCCACATTTGGCAAATCCTTATCAAAAATAGATTTTACCGCTTCTTTTACTTTAACTGATAGTACCTCTTGAATATTCATCAAAACGTTTAATTAAGCCTGCAAAATTAATGATTTTTTATGCTTTAAGGGTAAACAGATGTGGCATTCATGCGGTATTTCGTTAACTTTAGTAAAACTGTACAAAAAATTGCATGCTGTTAAACGTATCCTACAATAATAAAGCCGTCACTAAAAAAATTGAGGAAGAAGTAGGCAAGCCTTTTACCTTAAAAGAAAGATGGGCCATGAACGGCATTGGGTCACCAAAACTGATCATTACGGAGACAAGCATTGAAATTAGAAATCTTCTCATATTAGACAGCAATAGGGATGTTTGTAATATAGAGATGAGGCCAAATGGAATTATTATAGGGTTTAGATCACTTTTAGAAACATATGCATTGATCATACCCTACTATAAACTATCTATATACAAAGGGCAAGCTTCGGTTTACTCCATTTACCGCGATCAATATTTTATAAAAGTGGCCTCTGATACCAAGGCGGTACAGAAATTCTTTAAAAAAATCATGGACTACAAAGCGGATAACGCGCCTACATCAATTGAAGATTTGTAATATGTCATCAAATTTACCCAAACTAAAAATAAAACTAACCAAATACCAACAAAGGCTAATTACTTTAGGATGGCTAATTATAGCTATAAACTTTATTATCGTGGGCATATCCTATACCAATTTACCTGATATAATTCCCGCTCATTTTAATTATAAAGGAGAGGTGGACGGATTTGGTACCAAAAGTACTATTTGGACATTTCCAATCTTAAATTCAATAATTTATTTTATTCTTTATCTGGTAATTAAAAATATAAATCTATGGAACATGAACTACCCTATAAAAGTAACGGATGAAAATGCTCCAGAAATTTATAAAACATCATTAAAAATGTTGGTCTATATTAACGTATTGATAGCAATTATAGCTACCCCAATAATCATAGAGATCATTTTACAAGCACATGACATTAACTTAGGTTTTAAATTCTCAAGTTTATCCATAGTTACGGTAATCAGTATAACTATAATACCATTTTTTTACATATTTAAAATGTATAAAACTCCTAAGAAATGAAAATACTGCTCACAGGTGCCAATGGTTATATAGGCATGCGCTTACTACCGCAGCTCTTAGAAATGGGACATGAAATTGTTTGTGCGGTTCGTGATGAAAGCAGACTATCTGTAGACAAAGAAATTAGAAGTAATATTCAAATCATAGAGATTGATTTTTTAGAAGAACCTAAAGAAAATATTGTACCAAAGGATATAGACGCCGCGTACTTCCTTATACACTCCATGAGCTCATCTACCCAAGATTTTGATGACATGGAAGCAAAAACCGCCATTAACTTCAATAAGTACGTAAACAACACAAATATTAAGCAAGTTATTTATTTAAGCGGTATTGTCAATGATGAAAAACTCTCAAAACATTTACAATCACGCAAAAATGTGGAGGACATTCTGTATCAAGGAAAATATAATTTAACGGTTTTAAGGGCAGGTATCATTGTAGGATCAGGAAGTTCTTCTTTCGAAATTATACGTGACCTATGTGAAAAACTGCCCGTTATGATTACGCCAAAATGGGTGTTGACAAAAACGCAACCCATTGCCATAAGAGATGTTATAGCCTTTTTAACCGGAGTACTAGGACATGAAAAAACCTATAACGACTCATTTGATATAGCGGGTCCAAATGTACTTAGCTATAAAGATATGTTGCATAAATATGCCGAAGTGCGAGGATTCAAAAACTGGATTTGGACAGTACCTGTGATGACTCCAAAATTGTCATCATATTGGCTCTATTTTGTAACCTCAACTTCATATAAATTAGCGTTGAACCTAGTGGATAGCATGAAAATTGAAGTCATAGCAAAAGACACTAGATTGCAAGAAATACTTGGTATTGAACCACATACCTACAAAGAGGCCATTGACCTTGCCTTTAAAAAGATAGAACAAAATTTAGTGATCAGCAGTTGGAAAGACAGTATGATCAGTGGTCGTTTTTTAGAAAACCTTGAAAAACATATTCAAGTTCCAAAATATGGCGTACTCAAAGATTACAAACAGATTAAGGTAAAAAATCCAGAAGAAGTCTTGGAACGTATTTGGAGAATTGGTGGCGAAACCGGTTGGTATTACGGAAATTGGCTATGGAAAATCAGGGGTTTTTTAGATAAGATTTGGGGCGGCGTAGGATTACGAAGAGGAAGAACACACCCAGACAAAATATTCGCTGGAGACGCATTGGATTTCTGGAGAGTTCTATTGGCCGATAAAAACGCAAAAAGACTTCTATTGTTTGCAGAAATGAAGCTGCCCGGAGAGGCTTGGCTAGAGTTTAAGATTGACGAGAACAACATATTGCACCAAACCGCAACCTTTAGACCTAGAGGATTACGAGGCAGGTTATACTGGTACAGCATTGTGCCCTTTCATTATTTTATTTTTGGCGGCATGATCAGTAATATTGCTAAAACGGACCACAACTAAATTCCACATGCTAAAGCGTTATTTTTTTATTTTTTAAGGTAATATTCATTTCAATTTTACGACTAGTATTGTACACCTATTTAAGCTGTATTGATCAATGCTTTTAATATTTTGAAGATGAAATATTTACGTTTTTTCCCTTTTTATGTATTGTCCATTCTACCTTTTTGGATGTTATATATGATATCTGACATTACTTACTTTTTAACGTATTATATACTTGGCTACAGAAAAAAAGTAGTGTGTAAAAACTTGCATCTTGCTTTTCCCCACAAATCAGAGAAAGAAATAAACAGCATTGCAAAAAAATTCTACCAGCATTTTTGTGATATGTTCTTTGAGTCAATAAAATTATTAACGATAAAACCAAGTGAGATTGAAAACAGATTTAAGATCAATAACTTATCCCAATTGACCGATCATCTTAAAAATAATGAAAATATAATGCTGTACACTGCACACCAAGGCAATTGGGAATGGCTTACTACGGTTCCTTTATTTCTAGAAGTAAACTGCAATACTTTATACAAACCCTTATCAAACACATATTTCAACGACTTATTCATTTTAATGCGAGAACGATTTAATGTGCATTGTATTCCAAGCAATAAAGGGTACAGACACTTATTACACTTAAAAAACAATAACGTAGTCTCTATGAATTGTGTAATTGGAGATCAAAGTCCTTTAGGAAAATCCGGTAAATCCCAAACCCAATTTTTTAATCAGCATACTTCTTTTTTTACTGGAGCCGCAAAAATTGCCAAAAAGACAGATTCCATAATATTCCTCCCTTATTTGAAGAAAATAAAGCGTGGCACGTATGAACTATTCTTTGAAACAATTGTTAATTCCGCATCTAATTTAGACGAACAAAATATTATAGATACCTATGCCCATAAATTAGAAGAGGTCATACAAAAGTATCCAGAACTATATTTGTGGACCCACAAAAGGTGGAAAAGAGATGGTATTACCTATTAGCTCAGGTTATTTTTAGAAATTTTAAGGGGCAATTCGGTCAGCCTTTCTCCGGTCAATCTTCTAACCGCATTTGCTATAGCTGCACCAATTGGTCCTAATGGAGGTTCGCCCACTGCCCCCGGTGTATCTTTTCCTTGCAACAAAACTACATCTATTTCTTTTGGAGCATTTTTCATTAAAGCCATTTGATAAGGACCATAGATCGTAGGTGTTAATTCGCCATTTTCCACTTCCATTTTCTCGTACAAAACAGCACTCATACCCATAATTACACAACCTTCACACTGAGCACGAATCTGATCAGGATTAACCGCCAACCCAGGGTCCATGGCCACGGTGACTTTACGCACAATTATTTCATTGCCAACCACTGAAACCTCAGCAACCTGTGCACAAGGCGTATTTGCATCTATAGAAGCTGCAAAACCCATAGCCCTACCACCAATAATATCTTCTGTATAATTCGCTTTTTCAGCTGCCGCCCGAATAACGTTTTTTAAACGAACATCAATGGCATCATCCCCAATTAGTGCCAACCTAAAATCTACTGCATTTTTCTTTGCCTTAATAGCCATTTCATCCATAAAACTCTCCATGGCAAAGGTATTCGCCAACAACCCAAGACTGCGCCACCAACTGGTCGCAAATGGTAAGGTAACATGCCAATGAACCGCCTTAAAATTTGGAACAGCCGTATATTGTATAAAACCACCACGTATAGCACCTACATCGGCACCTAAAAAATTAGTTAGTGCATTAGGAATTAAAGCAGAATCAGTTGCAACATCACCACTTACGAAATCATGTTCAAGAGCTTCTAAAAAACCTTCCGCATTCAGCTTACCCTTAATCACATGGTGCGTGGGAGGGCGAAACATATCATGCTGAAACTCTTCTTTTCTACTAAAAAAATATTTTACAGGTTTACCTACAGCTTTTGACATTAAAGCAGCTTGCACCGCATGTGGAGTATGTAATCTTCTACCAAAACCACCTCCTAAATAAGTAGGTATGATATTGACGTTTTCAACATCTATATTTAAACGTTTGGCAACCTCTTTTCTGGTAATACTTACCACTTGGGTTGAAATTTTAACGGTAGCCTTATCTCCTTCTACATAGGCAACAACTCCGTTTGGTTCAATTTGTGCGTGAGCACCGATCGGACTTCTAAACTCCAAAGTTTCAAAATCATCATCTTCGACAAGTGATTGACCTTTCTTTTGTATGACCATGGAATTACCATTACCAACGGTCATCATTCCTATAATATCTGCCGTGCTTAAATCCTCATAACTTTCCCAAACAACCTTAATAGCCTCTTTCGCATGTTCAGCTTCAATGATAGAATTTGCAATTACACCTACAAAATCATTTTCAACAATAATCTTAACGACACCGGGCATACCCTCTGCCTCTTTAATGTCCGCACTTACAAATGTTGCTCCTATTTTAGTTGGTCTTACCACCGCTCCATAGAGCATTCCCTGCATTTCTGCATCCATTCCAAAAATAGGATCTCCGTATACCTTAGCATCCAAATCCACTCTAGAAATAGGCTTACCAATATATTTGTAATCCTTAGCATCCTTTAAAACGGGAACATCTGGAATCTCCCAATCTACAACCCCCTCCGCAACTTGGGCGTAGGTCATTTTATCACCTGCACCAGAAATGATTCCTTTATCTATGGTAAGTTCTTCTACATTTATATTCATTTTGCGAGCAGCTTCATTTGAAAGCATTACCCGCAACATTGCAGCCAACTCTCTAAGCGGTTGCCACAATCCAGATATCGATGTACTTCCGCCAGTAGCAAAGCTATCTACATTACCTGTCGCCGAAGCAGCGTGAACCACATGTATTTGCTCAATACCAACCATAAGTTCTTCCGCTGCCATTTGAGCAATACCCGTAAAAGTTCCTTGGCCCATTTCCATTTTAGGAGAGTGTAATACTATTGTATTATCTGAATTTACCTCAAACCAAACCATAGGCTGGTCTGTATTGTCGGTATAAGGTGCTTCCAATGAATTTACCACACCTAAAATTTGTCGCCGTATCGGGTTTCTAAAGATGTAGGTACCAATGGCAACCACTCCAATAGCACCTAGACCGCCCTTGATTAAAAATTTACGTCTAGATACTTTTTTTGAACCATTTTTTTTATCAGCCATTTACTTCTCCTCTTTAACTGATTCAATATCCATGTTTGCTTGCAACTTAGCTGCCTTATGTATTGCTTTTCGCATTCTATAATACGTACCGCAACGGCATACGTTAATAATATTATTATCGATATCTTCATCTGACGGATTGGGAACCTTATTTAAAAGTGCCGCCGTTGCCATCATAAAACCGGGTTGACAATAGCCACATTGAGGAACAATTTCTTCAATCCAAGCTTGCTGTACGGGGTGTGGACGATCTCTATTTCCTAACCCCTCTATGGTAGTTACATTTTTACCATTTGCAAATTTCACCGGATACGAACAAGAACGCACTGCCTCTCCATCTACATGTAATGTACATGCGCCGCAAGCCGCTTTTCCACAGCCAAATTTTGTTCCTTTTAAATTTAACGTATCTCTTATGACCCAAAGCAATGGCGTATTATCATCTGCAATATCAATTGATCTTACAGCTCCGTTAACCGTTAAGGAAATTTTCATATAGATATATTATTTTACAGGAATAACCGCCCCGTTAGCAAACCAATTTTCTACCGCATTTTTAAAATCTTCTTTTGAAACCGGTGGCAAAGTACGTGGATCACCATCCGCATCTACCCCGGGTTCCCAAGCCCAAAGTACCAACTCATCTTCTGTCATATGCTTAACAAGCGCTGCGTGACTTCTATTGCCATTGGTGGTTTTATCTAACAAACGCTCAGCTAGTTCAGTTCTAGTGAGTCCTTCCCAAGCCATTGATGCCGGAGCCAACCCCCAATGTGGTGCACCTGGCACACCTGAATTCACATTATTTTCTGACTGATGACAAGTATTGCAATTGGTAGCCTCAAAACCATGATCGTCTTCACCTCTTGCCATATCAAAATAATGTGGATGACTATCGTCTCCTTGTTTGGGAATATGATCATTTGGGTGACAGTTTACACAACGTTGATGGGTAAGTACATTCATCATTGTATTGAAGTCATCATCATTTTGATTAGAAAGAGCCTTTTCTTCTATAATTTCATAATCAGTAATTATAGGTGAGCTTGCCCATACAAGAATAAATCCTGCAAAAGAGAATACCAATAAAATATAAATTGCTTTTAACCTCATAAAGACTTTGAATTCTAAATAGCTTCAATCTCTATGAAGATAGCGAATACAGTTTAAAAATGTTACCCCATTAAGTTTAATTATTTTAATAGGGTAACAAGTATCATAATTCTTTTGGTAGAAAAACTTCAGCCATCATGCAACGGGCACTACCACCACCACAGGTTTCAATAGTATGTAAAGAACTATGTAAAATTGAACAATGGTTTTCTATTTTAGTAATCTGCTCTTTGGTCAAACTATGAAATGCAGCTGAGCTCATCACCATATATCTTTTATCTTCGCTACCCAAAACCTGCAACATATTACCAGCAAAATGATGCATTTGCTGCTCGGTAATCGTAATAATCTCTTTACCATCTTTTTTAAGATGATCTAACACATTCTTTTTTTCCTTCTTATCATCAATAGAATCTGCACAGATAATTACAAAATTTTCTGCCAGTGCCATCATTACGTTAGTATGGTAAATTGGTAATCTTTTACCGTCTACAGACTGGTTTGCGGTAAATATTACCGGAAAAAAATCGAAATCTTCACAGAACTCAATAAACAATTCTTCATCTGCACGTTCAGACAATGCGCAATATGCTTTTTTATTTACGCGATCTATAAGAATGCTACCTGTGCCTTCAAGAAACAATTCTTCCTCTTCGGCAGAAGTATAATCAACAACATCATTGATCTTAAAACCGTTAGATTCTAGAATATCAAAAATATCATCGCGCCTTTCATTTCTTCTGTTCTCTGCGAACATTGGGTAGACACCAACGGTACCATTTGCGTGAAATGATATCCAATTATTTGGAAAAATACTGTCTGGGGTATCAGGCTCTTTAGTATCTTGAACAACGATTACGTTTACTCCTTTATTTCTTAATTCTACCACAAAAGCATCAAACTCCTCTTGGGCCTTCTTGTTAATTTCTTGATTCTTCAAGTCAATATCCTCCATAAAGTAGTTATTGACAGCCGTTTGCTCATTCATTCTAAATGACACAGGGCGAATCATTAGTATAGTGTTAGTAATTTGCATAGGGGTACATTTATTTAAATTATACTCTAATTAAGGGTAAAGTACTACAGCGTAATAAACCCTCTTGTTTTGATATTTCGCCATACGGAATCTCTTCTACCGTAAAGCCTTGTTCTCTTAACCAATTATTCAAACGGGTGAAGTTGCGTTCAGATACTACAACATCTGGTGAAATAGAAAATACATTGCTATACATATGGTACATTTCTAAGGCATCTATTTCAAAAACATTTTCTTTTCCAAAAAAATCAACCAACCATTGGTACTCTTCCTCAACCAAAAATCCGTTTTTATGAATAATAGCTTTCCCTTTACCCAAAGGCTGAAAACAACAATCTAAATGTAAAGCGTTGTCTTTAGCTACTGTATTGGACTTGCGAAGCTCAAACGACTTTATAGTTTTATGCGGAAACTGTTTAGCTAAATATTCTACCGCGGCCTTATTTGTTCTTGCAGTAATATATGATGGATAATCATCCGCTGTATAGGTACCAACAAAAATATAATCGTTCCATGGCATTACGTCACCACCTTCAACATGCACGTCCTCAGGCGGTGTAAGAATGTTGTCATCCTCTATTTTATCAAGTACGTGTAAAATAGCCTCAACCTCTTGTTCACGATCAGGTAAGATGTTGGCTTTTATCAACTTATTTTCTATTACAAAAGCGATATCTCTAGTAAAAATCTGATTACAATCTTCTAGAACCTCTGGTCTAAAAACCTTTACACCATATTTTTCAAAGACTTCTCTAAAAGCTTCCATTTCTTTAATCATGTCAGCTTCTAACGGATAAGTCCCAGCCTTTATATGCTCCTTGGATTTTGGATCATAAGCTTCCTCTAAAGTGGGTGTAGGTCCTGAGCTTTTAGCAATACCTAATACCACTGCCTTTAAAGGTGAAATCTCATCATTGATATTTAATTGTAACATATGTGTTTATTTAAATAAAAATTAAAATTTGGCACAAAAAAAAGCTCCTTTAAAATTAAAAGAGCTTTTGTTTTTTTATTAACGGTAGCAATCTACCTTTTGTCAAGTTCGACAAAAGATCTTAAATTTTCACCAGTATATACTTGTCTTGGTCTACCAATTGGCTCACCATTCAATCTCATTTCTCTCCATTGTGCAATCCACCCTGGCAATCTACCTAATGCGAACATAACTGTAAACATTTCTGTTGGTATACCCAAAGCTCTATAAATAATACCTGAGTAGAAATCTACATTAGGGTATAATTTTCTATCCACAAAGTACTGATCTTCCAAAGCCTCTTTTTCTAAGCCTTTGGCTATATCAAGAATAGGGTCATTAATACCTAAATCTGCCAATACCTCGTCAGCTGCAACTTTAATGATTTTTGCACGAGGGTCAAAGTTCTTATATACTCTATGTCCAAAGCCCATTAATCTGAACGGATCAGATTTATCTTTAGCCTTGGCCATATATTTTTTGGTGTCACCACCATCCGCTTCAATTGCTTCAAGCATTTCTAAAACAGCTTGGTTCGCACCACCGTGTAGTGGTCCCCAGAGAGCTGAAATACCAGCAGATAATGATGCAAATAATCCAGCATGTGAAGAACCTACGATACGAACAGTACTTGTAGAACAATTTTGCTCATGATCCGCATGTAATATCAACAACTTATCTAAGGCTTCAATGACAACTTTATTCTTTTTATAATCTTGGTTAGGACGCTTGAACATCATTTTATGAATGTTCTCAACATACCCTAAACTATCATCTCCATAATCTAATGGAAGACCTTTCTTTTTACGTAAAGTCCAAGCTACAAGAACTGGGAATTTTGCAAGTATACGTACAATTGCGTGGTACATATCCTCATCTGAACTTACATCAACAGTAGAAGGATTAAATGCAATTAGTGCACTTGTTAAAGATGATAGAACACCCATTGGATGTGCGGACTTTGGAAAACCATCCAATATCTTCTTCATCTCTTCATCTACGTGAGATTCATCTTTAATATCCTTGTGGAACTTTGCCAGTTCCTCCTTGTTAGGTAAGTCTCCAAATATTAAAGCATAGGCAACTTCTAAGAAATCAGCTTTCTCGGCTAATTCTTCAATTGAATACCCTCTATAACGTAAAATACCTTTTTCGCCATCTAAAAAAGTAATAGCACTTTCACATGATCCTGTATTTTTAAAACCCGGATCTATGGTTATCATTCCTTTGGTTGCTGAACGCAATGATTTGATATCTATTGCAAGTTCATCTTCGGTTCCCTTAATTACCGGAAACTCATATTTTTCACCATTATATTCTAAAATAGCTTTGTCTGACATTTTTAATTTTTACGTTTTAAATACTCCTCGTAAAGTTAACAAAACAGGATTGGTCTACCAATTTCATAAATCTGTTTTGGGTAAAATTAACAATAAGTACTATGAATAGCTTTCATTACAACAGATATAGTTTATCATAATACTCATTTAAGGATTTCTCCCAAGTAAATCTCACCTTTTTAGCATTGGATTTAATTTTTTTCCAAGTGTCTTTATCATGCTCCCAAATAGTCAATGCTTCATCAAAGCTCTTCACCATATTACTAATCTGTTCATCATAGGTATTTCCGCTAAAAGCAAAACCAGTTTTTAAATGTTCTACCGTATCTTTTAGACCGCCTGTATGATGAACTAGGCAAGGATTTCCATTTCTCATTGCTAACATTTGACTTATACCACAGGGCTCAAACAAACTTGGCATAAAATAAAGATCGGTTTCCAAGTACATAGAATCTATTAAATCTTCTGATTGACCGTTCGTAAAAACAAAATTCTTATGATGATAACTCATATGACGAAAGAATTCCTCATAATCAGGATCACCAGTCCCCAAAAGCATAAAAATACCATCCACTTCACTTAGCCTAACCAGCATCTTTTCAAACGCCTCTGGTGAGCGTTTTAAAAAATAAAATTTCTGCTCTGTAAGCCTTGCCACACTAGACACAATAAATTTAGGTCTATTTCCTACATACTGCATTATTTTTTCACCAGTATGGGCTAAAAAATCAGCTTTGTATTTCTTGGAGTTTTCTTGCAACCATCTAAAAAGTGCTTTTACCGTATTCCTATACAAAAGACCTTTTTCCGCAACTCTAATATTACCGTAATTACTCGCATTCAAAATTCCAAATAAACGACCTTCATTATCTGCCTTCAACAAATCATTTTCCAAACTTTCACCGCCAATAAACTCTGGTCTTCTACTAGGTAATAGAACATCTTCTTTATAAGATGGCGATACTGTATGAACGGCATCTGCCAAGCGTATGCCCACAGCCATTAAATTTATACAGTCTTGATATCTTAAATCCTTTAAGGCATTATGATCCAATTGTATTTCTGGAAACCAATTGTTAACCGAAGCATAATTATTATAAAAGGGACGAATACCCTGTATAGCCAAATTATGAATAGTGTAGACGTATCTCATCTTTTTTAGATCATTATAACTTGGATGATAGGTCTTTATAAACAAAAGTGCCGCTGAATGCCAATCATGCATATGCACAATATCCAGATCACCAAAAGCTCCAATTTTAATAGCCTCTGCAGTAGCAGTGCAAAAAATAATGAATTTTACAAAATCATTAAAAAATGGCTCGGTAGGATCATCATGATAAATATGAGCAATTCCACCTTCTAAGATTTCTGGATGATGAATTACATAATGGGTAATATTTTTATCTACCCTTTTTGGAATTACCTCATATAATTCTGCCGTATACGGAACACCACGTAAGCTAAATTCTAGTTTCGTTTTAAAAATTCCGTTTTTATGTAATCTAGAATAAGCTGGTACGACAACGTGAACTTTATCTTCTCGTTTCGAAATTTCCCTAGGCACATCTCTAACAACATCACCCATTCCACCAGCTTTACAATCTGGAATAGCATCGTTTTCTGCTGAAACAAAAAGAAAATTATTCATACGCCAATAAAATGGTATTAAATGTGGTTTATTCTCAAAAGGTAGTTAAAGTTTTGAAGTACGCCAAAAAAAAAAGCCTTTCTAATAAGAAAGGCTTAATTATAATTTTAGCACAGAAATTAACCTAATTTAAAGGCTTTTTCTTGAGGGTAGTAAGCTGTACTCCCCAATTCTTCTTCTATTCTAAGTAGTTGGTTATATTTAGCCATACGATCAGACCTTGATGCTGATCCTGTTTTAATTTGACCTGTATTCAATGCAACCGCTAAATCAGCGATAGTATTATCTTCAGTCTCTCCAGAACGGTGAGACATTACTGAAGTATAACCTGCATTTTTAGCCATATTAACCGCCGCTATTGTTTCTGTCAATGTACCAATCTGGTTTACTTTGATCAAGATGGAATTTGCGATTCCTTTTTCAATACCTGTAGACAAACGCTCAACATTGGTTACAAACAAATCATCACCAACTAATTGAACTTTATCTCCAATTTTGTCAGTTAAAGATTTCCAACCATCCCAATCGTTTTCATCCATACCGTCCTCAATAGAGATAATAGGATACTTTGCACTTAGATCAGCTAAATACTGAGCCTGTTCTTCAGAAGTTCTAACGACACCAGATTCACCTTCAAATTTAGTGTAGTCATATTTTCCATCTACAAAGAATTCCGCTGCAGCACAATCCAATGCGATCATTACATCATCACCTAAGGTATAACCTGCGTTTTTAACCGCTTTTGCAATAGTATCCAAAGCATCTTCAGTACCACCTGCTAGGTTTGGCGCAAAACCACCTTCATCACCTACTGCAGTACTAAGTCCACGGTCATGTAACACCTTTTTAAGATTATGGAATATCTCCGTACCCATCTGCATCGCGTGTGAAAAGCTTTTTGCTTTAACAGGCATAACCATAAATTCCTGAAATGCGATTGGTGCATCTGAGTGAGACCCACCATTAATAATATTCATCATTGGAACCGGTAATGTATTAGCGCTAACACCACCAATATATCTAAAGAGTGAAAGACCTAATTCATTTGCAGCAGCTTTAGCTGCAGCAAGAGAAACACCCAAAATAGCATTAGCTCCTAATTTAGATTTATTTGGAGTACCATCTAAATCTATCATTGTTTGATCTAATAAATTTTGATCAAACACGTTCATACCTAAAATTTCTTCAGCAATAACACTATTTACGTTATCAACAGCTTTCATTACACCTTTACCCATGAAAGTCTCCCCTCCATCACGCAACTCAACAGCTTCATGCTCACCTGTAGACGCACCAGAAGGAACCGCTGCTCTACCCATTACACCATTTTCTGTAACTACATCAACTTCTACAGTTGGGTTTCCTCTAGAATCCAAAATCTGTCTTGCATGAACATTTAAAATTATACTCATTTTTAATCTTTTTATTTGTTGTTTGTTAAAAAGTAAAGATACAAAACAGGGAAATCATTGGGTTTGTTTAGACCCAAGATTTCCCAATTAAATAATGTTTATTTAAACTATTTCGTTATGTTTTGAACTTTTCTCTATCAATTTGAAAAAATCATCAAATAGATAATCGGCATCGTGAGGACCAGGACTAGCTTCTGGGTGATATTGCACAGAAAAAACATCTTTATTCTTCATTTTTATACCAGCTACTGTTTTATCATTTAGATGCGTATGTGTAATCTCTAAATTAGAATTTGCTTCCGTCTCTTCCCTATTAATTGCAAAACCATGGTTTTGAGAGGTTATTTCTCCTTTACCTGTAACCAAGTTCAATATTGGATGATTAATTCCTCTATGGCCGTTGTGCATTTTGTATGTAGAAACACCGTTTGCCAATGCCAAAACTTGATGACCTAAACAAATCCCAAAAAGAGGCTTGTCCGTTTCAATCATCTTTTTTACAGCTGCTATAGCATCTACTAATGGTTCTGGATCTCCAGGTCCATTAGATATAAAGAAAGCATCAGGATTCCACGAAGACATTTCCTCGAAACTACTGTTGTATGGAAAAACTTTTATATATGCCCCTCTTTTAACCAGATTTCTTAAAATATTCTTCTTTATCCCAATATCTAAAGCTGCAATTTTAAAAGTTGCATTTTCATCACCAACAAAATATGCTTCTTTTGTAGATACTTTTGATGCAAGTTCAAGACCCTCCATACTTGGGACCTCACTTAAACGTTTCTTAAGATCTTCAATATTATCCACATCTGTAGATATAACCGCATTCATAGCTCCGTTATCACGTATATAACTTACCAATGCACGAGTATCGACATCTGAAATTGCAAAAAGATCATTCTGTTCTAGAAATCCTTGAAGGCTATCATCTGCTAAAGGCCTAGAATATTCATAACTGAAATTTCTACAAACTAATCCAGAGATTTTTATTGATTCAGATTCAATTTCGTCTTTATTAACACCATAGTTACCAATATGAGCATTAGTAGTTACCATTATTTGCCCAAAATATGAAGGATCTGTGAAAATTTCTTGATATCCGGTCATGCCCGTATTAAAACATACCTCACCAAAAGCAGTACCCTCTTTATCACCAACAGATTTACCGTAAAAAATAGTTCCGTCTGCAAGTAGTATTAATGCTTTTCTTTTTGCTTGATATTTCATCTTGTACTTATAATTTATTCGTTAACAAAAAAACATAAAAAAAAGGATAAGCTAGATAGCTTATCCTTTTTCATTATTAATATTTATTGACAATGTTATTCCTTTGAATCATCTGTCTTAGCTTCTGTATCGGTTTGTGCTTCAGCTTCAGGCTTAGTCTCTTCAACTACCTTAGCTTCCTTTTCAGCTGCAGGAGCTTCAGTAGCAGCAGAGCCAGATCTTCTACTTCTTCTAGTAGATTTTTTCTTAGGCTTACCAGCATTGTATAATTCGTTGAAATCAACCAATTCTATCATTGCCATATCAGCATTATCACCTAAACGATTACCCAGTTTAATGATTCTTGTATAACCACCTGGTCTGTCGGCTACCTTCTCAGAAACCACACTGAATAATTCAGTAACAGCATTCTTATCACGTAAGTTTTTGAAAACTATACGTCTGTTATGGGTACCCTTTTCAGCACTTACATTGTTCTCAGCTTTTGATTTAGTAATCAAAGGCTCAACAAACTGTTTTAAAGCTTTCGCTTTCGCTACAGTAGTATTGATTCTTTTGTGTTCAATCAATGAACAAGCCATGTTTGCCAACATAGCTTTTCTATGCGCTGTTTTTCTACCTAAGTGATTAACTTTTTTACCGTGTCTCATATTTTTGTTTTATCATCTTGCTACCAAACTCGATAGAACGAGGAGCAAAATATGATTATTTAATCTTTGTCTAATTTATATTTTGATAAATCCATACCAAAACTTAACCCCTTGTTGATCACAAGTTCTTCAAGTTCTGTTAAAGATTTTTTACCGAAGTTTCTGAACTTCATTAAATCATTTTTATTGAAAGAAACTAAATCTCCTAAAGTATCAACTTCAGCTGCTTTTAAACAGTTTAGAGCACGAACAGAAAGATCCATGTCTACTAATTTAGTTTTCAACAATTGTCTCATGTGTAAAGACTCTTCATCATACGTCTCCGTTTGAGCAATTTCATCCGCTTCTAAAGTGATACGCTCATCAGAGAATAACATGAAGTGATGAATAAGAACTTTTGCGGCTTCTGTTAAAGCATCCTTAGGATGAATAGAACCATCCGAAGAAATTTCAAAAACTAATTTTTCGTAATCGGTTTTTTGCTCTACACGAAAGTTTTCAATACTATATTTTACATTTTTAATAGGTGTAAAAATAGAATCAACAGCAATAGTACCTAATGGAGCACCAGACTTTCTATTTTCTTCCGCAGGAACATATCCTCTACCCTTTTCAATAGTAATCTCCATATTGATGCTAACTTTTGCATCCATATTACAGATAACCAAATCTGGATTTAATACTTGATAGCCAGAAATAAATTTTTGAAAATCACCGGCAGTCAATTGATTCTTTCCACTTACAGAAATTGAAACAACTTCAGCTTCAGAATCTTCTATTTGCTTCTTGAAACGAACTTGTTTCAAGTTTAATATAATCTCTGTTACATCTTCAACAACGCCAGGAATCATAGAGAACTCATGCTCTACTTTATCTATCCTAACCGAAGTAATTGCATGACCTTCTAACGAAGACAGCAATACTCGTCTTAATGCATTCCCAACAGTTAATCCATAACCAGGTTCCAAAGGGCGAAATTCAAACTTCCCTTCGAAATCAGAGGAATCGATCATTATTACTTTATCGGGTTTCTGAAAATTAAATAATGCCATAATTGGATCGTTGTTGTTTATTTAGAGTATAACTCCACGATTAATTGTTCTTTGATATTTTCTGGAATTTGCATTCTTTCAGGAATAGAAACGTAAGTCCCTTCCTTTTTTTCGCTATTCCAAGAAATCCACTCATATACTGCACTACTAGCAGCTAATGAATCTTGAATACTTTGTAATGATTTAGATTTCTCTCTAACACCAACAACATCTCCCGCTTTTAATGAATAAGATGGTATGTTTACCAACTCACCATTAACCGTAATGTGTCTATGAGATACTAATTGTCTTGCACCGCTTCTAGTTGGAGATATACCCATTCTATAAACTACGTTATCTAAACGTGACTCACATAATTGAAGTAAAATCTCACCAGCAACACCTTCTTTTCTCTTAGCAGTCTGGAATAAGTTTCTAAATTGTTTCTCTAAAATACCGTAAGTATATTTAGCTTTTTGTTTCTCCATCAATTGAACAGAGTACTCAGATTTTTTACCTCTTCTTCTGTTACTACCGTGTTGTCCTGGAGGGTAATTTTTCTTTTCGAAAGATTTGTCGTCTCCGAAAATTGCTTCGCCGAATTTACGAGCGATCTTTGATTTTGGTCCTGTATATCTTGCCATTTTCTATAAATTTGAAAGTGAGATTATGAATTAAGGCTTATCCTTCGATAATCGTAATTACACTTTCGGTGAAATTATTTGTAATTAATTAAACTCTTCTTCTTTTTGGAGGTCTACAACCATTGTGAGGCATTGGAGTAACATCAATGATTTCAGTTACTTCGATACCTGCATTATGTAAAGATCTAATAGCAGATTCTCTACCATTACCTGGACCTTTTACATAAACCTTCACTTTTCTCAAACCTGCTTCATGAGCAACTTTTGAACAATCCTCAGCAGCTACTTGAGCAGCATAAGGAGTATTTTTCTTAGACCCTCTAAAACCTAACTTACCAGCAGATGACCAAGAAATAACATCTCCTTTTTTATTTGTCAAAGAGATAATGATATTATTGAAAGAAGCGCTAATGTGTGCTTCACCAACAGAATCAACTACAACTTTACGTTTCTTGGTAACTTTAGTACTTGCCTTTGCCATACCTAATTATTATTTAGTTGCTTTCTTCTTGTTAGCAACTGTTTTACGCTTTCCTTTTCTAGTTCTAGAGTTGTTCTTAGTTCGCTGACCTCTTAAAGGTAAACCTGATCTATGACGAATTCCTCTATAACACCCAATATCCATTAAACGCTTAATGTTCAATTGAGTTTCTGAACGTAATTCACCTTCAATTGTAAATTCAGAAACAGCTTCCCTGATACGTCCTATTTCATCATCATTCCAATCAGAAACCTTAGTATCTTCGCTAACTTGGGCTTTACTCAATATTTCTTGTGACCTACTTCTTCCAATTCCAAAAATGTAGGTTAAGGCGATAACACCTCTCTTTTGTTTTGGTATATCTATACCTGCGATTCTTGCCATAATTACCCTTGTCTTTGTTTAAATCTAGGATTCTTTTTGTTGATTACGTACAACCTGCCTTTTCTGCGAACAATCTTGCAGTCGGCACTTCTCTTTTTAACTGATGCTCTTACTTTCATCTTGTATCTTAGTATCTATATGTAATTCTTGCTTTTGTAAGGTCATACGGACTCATCTCCAATTTAACCTTATCCCCAGGTAATAGTTTAATATAGTGCATACGCATCTTACCTGATATATGCGCTGTTACCACATGTCCGTTCTCCAATTCTACACGAAACATTGCATTTGACAATGCTTCAATTATAGATCCATCTTGTTCTATTGCTGCCTGTTTAGCCATAAATTATGCTACTTTTCTATTTTTACCGGTTTTCATTAAACCATCATAATGTCTGTTCAACAAATATGAATTTACCTGTTGTACCGTATCGATAGCAACACCAACCATAATTAACAGGGAGGTACCACCATAAAATAACGCCCATCCAGCTTGAACATCCATCAACTTTACCACAACCGCTGGTAAAATAGCCAGCAAAGCTAAGAAAATAGATCCAGGTAACGTTATTAAAGACATAATCTTATCTAAATAATCTCCAGTTTCTTTCCCAGGACGAATTCCAGGTATAAAACCACCACTTCTTTTTAAGTCATCTGCCATCTTATTGGTAGGAACCGTAATAGCAGTATAAAAATATGTGAAGATTATAATCAATATTGCAAAAAGTAAATTATAAGCCCAACCGAATATATCACTGAACTGAACTTGCATCCACTGTCCAAAAGATGTATCATCAAAAGCACCACCTATCATACCAGGTACGAACATGATTGCCTGAGCAAATATTATAGGCATTACACCAGAAGCATTTAACTTCAATGGTATATATTGTCTAGATCCCATGATGTTCTTTTCATAACCACCAGAAGCAGTTCGTCTTGCATATTGTACAGGAATCTGTCTTGTAGCCATTACTAAAAGAATACAAGCCAAAATAACCAAGAACCAAATAATAACTTCAATTAAAATGAACATTAGTCCACCATTATTATTTGTTGTTCTTGAAATAAATTCTTGAACAAAAGACTGTGGCATAGTAGCTATAATACCAATCATTATCAATAACGAAATACCGTTACCAATACCTTTATCGGTAATTTTCTCACCTAACCACATTGCAAAAACCGTACCTGTTACCAATATAATAACAGCTGGCACCATAAAATCAAGTCCCTTTCCTAATAAGAAAGCACTATCCCTAACACCAAAGGCTTCTAATCCATACAAATAAGCAGGAGCTTGAACAATACAAATACCGATAGTCAACCATCTAGTGATTTGATTGATGGTCTTACGACCACTTTCTCCTTCTTTTTGCAATTTTTGAAGATAAGGAATTGCAATACCCATCAACTGAACCACAATAGAAGCAGAGATATACGGCATAATACCTAATGCAAAAACAGAAGCATTAGCAAACGCCCCTCCTGTAAATGCATTTAAAAGACCAAAAATTCCTTGGTCAGTACCATCTGTTAACCCACCTAATTGTGTTGAATCTATACCTGGAAGTACGATTTGACAACCAAAACGATAAACCAACAAAAGACCTAGTGTAATAAGAATTCTATTTCTTAGCTCTTCTATTTTCCAAATATTGGATATTGTATCAATAAAATTCTTCATGCTCTCGTCTATGCTTACAAACTTATTGCTTCACCACCTGCTGCTTCAATTGCTGCTTTGGCAGATGCTGTAAATTTATGTACTGAAACTTTAAGAGTGGCTTTTAACTCGCCATTTCCTAAAATTTTCACTAAATCATTTTTACCAACTAAACCATTCTCAATTAAAATGTCTAAAGACACCTCATTAGTAATAACTTTATTATCTACAAGTTCTTGTAACTTTTCTAAGTTGATACCTTGGTAATTCTTACGGTTAATATTCGTAAAACCAAATTTAGGTACACGACGTTGCAAAGGCATTTGACCACCTTCAAAACCAATTTTCTTAGAATAACCAGATCTTGATTTCGCTCCTTTATGCCCTCTTGCAGCAGTTCCTCCCTTACCAGAACCCTGACCTCTACCAAGGCGTTTTCCGTCTCTATTTACTGAACCTTCTGCAGGCTGTAGACTATGTAAACCCATTTTATTCTAAATTTAAGCTTCCTCAGTGGAAACTAAATGTTTAACTTTATTTATCATTCCAAGAATGTTAGGAGTATCATCATGCTCAACTACCTGACCAATTCTCTTTAAACCAAGAGCCTCTAAAGTTCTTTTTTGATTTTGAGGTTTCTTAATTCCACTTTTTACCTGTGTAACTTTAATCTTTGCCATAATTTTCCTCTTAGCCTTTAAATACTTTTTCTAAAGAAACACCTCTCTGTGTTGCAATGGTTTTTGCATCTCTAAGTTGCAATAAAGCATCAAAAGTAGCTTTTACAACATTATGTGGGTTTGAAGAACCTTGAGACTTAGACAATACATCATGCACACCAACTGATTCAAGTACTGATCTTACAGCACCACCAGCAATAACACCGGTACCATGAGATGCAGGCTGAATATATACTCTAGCCCCACCGAATTTACCTTTTTGCTCATGTGGTAAAGTACCTTTGTTCAAAGGTATACGCACTAAATTCTTTTTACCATCTTCAATTGCTTTGGCAATTGCAGTAGCAACTTCTTTAGATTTACCTAAACCGTGACCAACAACACCATTTTCATCACCTACAACAACAATTGCAGAAAAACCGAATGCTCTACCACCTTTTGTTACCTTAGTTACACGTTGAATACCAACTAATTTATCTTTTAAATCTAAACCACCTGGCTTAACAGTTTCTACGTTTTTATATTTTTGGAACATACTAGTATATTAGAATTTTAGACCTGCTTCTCTTGCACCTTCAGCTAGAGACTTAACTCTACCATGATACAAATTACCCCCTCTATCAAAAGCTACTTTATCTAAACCAGCTTTTACAGATTTCTCAGCGATTGTTTTACCAACCAAAGCAGCAATCTCGGTTTTATTTCCTTTTACTTTTGCAATATCCTTATCTCTTGAAGAAGCAGATACTAAAGTGACTCCTTTAACGTCGTCTATAACTTGAGCGTAAATTTCGCTATTACTTCTAAATACAGATAACCTTGGTCTAGCTGCAGTCCCAGAAGAAACCTTACGAATTCTACGACGGATTCTTAATTTTCTTTGTGTTTTTGATAATCCCATAATATCCTATTATTAAGCTGACTTACCAGCTTTTCTTCTTAATATTTCACCTACAAACTTGATACCTTTCCCTTTGTATGGCTCTGGCTTACGGAAAGATCTGATTTTCGCTGCTATATGACCTACTAGTTGTTTGTCATGTGAAGTCAGCTTTACGATAGGATTCTTACCCTTTTCTGATATAGTTTCAACTTTTACCTCTGGGGCCAAGTCAAAAACAATGTTGTGTGAAAAACCTAAAGCCAAATCAAGTTTTTGCCCTTGATTACTTGCTCTATATCCTACACCAACTAATTCCAATTCTTTAGTCCATCCTTTAGAAACACCTTCAACCATGTTAGTGATAAGTGATCTATACAAACCGTGCTTAGCTTTATGCTCTTTAGAATCTGAAGGTCTTGTTACCCAAGCCTGACCATCTTCTACTTTAATCGCTACACCAGAGAATTCTTGAGTCAATTCACCTAATTTTCCTTTTACAGAAATTATATTGTCATTGATTTCAATTGTAACTCCTTCTGGAATTGCGACTGGATTATTACCTATTCTAGACATTTTCTAAATCTTTAATCAATTAATAAACGTAGCACAAAACTTCACCACCAACTTTCTCTGCCTTGGCCTGCTTGCTAGTCATTACACCATGAGATGTAGAAACAATTGCAATACCTAAACCATTCAATACACGTGGCAATTCTTCACTGCCGGCATATTTTCTAAGACCAGGCTTACTTATACGCTGTATTTTCTTGATAACAGGCTCTTTTGTAAGCTTATCATATTTCAAAGCTATTTTAATAGAACCTTGAACCTTGTCTTCTTCAAACTTATAACTTAAAATATATCCTTGATCGAACAATATTTTAGTTATCTCTTTCTTTAGATTTGACGCAGGGATTTCAACAACCCTATGTCCCGCTCTACTAGCGTTTCTAACTCTCGTTAGGTAATCTGCAATAGTATCTGTTACCATGTATATATAATTCGGGAACGGTTTTCAGCAATAGGCTAAACCTGAACCCATTAATAATCTTTTATTTACCAGCTAGCTTTCTTAACCCCTGGAATTAATCCAGCGTTAGCCATCTCTCTGAACATTACCCTTGAAATACCAAAAGTTCTCATGTAACCTTTTGGTCTACCAGTTAATTTACATCTGTTATGCAAACGTACCGGAGATGCATTTTTAGGTAATCTCTGCAACGCTTCATAATCACCAGCTTCTTTCAAAGCTTTGCGCTTTTCAGCATAATTTGCTACAGTTCTTTCCCTTTTTCTCTCACGGGCTTTCATTGATTCCTTAGCCATACTAATTCTTTTTAAAAGGTAATCCTAATTCTGTTAATAATGATTTTGCTTCCTTATCCGTATTGGCAGAAGTTACAAATGTAATATCCATACCGTTAATTCTATTGATTTTATCAATATTAACTTCAGGAAATATAATTTGTTCCGTAATACCTAAGTTGTAATTTCCACGACCATCAAAACCTGTTGCTTTGATACCCTGAAAATCTCTAACACGTGGTAAAGCAGAAGTTACCAAACGATCCAAAAATTCGTACATACGCTCACCTCTTAAGGTAACTTTTGCACCTATCGGCATGCCTTTTCTTAATTTAAAGGCAGCAACATCCTTTTTAGACATTGTAGCAACAGCTTTCTGACCAGTAATCATAGTCATTTCATCTATTGCATGGTCTATAAGTTTCTTGTCAGCAACGGCAGCACCTACACCTCTACTCATTACTATCTTCTCTAACTTAGGAACCTGCATTACATTACTGTAACCAAACTCTTCGGTAAGGGCAGCTATAATTCGCTCCTTATACTCTTTCTTTAATCTTGCAACGTATGCCATAACTAAATTACTTCATTGGATTTTTTGGAAACCCTAACTTTTTTACCATCCCTTACTTCGTAACCTACTCTAGTTACATCTCCAGTTTTACTGTCGATTAACCCTAAGTTAGAAATATGGATTAAAGCTTCTTTTTTTACAATACCACCTTGAGGATTCTTAGCACTAGGCTTCTCATGTTTAGATACCATATTGGCACCTTCAACGATGGCTTTATTTTTCTCAAGATCAACACGCATAACTTTACCTTCGGTACCTTTATGGTCTCCAGCAATGATTCTTACCGTGTCTCCTGTTTTGATTTTTAACTTTTTCATCTTGTCCGTTATATTATAATACCTCTGGGGCCAATGATACAATCTTCATGAATTGCTTATCTCTAAGCTCTCTTGCAACAGGTCCGAAAACACGTGTTCCTCTCATTTCTCCGGCAGGATTCAATAACACACAAGCGTTATCATCAAATCTGATATAAGACCCATCAGGTCTTCTAACCTCTTTCTTTGTACGAACTACAACAGCTGTTGACACCGCACCTTTCTTGATACCTCCATTTGGAGTTGCTTCTTTAACAGTAACAACAATTTTGTCACCTATAGAAGCATATCTTCTTTTGGTACCACCAAGAACACGAATAGTTAAAACTTCCTTTGCTCCGGTGTTATCCGCTACTTTTAGTCTAGATTCTTGCTGTAACATAACTTATTTAGCTCTTTCTAAGATTTCTACTAATCTCCAACATTTGGTTTTACTCATAGGACGAGTTTCCATGATCTTTACAGTATCACCAATGTTACAATCGTTCTTTTCGTCATGCGCAACATACTTCTTTGTCTTCAAAACGAATTTACCGTACATAGGATGTTTTACTCTTTTCACCTCAGAAATAACTATGGATTTCTCCATCTTATTACTAGTGACAACTCCTACTCTCTCTTTTCTTAAGTTTCTTTTTTCCATAAAGCCCACCAATTATTGGTTTTCCCTATTAGTTAATTCAGTTGCTATTCTTGCCACCGTTCTCCTTACTTTTCTAATCTGAAGTGGATTTTCTAACGGAGTTACAAAATGCGCAATTTTCAAATCTGAATGTTGCTTCTTGTACTCGACCAGTTTCTCCGTAAGTCCTTCCACAGACATTTCTTTAATCTCTTGTTTTTTCATTATTCCTTACGTTTAATTTCCAGCCTCGTAATCACGAGCTACAATAAATTTAGTTTTAACAGGAAGTTTTTGAGCCGCCAATCTTAAAGCTTCTTTTGCTACTTCCATAGGAACTCCGGCCACTTCGAACATAATTCTACCTGGTTTTACCACGGCTACGAAATATTCTGGAGCACCTTTACCTTTACCCATACGTACTTCTAATGGTTTTTTGGTAATCGGCTTATCCGGAAATATTTTAATCCACAATTGCCCTTCCCTTTTCATATATCTAGTAGCAGCAATACGTGCAGCTTCTATTTGACGTGAAGTTAAAAATGCAGCATCATCAACATTCTTTATACCGAACATACCATTTGAAAGTTGGTGTCCTCTTCCAGCAAGACCTTTCATACGGCCTTTCTGCATCTTACGGAACTTTGTTCTTTTCGGTTGTAACATTACTTTAGTTCTTTAAAAAATTACTTTCTACGACGTTGTTTTCTTCCACCTTCTTGTTTACCACCTTTAGAAGAATCCTTTTGCATTCCAACTAACGGAGATAATTCTCTTTTACCGTAAACCTCACCCTTCATAATCCAAACTTTAATACCAAGTTTACCATATGTTGTTTGAGCTTCCTGTAAAGCATAATCAATATCAGCTCTAAAGGTTGATAATGGAATTCTACCATCTTTATATGATTCAGAACGTGCCATTTCAGCACCGTTTAATCTACCTGAGATCTGAATCTTAATACCTTCGGCATTCATACGCATTGCTGCGGCGATTGCCATCTTTATCGCTCTTCTAAAAGAAATTCTACTTTCTATTTGACGAGCTACACTTGCTGCAACTAAATTAGCATCAAGTTCTGGTCTTTTTATTTCAAAAATGTTGATTTGAACCTCCTTATTGGTGATTTTTTTCAACTCTTCTTTTAACTTATCAACTTCTTGACCACCTTTACCAATAATGATACCAGGTCTTGCAGTTGTTACCGTTACAGTTATAAGTTTTAAGGTACGTTCAATTATAACTCTTGAAACACTAGCTTTAGAAAGTCTTGCATGAATATACTTACGTATTTTATCATCCTCAGCCAATTTATCTCCGTAATCGTTTCCACCGTACCAGTTAGACTCCCAACCTCTGATGATTCCTAGACGATTTCCTATTGGATTTGTTTTCTGTCCCATTCTAGTTTTCTGTTATATTTTTTGACCCCAACACCAATGTAACATGGTTTGAACGTTTTCTAATTCTATGCGCTCTACCTTGTGGAGCAGGACGCAATCTCTTAAGCATAGCACCACTATCAACTCTAATCTCAGCAACTACCAAATCAGCATCCTCTAAATTTGCATCTTCGTTTTTTGCTTGCCAATTAGCCAAAGCAGAAAGTAATAATTTCTCTAACTTTCTTGAAGCTTCTTTTGGATTGAATCTTAATATAGCTAATGCCTGCTCTACCTTTACACCACGAATTAAATCAGCAACTAAGCGCATTTTTCTAGGTGATGTAGGACAATTGTTCAACTTAGCGAAAGCTACTTTTTTCTTCTCGGCCTTAATTCTTTCGGCCATCTGTTTTTTACGAACTCCCATAGCTTACTTTTTTCCTTTGTTTTTTGCACCAGCATGACCTCTAAAAGATCTAGTTGGCGAAAATTCCCCAAGTTTATGTCCTACCATGTTTTCTGTTACAAAAACAGGTACAAATTGTTTTCCATTATGAACCGCTATAGTCATCCCAACAAAATCAGGAGTAATCATAGAAGCTCTTGACCAAGTTTTAATTACCGATTTCTTACCGGATGATACACTTTGTTGGATTTTTTTCTCCAAGCTATAGTGTACGTATGGTCCTTTTTTTAGTGAACGTGCCATTTCTTTCTACTTTTTTATTTCTTTCTACGTTCTATTATATACTTATTGGTGCTCTTGGTCTTCGTACGAGTTCTGAAACCTTTAGCAGGTATTCCGTTTCTCGATCTTGGATGACCACCTGAAGCTCTACCTTCACCACCACCCATTGGATGATCGACAGGGTTCATAGCTACCGGTCTTGTTCTTGGTCTTCTACCCAACCATCTACTCCTACCTGCTTTACCAGACACCAATAATTGATGATCAGAGTTTGAAATAGCCCCAATGGTCGCAACACAACCAGAAAGAATTAATCTTGTTTCACCAGATGGCATTTTTACAGTAACAAACTTACCATCCTTTGCCATTAATTGAGCAAATGTACCAGCACTACGCGCCATAACAGCACCTTGACCAGGTCTTAACTCAATACATGAAATTATAGTTCCCAAAGGAATCTCGCTTAATGGAAGAGCATTTCCGATCTCAGGAGCTACAGTAGCACCCGCAGAAACCTGCTGACCTACTTGTAAACCATTTTGAGCGATTACATAACGCTTTTCTCCATCTGCATATTCCAAAAGAGCAATAAATGCAGTTCTGTTTGGATCGTACTCAATAGTTTTAACAGTAGCAGCAACATCTTGCTTATCTCTCTTAAAATCTATTACACGATACCTTCTTTTATGACCACCACCTTTTTGGCGCATGGTCATTTTTCCTTGACTGTTTCTACCTCCGGACTTTTTTAACGGAGCAAGCAAGCTTTTTTCCGGCTTATCAGCAGTAATGGCGTCAAATCCGTTTACTACTCTAAAACGCTGCCCTGGAGTGATTGGTTTTAATTTTCTAACTGACATTTCTTGTCTTTATAGATTACTGTAAAAATCGATAATATCACCTTCTACAACATCAACGATCGCTTTTTTAATTGCATTCGTCTTACCATGTTGCACACCAGTTTTTGTATATCTGGATTTTCTTGAAGGACCGTAATTCATAGTACGAACCTTCTTCACAGAAACACCATAAGTAGCTTCAACCGCATCTTTAATCTGCAATTTGTTAGCCTTAGGGTCAACTACGAATCCATAACGGTTGTTCAACTCGCTATCAGCAGTCATTTTTTCCGTTATAATTGGTTTTATCAACACACTCATGATATTATTGTTTATTTAAATTCGATTCAATTCCCTCTAAAGAGCTCTCTAACAATACCACACTATTAGCGTGAAGAATTTTGTAAGTACTTAATTCTGAGTTAGTTATAACTTCCGACCCTTTAAAATTACGCGAAGACAAATATACACCTTTATTTGAATCACCCAACACTATTAAAGACTTTTTATTCTCAAGACCTAAGGTCTTTAAAACACCAACAAAATCTTTAGTTTTTGGAGTATCAAAATCGAAGTCTTCGACTACTAAAATTGCATTTTCTTTAGACTTTAAAGTAAATGCAGATTTTCTTGCCAAACGCTTTAAGTTTTTATTCAACTTTTGGCTATAATCCTTAGGTCTAGGACCAAATATTCTACCACCACCTCTAAATACCGGCGATTTAATACTACCTGCTCTTGCAGTACCTGTACCTTTTTGTTTTTTAATCTTTCTTGTACTACCAGCTATCTCTGCTCTTTCCTTAGCTTTATGCGTACCTTGTCTTTGATGTGCCAAATACTGCTTAACATCAAGGTATACTGCATGCTCGTTAGGCTCTATAGCGAAAACATCATCAGAAAGGTTTGCCTTTCTACCTGTGTCTTTTCCTTTAATATCTAAAACTGCTACTTTCATTACATCTACCTTTGTATAGTTACATAAGCATTCTTATGGCCCGGAACACAACCTTTAACTACTAAAAGATTCTTTTCTGGAACTACTTTTAAAACTCTAAGGTTTTGAACCGTAACACGATCCGTACCCATTCTACCGGCCATTTTCATACCCTTGAATACTCTTGCGGGATATGATGCAGCACCAATAGAACCTGGAGCTCTAAGTCTGTTATGCTGACCGTGCGTTGCTTGACCAACACCACCAAAACCGTGACGTTTTACAACACCCTGAAAACCCTTACCTTTAGATGTACCTATAACATCTACGAACTGTCCTTCAGCAAAAACATCAACACCAACGGTGTCACCTAATTTAAAATCACCTTCAAAATCTTGAAACTCAACGACTTTTTTCTTAGGAGAAGCACCTGCTTTTTTAAAATGGCCTAATTCAGCCTTATTAGCACGATTTTCTGCCTTGTCATCGAAACCAAGTTGAAGGGCACTATACCCGTCTACCTCTTCGGTTCTGACTTGGGTAACTACACATGGTCCAGCCTCAATAACGGTACAAGGAATGTTCTTTCCGTTCTCGTCAAAAATACTAGTCATGCCTACTTTCTTTCCTATTAACCCAGACATACTTATTTATATTAATTATTACTTATTAAATTCTTATCAAAAAAATAGGGTCAAAATAATTTAACCCTAAATTATTTTTATCCGTTTTTCCCTCGCACGCAGCTTAGGACATGTAGCCCAACTCTATAAAAGAGATGGACGGTGATTATACCTTAATCTCTACTTCAACACCACTTGGAAGCTCTAACTTCATAAGTGCATCAATAGTCTTAGATGAAGAGCTATAAATATCCAACAATCTCTTGTAAGAACTTAATTGGAATTGCTCTCTAGATTTTTTGTTCACGTGAGGTGAACGTAAAACCGTAAATATCTTTTTATGCGTTGGTAAAGGAATTGGTCCTGTTACAACAGCACCGGTAGTCTTTACCGTTTTTACAATCTTCTCAGCAGATTTGTCCACTAAATTATGATCGTAAGATTTTAGTTTTATTCTAATTTTCTGACTCATGTCCTAAATTTATGCTGTTATACCTTTTGCTGCTTTAATAACTTCCTCCGAGATATTAGAAGGAGTTTCCGCATAATGTGAAAATTCCATTGTTGAAGTAGCACGACCTGAAGATAAAGTTCTCAATGAAGTAACATAACCGAACATTTCAGATAAAGGGACAGTACCTTTAACCACTTTTGCTCCAGCTCTATCACTCATATCGCCAATAGTACCTCTACGTCTATTTAAATCCCCAACGATATCACCCATATTTTCTTCAGGAGTAATAACTTCCAATTTCATTATAGGCTCCATAATTACAGCACCGGCAGCTTTACCAGCAGCTTTGTAACCCATTTTAGCAGCCAACTCAAACGAAAGTGCATCTGAATCCACAGGGTGGAAAGAACCATCCTTAAGTACAACTTTCATTGAATCCATTTCATATCCAGCTAAAGGACCATTTTGCATAGCAATCTGGAAACCTTTCTCTACAGATGGTATGAATTCTTTTGGAATACGACCACCTTTAATTTCATCAACAAACTGTAATCCATCACCTTCGAAATCATCATCAGCAGGTCCCATTTCAAATACAATGTCACCAAACTTACCACGACCACCAGATTGCTTTTTATAAGTTTCTCTATGTGCAGCAGTTTTTGTTAACGCTTCTTTATATTCAACTTGAGGCTCACCTTGACTAACCTCTACCTTAAACTCTCTTCTTAAACGGTCAACAATAATATCTAAGTGAAGCTCACCCATACCAGATATAATAGTTTGTCCTGAAGCTTCGTCCGTTTTAACCTGGAAAGTTGGATCCTCTTCAGCCAATTTAGCCAAAGCCATACCTAACTTATCAACATCCGCCTTAGTTTTAGGCTCAACAGCAATACCGATTACAGGCTCTGGGAAGTCCATACTCTCCAAAACAATAGGATGTTTCTCATCTGACATTGTATCACCGGTTTTAATATCCTTAAAACCAACAGCCGCACCAATATCTCCCGCTTCGATAAAATCGATAGCATTTTGCTTATTGGAATGCATTTGATAAATACGAGAAATACGCTCTTTCTTACCAGACCTATTATTCAATATATATGAACCAGCATCTAGACGACCTGAATATGTTCTAAAAAATGCCAATCTCCCCACAAAAGGATCGGTAGCAATTTTAAATGCAAGTGCAGAAAAAGGCTCCTTTACACTTGGCTTACGCTTTTCAACAACGCCAGTATCCGGATTAGTACCAGCAATATCATCCTTATCTACAGGAGAAGGCAAATATCTACATACCGCATCCAACAAAAACTGAACACCTTTATTCTTAAATGAAGAACCACAGATCATAGGTATAATTGCACGATCCATAACAGCAGCTCTTAAAGCAGCATGTACTTCTTCTTCAGTAATAGAATCTTCATCCTCGAAGAATTTCTCCATTAACTCCTCATCATACTCAGCAACAGCTTCAATCAAGGCAGCTCTATACTCCTTAACCTCTGCTTTCATATCTTCAGGAATATCAATAACATCGAAAGTAGAACCAAAGTTGTCATCATGCCAAACAATAGCCCTATTCTTTGCTAAATCTACAATTCCTTTAAAATCAGCCTCTTCTCCAATTGGCAAAACAATAGGAACTGCATTTGAACCCAACATTTCCTTAACCTGCTTACAAACCATAAGGAAGTTAGAACCTTGACGGTCCATTTTGTTTACAAAACCAATTCTTGGAACTTTGTAATTATCTGCCAATCTCCAGTTAGTCTCTGACTGAGGCTCAACACCATCAACAGCACTAAAAAGGAAAACCAAACCATCCAACACACGTAAGGAACGATTTACCTCAACGGTAAAATCAACGTGTCCTGGAGTATCAATAATGTTAAAGTGATAATCTTTGGTATCAGCTAATTCCTTAGCATTTTCCAATGGAAACTTCCATGTACAGGTTGTTGCAGCAGAAGTAATCGTAATACCCCTTTCTTGCTCCTGCTCCATCCAGTCCATAGTTGCAGCACCATCATGTACCTCACCTATTTTATGACTAACACCCGTATAAAAAAGAATACGTTCTGTAGTAGTAGTTTTTCCAGCATCAATATGAGCTGCAATACCAATATTTCTTGTAAATTTTAAATCTCTTGCCATGTCTATTTAGAATCTAAAGTGCGAAAATGCTTTGTTTGCCTCAGCCATCTTGTGCGTATCGACTCTTTTCTTAACAGCAGCACCTTCTTCTTTTGCCGCCGCTAAAATTTCTCCAGCTAGCTTTTGCGCCATACCTTTCTCATTACGCTTTCTTGCATAACTAATCAACCATTTCATAGCAGTTGATATCTTACGGTCCGGTCTAATCTGCATTGGAATTTGAAATGTTGCACCACCAACTCTTCTACTTCTCACCTCAACATGGGGCATAACATTACTTAATGCATCCTTCCAAAGCTCTAAAGCTGTTTTTTCTTCATCGGTCTTTTTAGCATCTACGATATCTATTGCATCGTAAAAAACACCAAAAGCAACTGATTTCTTACCATCCCACATCATCATATTGACGAAACGCGTCACCAACTGATCATTAAATCTTGGATCTGGTAAAAGTGGTCTTTTCTTTGCCTGTCTTTTTCTCATTACTTCGTTTTAAACAAGTTTAATTACTTCTTAGGGCGTTTTGCACCATATTTAGATCTACGCTGTGTTCTACCGGCCACACCTGCTGTGTCCAATGCACCACGTACAATATGATACCTAACTCCTGGTAAATCTTTAACTCTTCCGCCTCTTACTAATACTATCGAGTGCTCTTGCAAATTGTGACCCTCACCAGGTATGTAAGCATTTACCTCCTTACCATTGGTCAACCTAACCCTTGCTACTTTTCTCATAGCTGAATTTGGCTTCTTTGGCGTGGTAGTATAAACACGTGTACAAACACCTCTTCTCTGAGGACACGAATCCAAAGCAGCCGATTTACTCTTCTTAGTAATCGTCTCTCTTCCTATTCGTACTAATTGTGATATTGTTGGCATACTATAATAATATATAAAAATTACCCCTACTTTAAGGGTCGGCAAATGTAGTTATATTTCGGTAAAATTCAAATCATTATGAATTTATTTTTATTTTTTTTCAATTTAACAGAAATCAACACAAAAATCATTGGTTAAAACTGTCTTAACATTTTAAAAACTTCGAGTAAAAACCCATACAATTTTCACTTTAAATTAAATGCAGGTTTTTTAGACTTTTTCTGAAGAATTATGAATATGATAAAAAAAACCGTGTTGAATTATATAACTTTAAATATGGATCGTGTTTAATATGTAACTCCGAATTTTATAACAAGTTCTTAAAGTTTTATTAAAATTATCTTGCATTATTAACACATTATTGTGAAGTTTGTCGCTAGCTAATTCAAATAATTTAAAAATGAGAACAAAACTAAATGGATTGTTAACGCTACTATTGGCGTTAGTTGTGCATATTTCTTTTGCACAGCAAAAAACAGTATCCGGTACGGTTACTGATCAGGGAGGGCTTCCTTTGCCCGGGGTTAACATTGTAGTTGAAGGCACCACAACAGGTACTCAGACAGATTTCGATGGTAACTATTCCATTATGGCCTCACAAGGCGAAACATTATTATTTACTTACATTGGTCAAAAAGCCGTTAGAAAATCGGTTGGTGCTGGCAGTACAGTAAATGTGCAAATGGAAGAAGATGCACAAGCACTGGAAGAAGTGGTTGTAACCGCTCAAGGTATCAAACGTGAGAAAAAAGCTTTAGGTTTTGCAGTTTCTTCTGTAGACGAAGAGGACTTGGAGTCTCGTTCTGAAGGTGATGTTGCCCGTGTATTATCAGGTAAAGCATCTGGTGTACAGATTACCGCTGCAGGTGGTATGTCCGGTTCTGCAACCAACGTTGTAGTTAGGGGTTTAAGTTCCTTTAGTGGAAGTAACCAAGCACTTTTCGTAGTTGATGGTGTACCATTTAGTAGCGATACTAATGCACAAGACACAAATGGTGGTGGTTCTAACTTCTTAACTGGTAACACTGGTTCTTCAAGATTTTTAGATTTAGATCCTAACAACATTGCCAAAATTGAAGTATTAAAAGGTCTTGCAGCAGCAACACTTTATGGTTCACAAGGTAAAAATGGTGTTATTTTGATTACTACAAAGGCAGGTTCTGCAGTAGGAGGTAAAAAGAAAACCGAAATCACAGTAAATCAATCATACTTCGTAAATGAGTTTGCTTCTTTACCTGACTATCAAGATGAATATGGTAATGGTTTTGATCAAGCATTTGGATGGTTCTTCAGTAACTGGGGACCAAGTTTTGAAGAAAGCGGCCTTTCAGGTTGGGGAAGACAATCTGCGATTGACGAAAATGGTACTTTAGAGCACCCTTATAGTAGTACTGCAGTTGCT
This sequence comes from Maribacter sp. UBA3344, assembly GCF_002362375.1. Classification (NCBI taxonomy): domain Bacteria; kingdom Pseudomonadati; phylum Bacteroidota; class Flavobacteriia; order Flavobacteriales; family Flavobacteriaceae; genus Maribacter; species Maribacter sp. UBA3344. Next base: position 256,135 of record NZ_DERI01000009.1, on the reverse strand, counting down.
GCTACTCGTGAAGCTTTTCCTGAATTACAAGGAACAAGATATGACTGGAAACCTTACGATTCTGTAGAAGATTACTTCAAACCAGGTTCTGTAAGCTCTACTTCTGTAAACATTAACGGTGCATCAGAAGATGGAAATACAACCTTTAATGCAAACTTTGGTTACTTAGATGATGAATCTTTTGTACCTGGAAACGGTTTAACAAGAGCTAACATTTCTTTAGGTGGTAGATCTAAATTATCGAATAAATTCACAGTTTCAGGAGCTATGAACTACTCGAGAACAGATTACAGTTCACCTCCAATTGCAGCGAGTGAAGGTAATGGTACTACAGGTCTTTCAATTTTTGGAAACATTTACTTCACACCTCGTAGTGTTGATTTATTAGGATTACCTTACCAAAACCCAATTGATGGTTCTAGTGTATACTATAGAAATGGTAACGATATCATTAATCCACGTTGGACTGAAAATAACGTAAAATACTCTCAGTTAACAACACGTGTTTTCTGGAATGCTTCTGTACAATATGACATCAATGATAACCTAAACATAACCTACAGAGCAGGTTTAGATTATTATAACGAAAGAAATGAACAATACTCTAATAAGGGTGGTGTTGCATTTACAAGTGCAATATTTGGTTTCTTGAATACCTATGATAACAATAATACGATTTGGGATCACTACTTAGCCCTTAACGGTAATTATGATTTATCTGAAAAATTAGGTTTGTCATTCAACGCAGGTGCTACAACAAGATCTACAACTTTTGATCAGCAGGGTGTTGCTAGTACAGGTCAAATTGTATTTGACATACAGAGACATTTTAACTACTCTAACCAATCTCCTATTCAATATTCTGAAAAAAGAAATATTGCTGGTTTATTAGGACAGGTTACTTTGGACTATGACAACATGTTATTCCTTACAGCATCTACTAGAACTGACTGGGTTTCTAACTTAACTACAGAAAACAACAGTCAAACATATCCAAGTGCTAGTGCATCTTTCTTACCTACTGCTGCTTGGCCTGGTATTAAATCTGAAAAAGGTCTTAACTTCTTGAAATTAAGAGCTGGTTTAGGACAGTCTGCGACTTTCCCAACTGCTTATCCAACGGTAAGTGTTGTTGAGCAAAATACACAAGTATATGGTGAAGGCGGTGAAGTTACAACCAACCAAGTTGCAGCTTTTAAAGCTAATCCTGACTTAAAACCTGAGCTATTATCAGAATTTGAAGTAGGATTTGAATCTAAATTCTTTAACAATAGAGTTTCTTTAGATTTCACATATTTTGACAGAACTACAAAAGACTTGATCGTAAGAGAGCCTCTTTCTCCTTCAACCGGTTTTACTTTCACGCAAAGTAACGTTGGTAAAATAGAAGGTGATGGTATTGAAATAGATTTAGGTGTTGACTGGGTAAGAAGTGACAACTTCAACTGGAACACAAGAGCTAACTTCACTAAAAACAAATTTATAGTAACTGAGCAAGAGCAAGATATTATTATCTATGCTGGTAGTTCAACTTTATCAGTTGGTGGTAACGCTGCAATTAAAGGTGAGCAGTTAGGTGTTATTGTAGGTGATGCAATTGCAAGAGATGCGGATGGCAACTTCTTAATTGATGATGGTGGTGATTATGTAACTACAGAGGTAGATGTTAATGGTAATGTTCCAATTATTGGAAATCCTAACCCAGACTATATTATGAACATCATAAACTCTCTTTCTTACAAGAATTGGAATTTAGGTTTTCAATTTAGTCATACCAAAGGTGGTGACATAGTTTCTAATACTATTGGTACATTATTAGGTAGAGGTTTAATTACTGAAACTTTAGATAGAGAGAACACTTATATTTTACCTGGTGTATCTCAGAGCACTGGAGAAGTAAACAATAAGCAGATCAATAACTCTACTTACTACTTCAACAACATCTTATTCGGACCTACAGAATTAAAAGTTTATGATGCTTCAGTAGTACGTTTACAAGAACTTTCTTTAGGATACACTTTCCCTGCAAAAGCATTAGAAAGAACTCCTTTCGGTTCATTAACGATCACTGCCCAAGGATTTAACCTTTGGTATGATGCTTACAACACACCAGATGGAGCTAACTTCGATCCAAACATTCAAGGTGCTGGTGTTGGTAACTCTCAAGGTTTTGACTTTATCAACGGTCCAAGTTCTAGAAGATATGGAGTTAGTATTAAAGCAACCTTTTAAAAATTGCTAATCTTAATTAATAGAAATATTATGAAAAAAATAATTAAATATATAACCGTTGTTTTTGCAGCTGGAGTGTTATTCAACTCTTGTGAAACAACAGATCTAGATCTTAGGACTAGCCCTAATGATCTTGCTGCTGATCAAGCAGATCCTAACCTATTATTGAATTCAATTCAATTAGCGTATGTTGCTAACATGTATACAATAAATGATATTGGTTCTGAATTAACTAGAATTGATTACATGCTTGGTCGTAACTACTTTAATACATACCCTGGTGATACGTTTGATGACATCTGGGAACGTTTGTACAGTAGTACAGATGGTAATGGCGCTGTTTATAGCTCAACTGTAGATTTAGGTATATTCCCTAACGTTGACAACTTGCAAACTATAGATGCTGAAAGTGATATTGATTACTCTTTCCATATTGCCGTAGGTCAAACATTAAAAGCTCACATGCTTTTATTGTTAGTTGATTATCTTGGAAAAGCGACGTTGAGCGAAGCTGGTAATCCAGTTGATTTCCCTGCTCCTATGTTAGATGACGGTCAAGATGTTTATACAGGAGCGTTAGCCCTTTTAAGCGAAGCAGAAGCATTATTTGCAGCTGACCCAGCTACTCAAGGTGGAGAAGATTTCTTTTACGGTGGTGATACTGAAAATTGGATTAAATTAATTAACACCATTAGATTAAAAGCAGCTGTTACTACCGGTGACACAAGTACATTTAATTCTATAATTGCTGGAGGTGAATATATTGCTGATTCTGCAGATGATTTTCAATGGCAATATGGCACTAGAGAATTACAACCAGATACACGTCACCCAGATTATCAGAATGATTATACTACAAGTGGTGCAAACATTTACCAAAATAACTGGTTAATGAACAACATGATGGTAAGAAACGATCCTAGAATTAGATATTATTTCTATCGTCAAGAAAGCGCTACTCCTGGTGCAGCGGGTGAACCAGCCAATGAAGAGCTATTAGCTTGTTCTTTAGCTACACCACCGGCACATTATGACGGTTTCATCTATTGTTCCGTACCTAACGGATACTGGGGTAGATCTCATGGTAACAATGAAGGTACTCCTCCAGATGGTTTCCAAAGAACGGCTGTAGGTGTTTACCCTGCAGGAGGTCGTTTTGACGATAGCAGCTTTGATGTTGTAGGTCTTGGCCTTGGTGGCGGAGGTGGCGGTATAGAGCCGATCATCTTAGCATCTTATGTTGATTTCTGGCAAGCTGAAATGGCTTCATCTGCAGCTGAAAAAGCAACTTTCTTAGAGTCTGCAATGACCAAGTCTATAGCTAAAGTTCAAAGTTTTGGATCATTGGATTCTGGTGCAGATTTATCTGTAGCCCCTTCTGATGATGAAGTAACTACTTACATTGAAGATACGGTTGCTGATTACCTAGCGGCAACAGGAGATGATCAAATGAATATTTTATCTGAACAATACTGGATAGCACTTTACGGTGGTGGTGTTGAAGCATATAACTATTATAGAAGAACTGGCTTCCCTACTACATTGGCTCCAAACTGGGAGTTAAATCCAGGTGCTTTCCCAAGATCATTTTTGTATCCTCAGACAGAGGTAATTACAAACTCAAATGTATCGCAGAAATCAGATTTATCAACTCAAGTATTTTGGGATACAAATCCAGCCGGACCAGCATTCCCATCTGCTAACTAAAAAATAAGAAAATGAAAATAAACAATAAAATATTAGGCGCTATTCTAGGTGTTTCTACGCTACTAATATCATCATGTGATGATGGTGACAAAGTTATTGACACTGTTTTTGACGAAACAACTAGAGGTGCAATTCTTAGAACAATTGAAGCAGACGGTATTTTTGATCGTTTTGATACTTCAACTACCTATGGGTTTACATTTGAAGAGCAAGATTACGAAGATGGTGATCTTTTGGAGAAAGTAGATCTATATATTAGCTTTGAAGATAATACTGAAGCTAATGGTGATTCCACTGTAGACGAAATTCTAATTGAAACTTTCTTACCTGCAGATTTTACAGATGGTGAATTTGGTTTACCTAGAGCTAGTTATGAAACCACTTTAGCTAACGCACTTTCTCAACTAGGTTTAGTTGAAGGTGATTTTGACGGTGGAGACGCTATTCAATTCCGTTTAATTTTAACTTTAACTGACGGAAGAACCTTTACCAATGATGATAGTACAGGTACAATTACAGGTTCTTTCTTTAATGCACCTTATTTCTATGCACCTATCATAAAATGTATTCCTCCAGCACCAGTTGCAGGTGAGTACACTATTGAAATGGAAGATAGTTATGGTGATGGATGGAACGGAGCTTCTATTGATGTTGTTATTGATGGTGTTGAAACATCTTACACTCTTGACAGTGGAGCTGCCGGTTCTCAAACATTTACAGTACCAGAGGGAACAGCTGAATTTACTTTAGCATTTTCTTCAGGTGACTGGGATGGTGAAATTACTTATGAAATTATTGCGCCAACTGGAGAATTAGCCCTTTCTGACGGCCCAACGCCAGCTGTAGGTGTTCAAACATTGAATATCTGTGGAGGGTAGTCTTAAATAATATTTCATTCATTAATATAGCTGCCTTATTTAAAAATTAAGGCAGCTATTTTGTTTACAACAACATATAACTTCCCCTTATGAAATTTGTATTAGAGTTCAATAGAATAAAGAAAATGACGAAAATTCTGATTTTGTCATTACTCCCAATAATGCACTCGTGCTCTGAACAAACAAATAGCAACTCAAAAGAAATTGCTGTAAATAAAAAAGAAACAACAAAAATTTTTGAAAAAATTACCAGTGAACATAGTGCTATAGACTTTAGCAATAACTTAATTGAGAATGTTGAAACTTATGAAAACGTTTTTAATTTTGATTATTTCTACAATGGGGCTGGAGTAGGCGTGGAAGATATCAATAATGACGGTTTATTAGATATTTTCTTTTCCGGCAATCAAGTTGACAATAAATTATATCTAAATAAAGGGAATTTTAAGTTTGAAGACATCTCCTCTACCGCCGGTATCAACATCAATAAAAAATGGTGCAACGGTGTTACTTTCGTAGACATTAACAATGATGGATGGCAAGATATATATGTCTCACAAGGCGGTCCTAACAATAGAAGTAATAGAAACAACCTGTTATATATTAATAACCAAAACTTAACTTTTACGGAAAGTGCCACGGAGTATGGTTTAAACGATCCTGGAATTTCTACACAAACTGCATTTTTCGATTTTGACAACGACGGTGACTTAGATTGCATAGTCATGAACGAAAATGAATTATATGGTTTAGACCCAATATCCTTGTTAAAAACAGTAAATACCACCAAAGAATCTAAGTATTTCAATAGCAGCCATTTTTACAAAAATGTCAATGGCAAATATGTGGATGTCACAAAAGAAGTAGGACTAGAAAACCCGATATTCGGTCTAGGTCTTTGTGTATCCGATATAAATTCCGATGGCTATTTAGACATTTACCTTTCAAGTGACTACTACTTGCCCGATGCTATATACATCAATAATCAAAAAGGCAAATTCACAAACCAAGTCAATCAATTAACACAACAAATTTCATTTTACGGTATGGGCCTGGACATTGGCGATATCAACAATGACAACTTACAAGATATATTTGTATTAGATATGGCTTCGAACGACCATTTTAGGGCTAAAACCCTTATGGCATCTATGAGTACAGAGAGATTCGACTTCTTAACAAAAACAGCCGGATTTCAACATCAATACATGTTTAACTCCTTACAGCTTAATCAAGGTAAAAACCATTATTCCAACATCTCACAATTAACCGGTATGGCGAGCTCTGATTGGAGCTGGTCTGTTTTAATGTCAGACTATAATAACGATGGCACAAAAGATGTATTCATTACCAACGGTTACCGCAAGTATGCATTAGATAATGATTTTCAGAACAAAGTATATAACGCCAAGATAAAATATAGAGGAAACATACCCATTAATTTAAAGCAACAACTTTACAATGAAATGCCTTCTGAAAGTCTTAGCAATTTAATGTATCAAAATAACGGAAACTTAGAATTTCAAGAAGTAAGTACGGATTGGGGATTAAATGAACTTACCTTCAGTAATGGTGCCGCACAAGCTGATTTTGACAACGACGGTGATTTAGATCTAGTGATCAACAATATTGATCAAAAGGCGCTAGTGTATAAAAATAACACGGTTGAAAACCAATTAGGCAATTTCTTGAAAGTGACCACTACGGCTTCTACACCCGAATCTTTTGCCAAAGTAACTATTTCATATGCTGAAAAACAGCAATTTAATGAGATAAAAAGAGTTAGAGGGTACATGTCCTCACAAGAAAACGCTGCCCATTTTGGTATTGGTACAACAACCGTCATTGACACAGTTAAGGTAGAATGGCTTAGTGGAAAAATATCATACAAATACAATATAAAAGCCAACTCATTTTTAACGTTCTCTGAAGATAAAGCAGTAGTACCAAACGTGAAATCTTCACTAGCGTTTAACTCATTTTTTTCTCAAAAAAACGCTACTGATTTTAACTTGAATTACAGTCACCAAGAAACAACATACGACGATTTTGAGCAAGAAATTCTACTACCCTACAAACAGTCTAACACTGGTCCATTTATAGCTAAAGCGGATGTCAATGGTGATGGTAAAGAAGATATTTATGTTGGTGGAGGCTCTAGGCAAACAGGTACCTTATTTTTACAAACTGAAAATGGTTTTGTCAAGAACCCACAGCAATCTTTTGAATTAGACAAGGAAAAAGAGGATGCCGAATCCGTATTTTTTGATTTTGATAATGATAACGATCTAGACCTATATGTAGTTAGTGGTGGTAACGAATATGGAGAAAGCTCCTCATATTATGCAGATAGACTATATATAAATGACGGAAAAGGAAATTTTGAAAAACGTAACACACCAATTTTACAATCTTTTCCAAAAAGTGGTAAATCTGTAACCATATTGGATTTTGATAAAGATGGCGATAACGATATTCTAGTAGGTAATAGAATCATACCACACAACTATCCCAAATTCAGTGCATCCATATTATATGAAAACGATAACGGTGTTTTAAAAAATGTGACAAATACTATTGCCCCGGAATTAGAGAATTTTGGACTGATCAATAGTATTATCACCACAGACTTCAACAATGACGGATGGCAGGATTTTATTGCCGTGGGGGAATGGACGCCAATTGGTATCTTTGAGAACAAAAATGGAAAATTTCAACGTCTAGCATCAGAAAACTCAGTGCTAAATACTAAAGGATGGTGGTTTAAAATAAAAGAAACCGATATTAACAATGACGGTAACAAAGATTATATAGTAGGTAATGTAGGTAGAAATATAAAGTTTACTGCCAGTGAAGAAAAACCATTTAAAATATTTGCAACCGATTTTGATAATAACGGAATAAACGACGTTGTGTTAAGTAAGAAATATCATGAAACTTATGTTCCTGTTAGAGGTAGAGAATGTTCATCTCAGCAAATGCCTTTTATCAAAGAAAAATTTTCGACCTATAATGATTTCGCACATGCAACTATGGAGGATATTTATGGAGAAAAACTTAAAGATGCGTACACAAGCGAAGCTACAGACTTTAACTCCATAATATTGGTGAACCAAGGAAATAATACTTTTGAAAAAGTTACCTTACCTAATGAATCTCAATTATTTCCCACTTTAGCAATTTTATTGTTTGACCTGAACAACGATGGTTTTGAAGATTGCGTACTATCTGGTAACATCTATGAAACAGAGGTTGAAACTCCAAGGCTTGATGCCATAACCGGTTTGGCATTAATTTCCAACAGAAAAGATGGATATACTACCACCTCCATAGGAAAAACAGGAATGTATCTTAGAGGAAATGTAAAAAGTATGGAATCATTAAAATTCAACGAAAAGACGATAGTTGTTGCGGGTTTAAACAACGATAAATTGAGAACTTTCGAATTAACAAAAAATTAAACATACTGATTATAAGATGTTTAAAAAAAATATCTAAATTAAACATCTTAAACAACCATACCATGAGAAAAATTTTAATGTTAGCTATTACAGCAATAGTTAGTACAACTTTACAAGCTCAATATTCTGGTCAAGTACCAACAAATATGGGAGGAGCTAGTCAAAATGCGGCTGCTGGTGCTGCTATAGCCAACTTCTTAGGGCCAGTTAATGAAGCCTACCAAAAAAGAAGAGAAATAGACTTGGATAAATTTCAAGGCACACCCTACACATCCAATACGTTTGCCCCAACCATCTTAAAATATAATGACGAAGTTGTTGGTAATATTTATTACAGGTACAATGCTTTGAACGAAGAAATAGAAATTAAAAAAACCTCTTCTGAAGACGAACCGTACAAAGCCTTAGTTAAGGACAAGGAAGTTAGTTTACTTATCAATGCAAAACCTTTAAGTTTCAAAACTTTTGTTACTGAAAAAAATGAAACTATAAATGGCTATTTAACCTTGCTACAAAAAGGAAATACTTACGATCTGTACCAAAGAACACTTGTTAAATTTACCGAAGGTCAACCTGCACAAAATTCATTTGTAGCAGCAGTTCCTAGTAGGTTTACTAAATTTACAGAATATTATTTTCAAAAAGATGGGGTAAATAGAATTGATCAGATACCTCAAAAAAATAAAAAGCTTTTAAAATTAATAGATGCCTCTAAAAGAGAAGATTTAAAAATCTTTTTAAAGGAGAACAATCTAAATATTAAGAACGAGCAAGATTTAATAAAAGTTTTTGACTATTTAAACAGTTAAAATTTAAATCTTAAGATTAATGACCGCCCAACAATAGTTGGGCGGTTTTTATTTACCTTTGCTCCATGCAAAAAACCACTCAAATTTATGGCTTAAGAGCCATCATAGAAGCCGTTAACTCCAATGAGGAAATAGATAAGGTATTTCTACAAAAAGGTCTTAAGGGAGATCTTATGAAAGAATTGGAAGGTTTATTGCGACGTAATGAAATCAATATGGTTTACGTACCTGTTGAAAAATTAAATAGACTTACCAAAAACAATCACCAAGGTGCCGTTGCCAATATCTCCCCTATTTCATTTCATACCCTTGAAGATTTAGTAGAAAAAGCAAGCGAAAAAGAGGGGCCTGCCCTATTTCTATTGTTAGACCAACTTTCTGATGTTCGCAATTTTGGTGCTATTATTAGAACAGCGGAATGTACCGGTGTTGATGGTATTATCGTTCAAAAGAAAGGTGCTGCTCCTGTTACGGCAGATACCATAAAGACCAGTGCCGGGGCTGCCTATAAAGTTCCCATTGCAAAGGTTGACCACTTAAAAGATGCTGTGTTTTATTTACAAGCATCGGGAATAAAAGTTGTATCGGCTACAGAAAAAACAGATGACTCCGTATATGATGTACCCTTCAAAGATTCTATTGCCATAGTAATGGGAGCGGAAGACCGTGGTATTACACCATCAATTTTAAAGGCTTCAGATTATAAGGCCAAACTTCCTTTATTAGGAGAAATTGGATCACTAAATGTGTCCGTGGCATGTGCAGTATTTTTATATGAAGCTGTTCGTCAGCGTCTATAATTTTCATACTTCACTACTTTTATTATCAACGTTATCTTTATAGATGTAGTTGATTTTCAATGTTTCTTCATTGACTTCAGCATCGTCTTTTGGCAACTCCCTAAAATTTCCATTTTCATCAAAATGTTGTAAAAAAAGGTCGTCATCTTCATTGTAATCATCTTTTTCCCAATCAAACTTAGTTGTTTTAGGAATATGTGCTTTAACTACTTTCGCTAAAAACAAACCGGTAATAAAACCGGCTAAATGCCCTTCCCATGACATACCTTCTTTAACCGGGAATATATACCAAAGCATACTACCATAAATAAAGACTACAATTAAAGAAAGTGCTACAAGTCTAAAGTATGAGCTAAAAATTCCTTTAAAGAATATAAAACTGGCTAAAACATAAATTAGTCCGCTTGCACCAATATGATAAGATGTTCTTCCTATGACCCAAGTCATAAAGCCAGATAAAAGAATGCCATAAAATATGACTTTCCAAGCCACACTTCTATAAAAATACATTAGTGCCGAGAGCAATATTGCCAAGGGTATGGTATTGTTATATAAATGTTCTAGAGACCCATGAATGAACGGACTAAATACTATGCCACGTAAACCGGTTAATGTTCTTGGCATTACCCCAAGTTCATTAAAATTAACACCTAAGGAAAGTTCTACCCAGTATACCGCCCATATCATAATCATTGCCAAAAGTGGTACGGCAACAACATTATTGGAAAACTTAAAATGTGCCATTTCTGACATAAGCTACTTTTTATTATATAAATTACAATTATACTACCAATCTATACTAATTGGTCATATTGTCATTTCAATACTTACTTAACGATCAATTGGCTATTAACTTTATAATCTCTTTTAAGTTTATCATATTTTTGTAATATGAACGAACCTTTAGCCGAACGTGTACGCCCTAAAACATTAGACGAATATATTAGTCAACACCATTTGGTGGGTGTGAAAGGCTCGCTTACGCATCAAATTAAGAAGGGTATTATTCCCTCTTTAATTTTATGGGGACCTCCTGGCACAGGAAAAACAACTTTGGCCAATATTATAGCGGAAGAAAGCAAAAGACCTTTTTATGTTCTTAGTGCTATTAATAGCGGAGTTAAGGACATACGCGAAGTTATAGATAAAGCTAAACAAGCGGGTGGTCTGTTTACTGCAAAAAATCCGATTTTGTTTATTGATGAGATACACCGTTTTAGTAAGTCTCAACAGGATTCACTTTTAGCGGCCGTAGAAAAAGGTTGGGTCACATTAATTGGTGCAACTACCGAAAATCCTAGTTTTGAAGTAATACCCGCTTTACTCTCTCGTTGCCAAGTATATATTTTAAATGCCTTTGGAAAAACCGACTTGGAAAACCTTATCAAAAGGGCAATGGAGAAGGATTCGATATTAAAGTCTAAAAAAATAGATCTTAAGGAAACCGAAGCTTTATTACGAATATCTGGAGGCGATGGCAGAAAACTATTAAATGTTTTTGAATTGGTAGTTAATTCTGAAGAAAGCGACACCGTTGTTATCACCGATGAATTGGTACTTTCCAAGGTTCAGAAAAACACCGTACTATACGATAAGACAGGAGAGCAACATTATGATATTGTTTCTGCATTTATTAAATCTATACGCGGTAGTGACCCTAATGGAGCAGTATATTGGTTGGCTCGTATGATAGAAGGTGGTGAAGATATTAAATTCATTGCGCGTAGAATGCTCATCTCTGCCTCTGAGGATATTGGTTTGGCAAACCCTACGGCTTTGGTCATGGCGAACACCACTTTTCAGGCGGTAACAACTATAGGTTATCCAGAAGCACGTATAATACTTAGCCAATGCGCTATCTATTTAGCTACGTCGGCAAAGAGTAATGCCAGTTATATGGCAATAGGCAAAGCTCAACAGGCAGTTAAGCAAACAGGTAACCTTTCTGTTCCTCTACCTTTAAGAAATGCACCTACAAAGCTAATGAAAGATCTTGGTTATGGTCAAGAATATAAATATGCCCATGATTACCAGAACAACTTTGTAAATGCAGAATTTTTACCGGATGAAATTACCGGTACTACATTTTACAAACCTGGTAACAATGCGAGAGAAAAAAACCTTAGCGATTTTCTAAAGAACAGATGGAAAGACAAGTATGATTTTTAGAACTTAATATTCAGTTCTTCTTTAACCAAAGTATCGTTTTCATAATATTCAAAAACCCAAGTACCATCTTTTTGGTAAACCATACCATTCTTAGAATCGGTCTTTGCCATAAAAACATTTTCCGCAGAACTGTTCATTAAATTCATTCTCACTTTAGGCGAACTATCTACCAATTGATATCCTGTTTCAGTAGCTTGCGCATACCAAATATCTTTAATTACAGACTTATTAACCTCTAAACCGTTAAGAGCCGGCTTATCCATTTCCGCCTTTTTAATATTAGATGCTACGGGAGTACGATCTTTATAATACTGTGTTTTCTCGGTTTCTTCTGAAACAACGGTAGCTTCTTTTTTAACCGGTATATCTGCCATTTCTTTTTCTGCTTCTATTACCTTTTTTGCAGAAGATGGGTCCAACTTTTTAACATCATTTTTGTAACTAACCGTAATAGCCTCATTCTTTTCATTTTTACCACTGTATGAATAATTCATTCCATTAAATGAACGCATAGATTCCCTAATAGCTTCATTGTAGGCTACTTTATATTGCTTTTCTTTACTAATGCCCTGCATACTACTGTACACAATGTTGTCATTACAATCAATCAAATTGATAATCGTTTTGGTAGAAAACATAGTACTATCATCTTGAAGATCAGCAATTACACCTAAACATCTGTTGAATTTTAAATCTTCCGGTAATTGATCGTCATATACCGTGGTAAAACCTTTACCCGTAAAAAGGTATTTTATCAAGGTACTTGTTTGATGCTCGTTCATGTTCTTGAAAGCATCAAACTTTTTTGGAACAATAATATATTTGTAATCGTCCAAGTTTGCTTGGGCAAAAGTTGCATACCCAATGAATGTAAGAAGAATTGTAATAACTGTTTTCAAAACGACATAAAATTTAAATTCAATGTAATATATGAAAAAAGCATGCCAAAAAAATAAAATAGAGGTAAGAAGATGTACTATTTTCCACTACCCCATGAAATGATATTTAAACCGAACTGAAAAGAGGCATAGTTACTATCGGCTACATTATTATAAGATAATAAGTTGTCTGCCATTATGTAAAAATTAACGGGTCCGGCCTGTAGATTCATCCCTAACCCTAAATTGGTATAACTAAATTTATCTACAGTATAAGTACCTTTAAATGCCAAAATATTACCTATTCTACGTGTATAAAACCCAGTTAAAGCCATTTGTGGTCCCCTTGGCCTATTGATCATATAGAATTGTCCCCCAAAAGAATTTCTATACTTTGTTCTCAATTCTCCTCCACCAGGAGATCCCGCCGTACAATCACAATTCTGCAGTCCACTATTGCCAACAGGTTCTCCAAAATCATTTCTAATAGAAGCATATAGCTTTGTAGGTCTAAAAGTGATATAGTTTTTAGTATTTGTATCAAATGGCACAGCAGCTTCAACTTCATCTACCAAATCTTGCCAAAAATCCCTATCCAGACTGGCAAAATTTTCTAAAACATCTATCTCTATACCTTCAACAGTTGTATTTCCTTCTAAACTGTAACTTTTAGGATCACTAGAATGGTATATAAAACCTAGATCTAACAAACTACCTGTTACCGTAGTTCTTTCACTCAAATGGTAAGTAAACCCAACATCCATTCCTATACCTAAGTCTCCACCAAAAAGCGCCCTATTTATAATTTCATTGGTAAGTAAATCATCATCGCTTGCATTATCCAAATCTTGAAAACCAGAGGTCTGTAAAAGCAGATCGGCATTTAAGGTTGATGATATAATATTATTCTGACCTTCTATGTTTCTTAAGGATCCACTGTTACGCGTTGAACTGTAATCCACAATACCAGAATAAATTTTTCCCCTAGCACCTATGGTTAAATAACGGTCTACCTTTTTGTTTATCCCAAAATGTAAAACGTTTACCAAAGACCCACGGGTTTTTAGGTCTCCTAAATTATAACGTCTCCCTAGCTGCCCTGCATTGCCGTCAAAAACTAAAAAAGCGTAGTCTTGGGGCCAGTAAGTAATATTATCCATTTCCAAATACCCTCCAAAAGAATAGAAGTAATTAGGATTCCTACCTCTAAAACCACCCGTAAGATATTCTAATTGAACTGTTGTGCTAAACTCATCTCTTGGACCAAGACTATTTAAGGCACGCTCCCTAAATTTTACATTAATGTCCAAACCATCATCTGCAAAGAGGTCATGAACAGAAATACCGTTAGACCCAAAATTACCGGAAATACCGGATAGCAAGGGTACACCTGCAAACCATTTAAAATCTGATTCAACACCAGGGTTTAAGGAAAGTGATTGAGGTATTTCGTTAAAATCATAGAGCAGTTGTTTATTTTGAGCTCTGACACCCACTACAAAACAAATAGCAATAACAAAAAGGCAATGGTTGAATCTCATTGCAGTTCTAATGTAAATTGTGCACTAGAACGAAGCTCTATTGCCGAGTCTGGAATATCGGATTCACTGCTATTATCCCCTAAATTAACAGCGGTCAATCTTATTTTAGATGTTGTTCTAATGATATCCAAACTTTTACCTGTTGGGCCGTATGCCACATCTCTGCTTAAAACAGAAGTTGGTGCCGGATCCATACTAAACACTTCGGTATCTATAACATTTTCATTTACATCTAAAAATTCAAGTCTTATTTCAATAGGTTTACTTGTTGTATTTTCCAGCTCATAGGTTAACACACCGGATATTACCCTCTCAGTAAAAAAAGGTTCTTCAAACGCATCAAAATTAAAATCTTGGGTAAAAAAATTGAGTCCGGATACTCTATTGATCAAAGTCTCTTGAGCCTTAACGTAAAAAATACTAGCTTCATAACTAGGAACAATGGCCAGCTCATCTATTTGATCAAAGTCTTGATTTTCAGAACAAGAGGTTAGTATTAGGAAACCTAATAATAGCATATAAATAGTGCGTAACCCTTTCATCGACTCTACGAAGTTTTAAATAAGACAGGAATCTGTACTATTAGTAACTCTATAATAACGATTTTATTTCTTCCAAATCATAAATAATAGGTGACAGATCATGCTTTTTTTCTTTATGCGCATTAAAATGAATGGTATAAAAACCTAAAGCTTTTGCACCCATGATATCCGCCTCTAGACTATCTCCGATCATAATTGAACATTCTGGTGTGGCACCTGCCTTTTTTAAAGCTAAATTGAAAATGATAGGGTTTGGTTTTTTGACTCCCGCCATCTCAGAATCTATAATTTGGTCAAAAAAATCATAAATCCCAGAATTTCTTAGTTTCCTTTCTTGTACCTCTTGAAAACCATTGGTAATGATATGTAGCTTATACTTAGGTCGTAAATAGTTCAATACCTCAATAGTATTAGGAAACAAAGCATTAAATGAAGACAGGTGATTAATGTATTCTTCGGATAATAAATGAATGACCTCATCAGAAGCCGGGTAATCCAATTCATCGAAAACAGATTTTAATCTTTGGTAGCGTAATTCTGCTTTGGTTATCTTCTCTTCACGGAAAAGTCTCCAAAACTTGAGATTAGCAGGTACATAAACTGCTAAAAAATCATGCAGTTCTATATCGATATTTTGCTCGTTAAAAATTTTCTGAAATGTATTTGCAGAGTTCTTGTCAAAATCCCAAAGGGTATGATCTAGATCAAAGAAAACATTGGTAACCTTATTGTGGAACATATTGTTGTTTGATTATTTCGGCATATAAAGACATCCAGTCCCTATCTTCTTTATTGCCTAAGACCTCATTAGAGAACATAGTAATAAGCGTACCATTTACTTTACGTACCTCATTAGTCAAAGCTTTTACCTGACTTAAAACATCGTTGTCCTTTTTAATTTTTGATAATGAAATATCATGTATAGCAAACGGATGTACTTTTATTGGCTGCTTTACCTCTAATGGTATATCATAAAACTGAAATGCCGTGCACGTTCCGGCCCTAAACCCAAGTTCAAAGGTATACCCCATGGTATAATCATTTGTAAACTCGGCTGCAATTAAATTACGATAGGTTTGTGGTACATCTACCCTATTATATCTCATTTTAGAATTGTTCACTGGTCTATTTATGACCTCTTCCAAATTTGCCTTTTCTTTCTTCAATAGCTCTAAATCCGAAAATGAACTATAACTCGCCGCCATGGAAACGGGCACATAATCTGCCACATACTTTATAAGCGACTTAAATTTTATACTATTGGTAGAAACATTTTTATCGTACTTGGAATAATCTGCAAATTGAAAAAAGAAATTACATTTTACCTTATATCTTTTATGTAAATCTATGAGCTCTGCATAATTGTCATAAGGATCTTTTTGTCTGTTCAATCCTACTGCAATACGCTCGTAAACACGTTTAAATTTCAACGTCCCCAAATCCATCAACATACCCACCAAACCACGTACGACGCCCCGGTTTGCATAACAATGTGATGTAGCTACATCTATAACGGATATAAAGTCATAAGATTTGTGTTTAAATTCCAAATCTTCAAAGCGTTCCTTTAGTGCTTCTAATAATTTATAGGCCCAAATATCAACAACTGGTTTTAAAAGAAAACCATTCTGGTAGGCTACACTATCTTTTGGAGAAAATCTGCCATGAATATCCTTTACGTGTGGCAAATACTCTTCATACCTAGAAAGCATAAAAAAACTGGCAGCAAAAATATCGAAAGGTAAAGTACTTTTATCACCCGTCTGAAAAAAGCAAGGTGTACCTTCCCAATCACCAATGTTCAATTGAACATCGTTAATGCCTTGCTCAAACAACAATTCATTACTACGAACAAAAAATTCATTCTGTAAGGGCTGTTTTGTATACGTGATTTTTGCCCCCGTATGTTTAATAAAATCTTCGACTTTGGTGGTGAAATCAATCTCAATCCCCAAAATAACCACAAAGATATGCCTCATAACATAGGTAAGGCGCGGTGTTATTTTATGTGTGTAGATCAATAACATTTATAGCATATTTTCATCTGCAAAGCTATAGTAACTTTTTTGGGTAATGATCAAATGGTCTAACACTTTAATATCTAAAGTTTCACTGGCCGTTTTAATCTTTTGGGTAATCTGTTTATCTGCTGCACTAGGTCTTAAAGTGCCCGATGGGTGGTTATGCGCTAATATTATAGCAACCGCACCTAACTCTAACGCCTGTTTCATTACAATTCTCACATCTACAAGGGTACCTGTTATACCACCTTTACTCAATTGAGCCTTATGTAACACTTTATTGGAATTGTTGAGAAAAAGAATCCAGAATTCTTCATGTTCCAATTCTCCCAACATGGGATGTAAAATATGGTAAGCGTCTTTACTACTACCTATTTTCTCAATTTTAGGAGCATCTTCACCTCTTCTTCTTCTACCCACCTCTAAAGCTGCCGCAATGCTTACTGCTTTGGCTTCGCCAATACCTTTGAAAGCCATTAACTGCTTAATGGACAATCTACCCAATTCATTTAAATTGTTATCCACCGATGCCAAAATACGTTTTGAAAGCTCAACTGCGCTTTCTGATCTACTACCCGAACCTATCAAAATAGCGATCAATTCTGCATCGGACAAAACAGCACGGCCTTTGTTGACCAGCTTTTCTCTTGGCTTATCATCATCTGACCAATTTTTTATGGAGAACGAAACGGATTTATCCTGCATTGGCTAAAGATACAGAACAAATTATTTTATGCTAAATTTATACATCAAATTAAAATCATGAAATCATTATTAACAAAAGAGGCTTACGAAGAAATCAATCAAAGAATTGATCTTCTAACCCTAAACTCAGAAAAAGGATGGGGTAAAATGAGTGTTGGTCAAATGTGTTGGCACTGTCAATACCCTCTACAATTGGCTATTAAAAACAAACCTAACAATTCAAAAGGAAATTGGTTCATAAAAACTTTCTTCAAAAAATCATTGTACAATGACAAACCGTGGAGAAAAAATATGCCTACAGCTCCACAATTAAAAGCTAAGGAAGATAAAGACTTTGAAACGGAGCATAAACTATTAAAAAAATTGGTGAGCGATTTTTATGCCGTAAGAGACAGAGAAGAATGGCACCCACACCCAGCTTTTGGTACTTTTACAAAAGAACAGTGGGGTCAAGTTCAATACAAACACCTTGACCATCATTTAAAGCAGTTTGGAGTATAACTTGGTTGTTGAAAAAACTCAAGTTCAAGTTCAAAAATCAAGTTCAATTTCAATCTCAAAAAAAGACTTTGTACTTCCTCCTTAACTCAACAACCCGTGCAATTTGTTTAAATCGAATCCGCCATAATTACCTGAACTCATTAATAACAGCGTAGTATCCTTGTAAGATTGTGTTTCTAAATAATCATGAAATGAATTGGCGTCTGTAAAGATTTTTAAATCGTTGCGTTGAAATGCTTCTGATATTTGATCAGCGGTCACCGCCTCTAATTTCTTTATGGCCACAGATTCTGGCAAGAAGAAAATGACCGCTTCATCTGCAGCATCTAAGGCGCCCTTATATTCCTTTAAAAATTCTGGATTAAAACTGCTGTAAGTATGTAACTCCAAACAAGCTGCCAGTTTTCTATTTGGGTATTGTTCTTTAACTGCTCTGGTAGTTGCCGCAACTTTACTTGGTGAATGTGCAAAATCTTTATACGCAATACTGGTTGCTCCTTCTGCAATTTTTTCCAATCTTTTAGATGCGCCTTTAAATGTAGCTATGGCCTCATAAAAATCTTCCTCATCTACTCCCATATTCTGGCATATCCATTTTGCCCCCGCTAAGTTGCTTAAATTATGTTTACCAAAAACCTCAATTGGCATTGGTCCCTCATTAGTTTCTAAAAGGGTTTCTCCGTCTTCTACAGTATATTCTGGTGTGGAATATGGTAATTTTCTAATGGCATTTTCAGAGGACTCTACTACATCTTTTACAGTATCATCTTCAACATTGTAAGTAATAGAACCACCGTTTACAATACTATCTACAAATATTTTAAACTGCTCTACATAATTTTCAAAAGTTGGAAATACATTAATATGATCCCAGGCAATTCCACTTAGTAAGGCAATATTAGGTTGATACAGATGAAATTTAGGTCGCCTATCTATTGGAGATGACAGATATTCATCGCCTTCTAAAACAATAAAATCATTATCCTCTGTTAAATGCACCATGCGATCAAAACCATCTAATTGTGCACCTACCATATAATCCACATCAATATCATGAAAATTAAGTACATGCAAGATCATTGAGGTAATGGTGGTTTTACCATGACTACCACCAATTACTACCCTAGTTTTATTTTTTGATTGTTCATATAAAAATTCAGGATAAGAATAAATAGTAATTCCTAAATCTTGGGCTTTCAACAATTCAGGATTATCTGCTTTTGCATGCATACCAAGTACAATTGCATCTAGATCCATAGTGATTTTTTCAGGAAACCAACCAAATTCATCAGGTAATAATCCCTTGGCTTCCAATCTAGATTTAGAAGGTTCATAAATAACATCATCACTTCCTGTAATAATGTATCCTTTATGTTTCAAGGCCAACGCTAAGTTATGCATGGCACTTCCTCCTATCGCAATAAAATGTATTCGCATTCCTAAATTTTAGGTGGCAAAGATACGTATTGTCCAATTAAATCTATGGAATACCTATAAGCTAAGGCCAATGGTTACATGTAAAAAGTGTAATTACATATCGATGAAATACACATAATTTTAACACTTTCTAACAATTTTAGTAGTATTCACCTTACATTTTAAGTGTTTTACAACAAATAATTTCCTACATATGTGAACAAAAATACCTTAGCAGTTATCAAAAACATATTCAGCAACCAACCCCCTGTGAATGAATAACCTAAAATTCAAGCTCTTAACATTTCTGTTTTTCTTGACCGGCATTCTAAGCCAAGTTCAAGCTCAATGCGCCGGTGAAAATGCAACTGTTGAAGTTTGTGAGAAAGACGCTGACGTTGCTAATCGTAATTTTGATTTATTTTCTAGATTAGGTGGCACACCTACTTCTGGTGGTACATGGGCAACCAACAACCCCGAAAATTTTTATGCCCTAAACCAAAATACGGGTATCGTAGACCTTTGGCGAATTAATAATTATGGCACCCATTCTTTTGTTTACACCAATGCGGATTGTAACCAAAGTGCAACGTTAACCATAGTTCTTGGAGGATACCCCGGCGAAGATAATATAGATGGTAGCGCTAATGCGTGTGGTGATGACAGTAGTGTAAACTTACATGGTTTTTTAGGCAGTAATGTAGACGGTAAAGTACAAGATTTTAATGGCTTGTGGGAAGAAGACCCAGCAACTTTTACCGGTCAATTAAATGAAAATTTTTTCAATGCAAGAGAAGCAGGACCCGGAATATACAATTTTACGTATACGGTACCTGATGTAAATGGTTGTTCAGGAAGAACCTCAACAGTAATATTAGAGGTGCATCCACCGCCAAATGCAGGTACGGCTCCCGTTCTAACCTTTTGTGCAGGAGATGATCTATCGGCTTACGCCGCATTTGATCTTAGCGAACATTTAATAGGCGAAGACCCTAACGGTACCTGGACAGAAAATGGAACCAACCAATTAAGTGACCTTAATGATACTATCATTAATATTGAAGAAATATATAACAATTTTGGGTATGGAGATTTTACCTTCAATTACACCGTTTTCCCCAGCCATCCGGTTTGTGAAAAAAGAGTGTCTGAAGTAAGCATAAGAATATTACCAATATTAGATGGCACTATTGCTGCCGATGATATCTGTGTAGGGGAAAGCTATGTTGTTGAACTAGCTTATGACAATACGCTTTTACACAATGGCGATTTTATACTACAGTATCTCGTTAACAATGACGTAGGTGAATCGCCAACAACTTTGATTGACGGCAATGGAAGTTTTGTAATTGACCAAGGTTTGGTGCCTTTAAATGAAGAGGTTTCCTTAGAAGTTATTGGTATAAGAAGTGTAACGCCTCCCCGAGATGTTTGCCCAAGAGTTATAGTACCACCTACCACTTTTTTAGTAACAAGTTCAGATATTACTGCTGAAAATATATGCATACAGACAGAAAATACCATTCAAATTATTGAAATTCTTGATGCAGACGGCAATTTTGCAACTGGCAACTTCTCTACGACGTACGCATTGACAACTCCTGATGGAAGTACCACAAGTTCTCCAACATTTGAGCTTGAATTCACCAATGGTAATGCTTCATTTATAGTGCCTGAGAGTAATTTCACTTTGGACGGGGAATACACTATTAGACCTACTATTTCAGGCATTTATGCAACAAGTTGCCCATTGGTAGATACTTTTACAGTTACCCCTTTACCCAACGCCATTCAACTAGACCTCATTGTAGATAACAGTTGTGATGCAACACAAATAGATGTTTTGGTAGATGCACCTACGCTACCCAATGGTACATATACGATAACCTATGATGTTACCGAATTAGGTTCCAACACCGTACTAACCACGAATACGATCAACTTTACAGGTGGTACTGCCGCCTATCAAATAGACGTTGATGCCTTACCTACCGGTAATTATACCGCAAGTGTACGCAGTATCCAAAACGATACCACCCCTTGCCGATTGGACTTTGAGTTCGAAGAGACCGAAAATTTTTCCCGCGGAGGTGTTCCAGGTGCCCCACAAGCCGTTGCCAACCAGATATTTTGCATTAGCGAATATCCTGATGGAGCTACATTAATAGATATTGAGGTTATAGCAGATGGAGATGTATTGTTCTATGATACCGAAACGGACAATAATATTCTGCCCATTTCCACGGCACTGGTAGATGGTGAAGATTATTATGTGACCAATAGTGATCCACTCACCAATTGCGAAGGTACCGATCGGGTTCAAATTACGGTAAGCTTTAGTAATCCCGATGCCCCAACGGCAAGTACGGTTAATCCGCTTTTTTGTGCGGAAACGAATGCGACCCTTTCCAACATATCTATTGATATTACCGCAGGTAGTTCTATTACTTGGTTTGATGCCGCTACCGGTGGAAGTGAATTAGCAGCATCAACAATTTTGGTTGACAATCAATCTTACTTTGTAGCAACTAACAGTAACGGTTGTAACAGTTCCGATCGTTTAGAAATAATCCCTACAGTGATTACTGTTACCCCAACATCTTTAACTTCAGATATGTTACAGGTCTGTGGACTGGATAATCCGACCTTAACAGACTTAAGATCATTAGAAAATGAAGCCGACTATGAAGTACGTTGGTTTATTACCGAAAACGGCGGTTCGCCACTACAAGATGACGACTTGTTACTAGAAAATACCACGTACTACGCAGAAAATTATGATCCACTTACCGGATGCTCTGCTGCAACAAGGGTTCCAGTTACCATAGGTTTCAGTGATTGTGACCCCGAAAATTATGATTTTTTCATCCCGGACGGATTCTCACCGAATGCCGATGGCAAAAACGATACTTTCTTTATTCCTAATATAGAAACCATATTCCCCAATTTCACATTAGAAATATTGAACAGGTACGGCTCCACATTATTTAAAGGTGATATTTCCAATCCTGCCTGGGATGGTAGCAACGGATCGTCAACAGCACCTAACGGGGTATATTTCTACATTATTAACTATAACAAAGGTAATGCCGCACCTATTCAAGGGCGTCTATACTTAAACAGATAACCCATGCACAAAAAAATTACAAACACAACTTGGGGCATCTGCATAGTTATGCTTCTGTTCTTAATAAAACTGCAAGGTCAACAAGACCCACAGTATACCCAGTACATGTACAACATGAACGTGGTAAACCCTGCATACACCACCAATGAACCAGGAATGCTGAATGTTGGTACGTTATACAGGACCCAATGGGAAAATGCGGTAGGCGCACCACAAACCCTAACCTTCTTTGCCCATGCACCGCTATCCAAAAAAATTGAAATGGGCACCTCTATAATATCAGATGATATAGGAGACGGATCTTTAAAGGAAAACAATATCTATGTAGATTTTGCCTACATTTTGAAACTCGATGAAAAGAGCAATTTAAGCTTAGGATTAAAAGGAGGTATTACCACATTTGAAACCAATTTCAATGGCTTTAGGTTACCAGAAGTACAAGATGATCCAGCATTCAATGAAAACCTTAATAACACCTACCCTAATATTGGCATTGGAGCTTTTTATAATCGTGACAAGTTTTATGCCGGTCTGTCCATACCCAATTTACTGACATCTAAACATATTGAAAATAAAGATGGTATTACACGTTTAGGCGCAGAAGCCATTCATCTTTTTGGAATGGCCGGTTATGTGTTTGACGTAAATTCCAATTTAAAATTAAAACCATCTATTTTAACAAAAATGGTATCCGGCGCACCTGTAACAGCAGATTTTTCGTTCAACGCGCTGTTCAATAACCGTTTAGAAGGAGGAATTTCTTATAGAACAGATGACTCGGTAAGTGCCATGTTCAATATTTCCATAATACCCTCACTACGTATAGGTTATGCTTATGACTATACCTTATCAAATTTAGGGGCATTCAATAATGGCTCACATGAAATATTTGTATTGTTCAACTTAGACCTTTGGGGACTTAAAAAGGGCTATGATAAATCTCCTAGATTCTACTAATATGAAAAAAATACAATTATACCTCATCATTTGTATCGGCATTTTTCAAACAGCTTGGTCTCAACAAGACTTAAAACGTGCCAATGATCTGTTTACCAAAGCCCACTACGCAGATGCCATTTCCTTGTACGAAGCTGCACTGCCCAATAATAAAAATAGTGAGGTTATTAAAAATTTGGCAGATAGCTACTACCATACCTTTGACCTTAAGGCTGCGGCACGTTGGTACCGTTACTTAATTTCAAATTATGGTGATAAGGTTAACGAACAGTATTATTTTAAGCTGAGCCAGTCATTGAAGGCTATTGGCGAATATGAAGAAGCAAATAATGTTCTGACCGATTTTTACACCAAAGAAAGCAAGCTAGAACATCTAGATAAGTTAAAACAAGATATTGCGTATCTAGAAAATGTAAGTGCCATTGGTGATCGCTTTGCCATTGAAAACAGTAATTTCAATACTACGACCTCAGAATTTGGGGCTATGCAAATCGGCAATGCTATTTGGTATACCGCAACACAGAAAAAAAACAATCAAAAAACCTATAGGTGGAATAATCAAAATTATTTGGATATCTACACCCATGCCATTGACAAGGAACATTTAGGGGATAGTATTAGTATAAGTTTATCCAATACGATAAATACCAAATTACATGAAGGATCTTTTACTGTCACTCCTGATGGAAAAACCATGTACTTTACCCGCAACAATTATAAGAATGGAAAACGAAAAACAGATGATGAAAAGGTTTCAAATTTAAAGATCTACAGTGCTCAATTATTGGACGGGGAATGGAAAAATATTACTGAATTACCTTTTAACAGTGATGACTTTTCAAATGAACACCCTGCTATTAATAAAGAAGGTTCCAAGTTATATTTCTCTTCGGACAGACCTGGCGGTTATGGTTCTTTTGATATTTACGTAGTGAATCTGCAGGATGATAATTCCTTTAGCACACCAGTTAATTTAGGCAGTATTATTAATACGGATAAGAAAGAACAGTTTCCCTTTATTGCCAGTGATGGCACCCTCTACTTTTCATCTAACGGACACCCGGGTTTTGGGCTTTTAGATGTATTTGTATCAACAAACGAAAAGGGTATTTTTCAAAAACCTGACAACTTAGGCTTACCCGTAAATAGTGGTTATGATGATTTTGCATATGTTTTGAACAGTGATGGCAATTCTGGCTATTTTGCGAGCAATAGACCCACAGGTAAAGGAAGCGATGACATCTATAGTTTTAAAGAAACCAAAGAATTAAAGATAGCCGACTGCCAGCAATTTATTACGGGCATTATAACCGACCGCACTACCCTACAGCCTTTAATGGATGTTACCGTTGATTTATTGGATAGCGAAAATCAGATCATTGAATCCCGCATTACAGCAGAGGACGGTGCGTTCAAATTCAATATTGACTGTGAGGCCATGTATACCGTAAAAGCTTCGAAAGCTGAATATGAAGGTAATTCAAAAAATATTCGTAGTTCAAAGAAAAGAAATGCCGAACATGATGCATCAATGGATCTTTACTCCGTTCATGAAAAGCAAAAGGCAGCCGCTTTGGCTTTGCAAAAGAAACAAGAAGCTGAAAAATTACGTGCGGAACAATTAGCAATCAAAAAATTAGAAGATGAGAAAAAAGCCCAGTTAATGGCAGAAAAACAAGCCAAGGAAGAAGCTGAACGCTTGGAGCAAGAGAGAATCATTGAAAAAGCAAAAACAGAAAAAGCCTTGGTGAAGAAAATTGAAGATGCCATAAAGACCGAAGAAGCATTGGTCAAAGAAACCGACCGAACAATTATAAAAACAGAAGAAATTCATTTTGATTATAGTCTTTGGTATTTAAGAAGAGAATCTAGAGAACGCTTACAGACGGTGATTGAAGTAATGAAAGAAAACCCAGGCATTATAATTGAAATTGGCACACATACAGATATTAGGGGAAATAGCACATACAATAAAGACCTATCTCAAAAACGCGCAGATTCTGCAAGGGATTATTTAGTTAAAAATGGTATTGCATCTGCCAGGATAGTATCTAAAGGTTACGGCGAATCAAAACCCATTGTGGTTTGCGCCACTGAAAGCGCGTGCTCAGAAGAAGATCATGAATGGAACAGAAGATGCGAATTTGTGGTTATAGGATGGGACTATACCCAATAGTCTTAATTAAAATCTGATCCAATTTTTCAATTCCAACATTTACAATTGAAATTGATTCATGTATCTTTAAGTGCTTAAAACTTAAATTATGAATCTAAACCTTGCAGATATCAAACCTGTAGAAATAATGCCAGGATTTCATGGTAAATTAATCCATACAGACCAAATAAGCATGGCATTTTGGGAGGTTAAAAAAGGAGCCGAAGTAACCAGTCATTCTCATATGAACGAGCAAATTATGCATGTTATGGAAGGTGAATTTCAGTTTACATTAGAGGGCGACACAAAAGTCTACCACCCTGGCGATATTGTAATAATACCCCCAAATAAACTCCACAGTGGCAAGGCATTGACAAACTGTAAATTAATGGATATTTTTTGCCCTACAAGAGAAGAATATCGTTGATAATCCACTCATTTTTGAATTCCAATGAACATATCCCTAAAACATAAAAAAGCTTTAGTTGGTGGTAGCAGTGCCGGTATTGGCAAAGCTATTGCACAACAGTTGGCAGCTAGCGGCGCGAGTGTTACCTTAATGTCTCACAGCGAAGAAAAATTACACCACATAGTTACACAACTACCTACAGACCAAGGACAACAGCACCAATATCTTGCGGTAGATTTCAATAATTTTAAAGATTACAAAAAAGTAATTAGCACTTATTTTGAGAACAATACGGTTGATATATTGGTAAACAATACCCAAGGACCTGCCGCCGGAAGTGCTACCGAAAAAAATATTGACGATTACCAAAGTGCCTTTGACCTATTATTCAAAACCGTGGTTTATACAACGGAATTGGCTTTGAAATCAATGAGGAGCAATAATTGGGGGCGGGTTATCAATGTGGCTTCAGTTTCTGTAAAAGAACCTTTGGCATACCTGGCATTGTCCAACTCCATAAGAGCAGCGGTTGTCACTTGGGCAAAAACCTTGGCTACAGATGTTGGCAAACATCATATTACGGTAAATAGTGTATTAACAGGATACTTCAACACCAACCGGATTGCACAGTTAAACGCTAAAAAAGCGGAGCAGCTTGGTATTGATCAAAGTGAAGTTCTTAAAGAAATGGAATCAAGGGTAGCCGTAAAACGAATTGGAGATCCAGAAGAATATGGTTATCTGGTAGCATTTTTAGCATCTAATGAGGCGGCATATATTACCGGTACCAATATCCCTATTGATGGCGGACTTTTAAAATCCCTGTAAATATTACATGAGTAGCATTTAGAAAATGCTCACCTAAAACATCATCCTTGTTAGCATAGCTATTTTCTTTAAAACACCTCACCCATATTGTAGCACATTAAAAAACCTTATCTTCCTACTAGGTAATACGTATTGTGACCTCTAAATACATACATTAAATTAAGCAAATAGATGAAGAAAATAGTACTTACAATGTTCGCCCTTACTCTCATATTTTCTTGCAAAACAAATCAAGAAAATAAAGAACGACAGCAACCGGATGGCGAAAGACCAACTTCTTCTCAGTTAATTTCAGAAATGGATGCCGATAAAGATGGAAAATTATCTATGGATGAAGTTAAAGGACCAATTGCCAATGACTTTGAAAACATAGACAGTGATAGCGATAATTTCATCTCGCTTGAAGAACTTGACAAAGCAGAAAAAACCCGAGAGAATAGACCTCCTAGGCAAGAAGAAAGCAATGCTGATTTATCAAATGAAATTGAAACTTCCGCAAAGGTAGTACCTGTTAACACAAATTATTTTATAACCGAAAATATTATTGGCGAAATTCAAGAGAAAACAGTGGAACTTAATGGTATTGAAACCTTATGCTATATCATTAAAACCCACTCTCAGGCAACGGAGCATCAAATGGGTCCCTGGTGCCCAAGGCATATAAGCGATGGAATGGAGAAAGCTGGAATTTGGTTCAAAGATGATAAAGTTTACGATGTATCAGGACACTTTATTGCCAATCTAGACGAATTTTATAGTGATGACAAATGGTTGCTTTACAGAGAGGACGGCACAATAAAAGTTACTGAAACTGAAGAAGCTTGCTTAGCCGCCGCCAAACCAGAAGTAGATGAAGATTACCACAACTATTGTGTGGAGTGCTTACCGGAGTACTTTAAAGACCAAGTGACAACTTTTGTTATACCCGCAACACCAACTTATTTAAAATCGGTTCAAAATTTTGGTCGAGGAGGAATAGGAATAGCTTTTAACGGCGTAAACTATGATCCACCTGCGCCTACTCACGCTATATTGGCAGCACATACCATTGCACCTCTAGATGATCATGGCGGGCATGTAAATCCGCATGGCGGTTACCACTATCATGCCGTCACGGGATCAACTAAGGAAGTTGAACAAACAGATATTCACGCACCCCTGTTGGGTTATGCAATTGACGGTTTCGGTATTTATGCGCTAGAGGATGAAAACGGAAATAAGCCTAGCGATTTGGATGAATGCGGCGGACATTTTGATGATATTAGAGGGTATCATTATCATGCAGGTGAACCAGGTGGAAATCAAATTATAAAATGCCTACACGGATTACCAGGATATACAGAAATAAAAGAATAATAGTTTGGATTAGATTTCAGTTGTAGCATTTAATTTTTAGCGCAAAGAAATTTAATTACTTTAGTAATCGTGGTTTTACATATCCTCTTAGAATAAACTTTAAGAATTGAAGAAAGTACACGTAAAAAAAGGAACAGTTCTACAGCGTAAAGGAGATTTAAGCTCCAAAGTATACCTAGTTGAGAGCGGTTTACTACGCAGCTACACTATTGATGGTAAAGGAAAAGAGCATATTTACATGTTTGGACCAGAGAATTGGATAGTAGCGGACAATTGTCAACTAAATGAACCTTGCCAACTATTTATAGATGCCATTGAAAACTCAATAATCAACATAACCACCAAAGAAGAGTTACTAAAATCAAGTCCCGATTTAAAAGCTTTGGCTAAACGATTAAGGGTAATGCAAAATAGAATTATCATGTTAATGAGTTCCAATGCAAAAGAAAGATATGAGCATTTTATTACAACCTATCCAAATGTTACACAAAGAGTTCCTTTAAAAATGATCGCCTCATACTTAGGAATTACACCTGAAGCTTTAAGTCGTGTTAGGCATCAACTTTCCCAAAAAAACGGCTAATATAATTTCTTGATGTACATCAATGCATAGGCTATTAAAACCTATGACATTTGCTGAAAACCAATACAGAAATTAAAATGACCCAACAAAAGAACAACAAGGCATTGAATATAGGATTATGGATTGCCCAAGGATTATTAGCTGTTATGTTTATAATGGCAGGTGTTATGAAAGCCACCCAGCCAATAGAAGAATTAGCTGTATCACTACCATGGGTTGCCTCATCACCCGTAAGTCTAATTCGTTTTATTGGTATAAGTGAACTCCTAGGTGGATTAGGGTTATTGATTCCCGGTATTTTTCGTTTTAAACCATTTCTAACTATTTGGGCAGCTTTAGGTTTGGCTATAATTATGGTTTTAGCTGCTATATTTCACGCATCTAAAGGTGAATATTCTGCTATAATCACAAACATCTTAATCATGGGCATTGCCTTATTCATAGCTTGGGGCAGAAGTAAAAAAGCTCCCATACTGTCAAAATAAATACATGTACCATATTTGCTTAGATCACAGAAGCAGATTTAAATGAATGGTCATATTGCTATTATAAAGAACTACAAAATACAGGTTATTACTTTTAGATAATAACCTGTATTTCCCTTTTTGTATACTTTCATTTCATCATAAAAAAGAACTACCTAAATTCCCATCTAAAATTCACTACTTTTAAAATAGGCTATGCTATTAAACCTATTATATGAATGAAATCAGAGATTTTATTGATAAGATTTCTAAAATGAACAATACTGACTGGGCTTTTTTTTCTTCTAAACTAAAAAAAATCAAGTATAGCAAAAACACAAAGATTTTAGAATTGGGAAAAATAGAAAGGCATTTATATTTTATTACTAAAGGAATTATTCGCCTCTATATACCTAAAGAAGATGCTGATATCACCTTTGGTTTTTCGTTTGAAAATGAGTTCGTTACAGGTTATGATTCACTTTTAACAGAAACACCATCAGCATATGAAATAGAAACTTTGACGGAAACGGAAATGTGGCAAATTAATAACATGGATTTACAAGAAGTCTATGCGCATACATCTGTTGGCAATATTATAGGTAGAAAAATGGCAGAAAACATGTATTTGATAAAGTCTAAAGGAGAACTTTCCCTTTTAAGCAAAACAGCAGAAGAGCGTTATTTGGATTTATTTAATGAAAGACCAAATCTGCTGCAACACATACCTTTAAAATATATAGCTTCCTATATTGGTGTTACTCCGCAAGCACTGAGCAGAATAAGAAAACGTATTACTTAACCTAGGTTCATTAATTCCAAATACGCTTTCATGACCTTTGTGTTTTAATAAATATAAAGAATCATGAAACCACTACTTGTTCTTCTAATAGGTTTTGCCATTACATTAGTTGCGATTAAAATCATTACAAAAACTTATGACTATAAACTAGCAGCTAGAATTGCTATGAGCTTAATGCTCCTATTTACGGCAATTGGTCATTTTGTCTTTACTAAAGGGATGACCATTATGATGCCGGAAATTATCCCCTACAAAGAATTGATCGTGTATGCCACGGGTTTTGTTGAGATTTCACTTGCCATAGGAATATTAATACCCAAGTATTCTTCATTAGGTGCGTGGGTATTGATTATATTTTTCATTGTAATATTACCGGTCAATATTTATGCAGCTATGCACAATATCAACTATCAAAATGGAACTTTTGATGGTCACGGTCTTTCATATTTATGGTTTAGAATTCCGCTACAAATTCTGTTTATTTCTTGGACATACTGTAGTACAATTAGATTTTAAATAATGGTGTTGTATTAATGCAGTTCTAGCTAAAATCCCTTTTATAAAACTTTAAATACCACAAACAAAATCAACGATAGCGAAAGCTGTAGCATATTTACTAATTTAGAATGACCATTTTATTTCAACCAACATTTCAAAGAAGCTAAATGAATATGCACAATTTATACCACCACCCTATTCTTTCCCTATTCATCATGATCTTTATGGGCATGTTTGGTAATCAAACTTTAAAGAACGAAGACCTAGTAACATCGTTTATTGAGGCTAGAAATAATTATGATGTTGAAAAGGTGAACACTTTGATCCACGATCATTATTATGAACTTTTTATGGATGGAAGTAAAGAAATAGAAAGTAAAGAACAATTGATGGACATAATTTTATGGGGCAAAGAACTTGATTCGCATATATCATTATTGGACATTAGCGTTAACAAGGACACAATTATCACCATTGAAGAGAACACCAATTTTCTTGACGTGGCACTACAGAGGAAACCTAGAAAATTCAAAATTACCTATAGCTTTTTAAATGGTAAAATAAAGAATCAAAGTATTGATACTTTGAGCGGGCATCAAAGTATCATAAAATTTAATGCTGTCAAATACCAAGAATTCATAGCTTATTGCCAACAGCATAATCTAACGTACCATGGGAAATCTTTAAACAAAGAATTTGGGGTACAATTAAGAAAAGTACTTGAACAGTATAAAAGCGTAAATCAAAATAAACCGTGAATTAGTTACAGAAGGATCAAATACAGGAAAGCAGCAAGCAAACAGCCAATTAACGGACCTACTATTGGCACCCAAGCATAGCCCCAATCACTACTACCCTTAATGGGTAACAACGAATGAACAATACGTGGTCCAAGATCTCTAGCAGGGTTTATGGCATAACCTGTAGTACCACCTAGGGACAAACCTATAACCCAAACCAAAAAAGCAACGGGCAGCGCTCCTATAGAGCCCAATCCGATAATTGCCCGTGAGTCTACATCACTAATAATATCTAATTCAGGACCCGCAAAATAGAATATTACAAATACCAGAACAAAAGTTCCGATCACCTCACTAATTAAATTGGAAAAAGTATTTTTAATAGCTGGTCCCGTACTAAAACAAGCCAACTTACCACCTTCATCATCTGTAATTTTAAAATGATCTTTATAAAACACCCAAACCAAAAACGCCCCCAACATGGCGCCGATCAGTTCTCCTGCTAAATATTCAGGAACAAGGTCCCATGATACTTTGCCGGCTACGGCCAAAGCAATGGTTACCGCGGGGTTTAAGTGCGCCCCACTATATGGACCTGCAACAACAACACCAACAAACACGGCCAGTGCCCAACCCGTGGTAATAACTATCCAACCAGAGCCATTGCCTTTAGTACCGTTCAAAACCACATTCGCTACCACTCCGTTACCTAAAAGAATAAGTAACATAGTGCCTATAATTTCCGCTATTAAAATTGACATATCTAAAAAGTTGGTTAATGGTCAGTTTTTATTCTTCAATCCAATGTTGTGCGCATTTTACAGCTTTGTTCCAGTAATAGAGCATATTCTCTATTTTCTCTTTTGGAGCTTCTGGAAAAAACTCTTTATCAATGCTCCATTGCGATTGTATATCGTCTATACTGTCCCAATACCCAACGGCCAAACCTGCAAGGTACGCTGCACCCATTGCCGTTGTCTCTAAAGTTTTTGGTCTAATAATTTTAAACCCGAACAAATCTGATTGTATCTGCATTAATAGGTTACTGGCACTTGCCCCACCATCTACACGAAGTTCAACACTTTCCTCACCTGAATCTGCCTCCATGGCCTTTACGATATCATAAACTTGAAATGCAATACCTTCAATGGTTGCACGTGCAATATGTGCATCTGTTGTACCCCTTGTAATTCCCATCATGGCTCCTCTGGCATATTGGTCCCAGTGTGGAGCACCCAATCCAGTTAAGGCCGGCACAAAATACACTCCACCGTTATCTTCAACCGTTTCTGCCAAATGATTGATTCCAGGTGCAGTTTTAACCATTTTAGCACCGTCTCTTAACCATTGTATTGCAGCCCCACCAACAAAAACACTCCCTTCTAGGGCATATGTAATTTCTCCGTTAATCTTCCAACCTATGGTAGTAAGTAAATTATTTTTAGAGTACACCGCTTTATCACCAGTATTCATCAACAAAAAGCAGCCTGTACCATAGGTATTTTTTACCATACCCGGTTTAGTACACATTTGACCGAACAAAGCTGCCTGCTGATCGCCCGCAATACCTGCTATAGGAATTTTAGTTGAGAACAATGTTGTAGCCGTTGTTCCATAAACCTCACTACTTTGTTTCACTTCGGGCAGTACTGATTTGGGAATGTTCAAAAGGGTAAGAAGTTCTTGATCCCACTCTAACGTATGAATATTGAACAACATGGTTCTACTTGCGTTAGAGACATCTGTAATGAACATTTTACCTCTGGTCAACTTCCAAATCAACCAAGTATCTACAGTACCAAAACAGAGTTTTCCTGCTTCAGCTTTTTCCCTAGCACCCTCTACATTGTCAAGAATCCATTTAATTTTTGTTGCCGAAAAATAAGCATCAATGACCAGACCTGTTTTCTTTTTAATTAAATCTACATGACCATTATCCTTAAGTTCATCGCAATACTTGGCAGTTCTTCTATCTTGCCAAACAATGGCATTATAAATTGGTTCACTGGTTTCACGATCCCAAACTACAACTGTTTCTCGTTGATTGGTAATTCCTATTGCAGCTATGTTATCACCGGTGATACCCTGTTTTGCAATTACCTCCGCCGCTACAGATATTTGTGAGGACCAAATTTCATTAGGATCATGTTCAACCCATCCTGGTTTTGGAAAGATCTGCTCAAATGGTTTTTGAGAAACCTTTACAATTTCACCGGCATGATTAAACAAAATGGCACGTGAAGAAGTTGTACCCTGATCTAATGCTAAAATTAATTTGGTATTCATTGAGTTGTTGATTTTAAGTTAATTCAATTGTAAGTTGACATCAATTGAATAGTTATTTTAAATAATATAGTTGGAAGTTACCTTCTTGTAATCTTCTACTTGCTTGGCTTGCCATTCGGAGTCTTTACCTAGTTCGCTTGCCATAATTTCCGCCACTCTTGGGGCCATCCTAACACTTTCCTTTGCATCCAATAACTGGCAACGGGTTCTACGGGCAAGAAAATCTTCTACATTAAGAGCCATTTCATTTTGAACGGCCCACACAACCTGTCCTTCTATTACACCTAATGAATTGCTAAGAGTAGCGTTCCACCCCTTTTCCTTGGAAAGTTTTAACAAAGGTTCTTCATCACTACCATAAAAGTATAGGGGGTTATTTAAGTCTACATCTTTTTTATAACCATGAATTTTAAGGTTTTTGGTTTTAGTAGCAATATGTTTCCATTGCTGGTTCCTTTCCGCTTTATCAACCAAATCTTCGCCCATTTTTCTAAATGTGGTCCATTTTCCGCCAACAATGGTCAACAGACCGGAATCTGATGAAAAGATTTTATGGCTGCGCGAAATCTCTTTTGTTTTATTTCCATCCTCACTTGGAGCCGCTAACGGTCTTAACCCCGCAAAAACACTTAAGACATCGCTTCGTTTTGGGGCTTTTGTCAAATACCTGGTTGCAGTGTTTAAAATAAATCCTATTTCATCTTCTAAAGCTATAGGTTCCAAAGATTCTTTTTTAACGGGAGTATCGGTAGTACCAACAATGACCTTATTATGCCAAGGCACTAAGAACAACACTCTACCATCATCTGTTTTAGGAATAGTAATGGCATCGTCACCAGGTAAAAAAGACTTATCCAACATGAGATGAACACCCTGGCTTGGAGCAATTGTTTTTTTAGACCCAGGAGCATCCATTTGCAACACATCATCAGCAAATACCCCAGTAGCGTTCACCACCTGTTTTCCCTTGATTTCAAAAGATTCTTTGCCTTCCTCATCAAAGACCTTAACTCCGGTAACTTTACCGTTGGCATCTTTCAACAAACCTTCAACAGCACAATAATTAGCCACAACAGCGCCTAATTCCACAGCACTTTGCAAGGTATTGACCGCCAAACGAGAGTCGTCAAACTGACCATCATAATATAGCACACCTGCCGATATTTTATCAGGATTTATTAAAGAGATTCGCTCTAAGGTCTTTGTTTTGGATAAACGTTTAGACCTGCCAAGACTTAATCTACCCGCTAACAAATCATAGAATGTTAAGCCAATAGTATATAGAATTTCATCATATAGGCCATGTGTTGGTATCACAAAAGATTGGGTTTTGGTTATGTGAGGGGCATTTTTTAACAAAAGACCTCTTTCAACAACCGCCTCCCGCACCAAGCCTATGTTTCCTTGAGCCAAATATCGCACTCCGCCATGCACCAATTTTGTTGCTTTACTGGATGTTGATTTAGTAAAATCCGATTTCTCCAACAAAGCGACCGAGTACCCTCTAGCCGATGCCTCTAATGCTATTCCAATTCCCGTAGCACCGCCACCAATTATAATAAAATCATAAGTATTAGGCGTAACCTTCAACTTACTAATCATTTCTTTTCTTTTCACAAAATTTCCTTTTGTTACGTTTTATATCAAAATTGACGCTAAAAATACAATAAATAGAAACAATTCAAAATAAAATATTATTTAAATATTACTAGAAACGGCATAAAACAACTCATTTAAACAATTATGAAGTATAAAAATTACGAACTATTCAATTATTTCTTGATTCAGACAATACAAGTATAGACTCTTACTCCTCTACGCTATTTTTGAAATAAAGTTTCGTTTTGTTACTATTATGAATCTTGTTCATAGCCACCCTTTTACATAAAAGCTTATATATTTGTATAAACCGAAACCCACTTACGTTGAATATTGTAGACCGCCATAAATTAATTTTAAGCAAACTAGAAGAGCAAGGTTTTGTAAAGGTGAATGACCTTAGCAAGGAATTCAACGTATCTCTAGTGACTATTAGAAAAGATCTTAAATTATTAGAAGATCGAAAATTACTTTTTAGATCTCACGGTAAAGCCATACCTGCCAACCCATATATTGTTGAAAATTCGGTTAATATTAAAGAGAAATTTCATCAGGAGGAAAAAAATAAAATTGCGATCGCCGCAGCTTCTAACCTTGAACCTAATGATTGCATTATAATAGCCTCAGGTACATCAGTAATAGAATTTGCCAGGCATATAAAACCAATTGAAGGCCTTACCGTTTTAACCGCATCTTTAAACACAGCATTAATATTGGGGGAACACAATGAAATAGATGTTATGCAACTTGGTGGTAACATAAGGTCCAGTTCATCTTCGGTAGTGGGCCCAATAGCAGAGAAAATGCTTACGGAGTTCACCTTTACCAAATTATTTTTGGGAGTTGATGGTATTGACCTTGAATTTGGGCTTACCACTACAAGCTCTATGGAAGCGTCTTTGAACAAACAAATGATAAAAGCTGCACAAAAAATTATTGTACTGGCAGATTCATCTAAATTCAATAAAAAAGGATTTGGTAGAATTTGTGGAATAGATGAAGTTGACCACATTATTACGGATGCCGGTATTGACGAAAAGACAAAAGCAAGACTCATTAAATTAGGTGTAGAACTTACTATCGTTTAAAAACGAAGGTCATGAAACTTATTCCATCAGAAAAAATTGAGCTAACTACGGCATTTACTACAGCTGAAATAGAGAAACTTCTTTTGGAAAACATTAGGGAGCATAAAAGCTATAAAGTCAGCTATAATAAAGAAGATACCAAGAGTGGTTATTTTATTGGTCACGTTTACCCTAATGGATTTAGCTGTAAAAAATTTACCTACCAACGAAATTCATTTCTACCCCAAGTAACCGGTTCATTTAAAGAAACACCCCAAGGGACGAACGTAAAAATCAATCTAAAGATAGATTCATTTATAACTATATTTCTTTACTTATTCATTACAGTAATTTTCTGTGTGTTTCTTGTTACGCTTTATATGGTAACCACCCAAGGTAGTGCTCCATATATTGCTTTGATTCCATTGGCTATTTTAGTCATATTTACGGCATTGCCCCATATTGGTTTTCAATTGGAAAAAGAACATACTATTGCTGAGCTAAAAAGAATACTAACCTCTTAACATCCATATTAAATCATAAAAAACGCCAAACATTTCTATTTGGCGTTTTAATTTTGGAGTATTGCTCAAGGAGCAAATTTAAAAACGTTATTTTAATTCATAAATAGCTATAGTGCTAGATACCTCATGAGTTGCTATCATTAAATAGTTACCTGTAGGGCTATCATCTTTATCAATTACGATTATACCTTCTGGCGAAATATCAGTACCATCATAAATCCAAGTAACAAAAACAGGATTGAATGGATTTGTAATGTTGTAAGCCAAAATTCCGCTTGTTCTTTCCAATCCTACGAACAACAAAGTTTCATCACCTACTTTTAAGGTTACTACCGCTTCGGGCTCCGCCCCTTTATCATCTGATCGTTCATCTACCTCGCCCTCATCTTGATTGAATATTGAAGGTGCCAATGCCAATGTTCTTCTGGCAATTTCAGAACCAGAGTCATACACTAACTGACCATTTGCATCCCAAATAGAGAAGGAACGGGCACCATAGGCATAAATTTGCTCGTACAACCCATCATTATCTTCATCTCCGTTTGCAGTAGTAGTTTTTAGACGACCCAAATTTTCATCTTCTTGCAACATATCAAAATCTGGATAAAAAGCAGGGTCTAAATCCAGGTCCTTTACACGCACCTCTTCAGAGTATCCATCATAATCCCTAGCATCTCCTTCATTCGCAGAAACCACATAACCATTTCCATTTGCCGTGAAATAATCTATAGCATCTGGCATATAAAAACCTAGAACATTCCAGTTCTGTAAATTCCCAGGAATACCATCATCATTAGAGGCATCTATTTCATTCCCTGAAACATTGTGATTTTTTGTACCTAAACCTACAAGACCGATAATGGTCTTTGAAGCTAAATCTACAATGGCCATACCATTGTTTTCTTGCAAACTAATGTAAGCTGTGGCAGAATCATCTGAAATGGCAACATACTCCGGCTCTATATCTTGTACAAATGTTGACATACCGTTATTACCAAAAACTCTGAATCCGTTTCCGGGATCTGTTTGTCCGGTAAAATAAACTTGAGTTACCGTTTCGGTAGCTACCTCAACAATTGTGATGGAGCCTTCTGGATCTACCGTATAATCATCATTTGGTTCGCCCTCATTAGCAGAAACGATATATTCACCATCAGGAGAAAAAGCAACCATATCTGGTAACGCACCCGCCGGATAAGACACTAATAAAGATTGCGTATCTGTAGCGTAGGTTTCAATAGTTCCATCGGCTTGCTTATCCATATTCTCAACAGCAACAGCTAATACTCCATTATGAACCGCCACTGAATTTGGATTTCCAGCCAATGCAATTGAAGTCCCTTTAACAGGATTTGAAGCATCTGTCAAATCTAACACCGAAACCTCATTTTCTTCAGGGTTAACAATGAACAATTTATTTGTAGCAGTATCAAAAGCGGAGATTTCTGCAAAAGCTTCATCATTTCCATTGGTGAAAGTTCCTATTTTAGAAAAGCTCAGTTGATCGATCGTGATTGGAAATTCGGCATCCATTCCGTCAGCTCCATCTTCCCCGTCGACACCATCAGCACCATCTACGCCATCTACTCCGTCAATACCGTCAACACCGTCCATACCATCATCGGCACAAGAGGTAAATAAAATAGAAATTCCAAGAATTGCTACACAAAAAGGTCGTAATACATTTTTCATTTTAATACAGTTTGGTTTTAAGTATCAAAACAAAAAGATCAATGTAAAGTTCGAGTTAACTGAGGCGGAAATAATTATTATGAACACATTAAGTTCATGTAAACAAGCACTTTTACTTTGTAAAATTTATGGTAGGAACGGTGTTTAAAAATTAAAGCCTACACTGAATATGACACGGTTACCATCTTCCCCATGATAAAAACCTAAGTTACCGGTTAGCGCACTAAAGCCCGAAACCCACACAGAGCCACCGTAGTCATTATGCCATTTTGAAGAAGTATCGTTATCCGTCCACACTCGTCCATAATCAAAACCTGCACTTATACCTAATTGAAGCGGAATAAAATTGGTCTTAAATCTAGTTAAACCCACCCTTACATCCGTACTTTGATAAAAAGCCGTTTTACCATTAAACCGCTCATTTCTATAAGCCCTTAAACTCTGGTTACCTCCTAAAACAGCACCGTGATAAAACTCATAATTCTCACCTATTACCGTTTCGCCCGCAATTTTAGTTGCTATTACAGCAATACCACTGGGATGTAGCGGATATGTTAATTTCAATGTAGGTTTTATATAACCAAAACGATTATCAAAACCATTAATACTAGATCTGTAACCAGTAATAACATCTGCCTCCATAGCCCTATTTGGAAACGCCGGATCGTTTTGGTTTTTATAATTATAACCTAACTCAGCGGTGACATATAATTGATCTTCATATACATCATTATCAGATGTAAAAGCCTGCCCTACAAAACGATCATCATCATTTGACACATCAAAAGATTCTAATGCGGTCCTCACATAAAAACTGTTACCCCTATGTTTATGCACTAAATAAGGAGAAAACTTCCACTGGCGCATGCGCACCCTATTGAAATCTCTATCAAGGTCACCATCAAATGCAGAATTATTTCCTTCTCCAAAATAGTTCATTGTAAAATTGGGACTGGCATAGCGAAGATCAAAACCTAAATTCCAATTGTAAAATACATGACCAAATTCAACATTATAATCGATCGCAAAACCATCTGTAGCAAAAAAATACTCGGCACCTATGGTATGTTGCGCCTCAAAAGGATTATTGACCAACCCATATGTTGTAAAACGATTTTTTAATCCGAATCTGAATCCGGTATCGGCATCATAACCTATACTTGGAAACACAATATTTTCATGATACTTTCTCTTTTGGTAATCATAATTATTAACGTCATAAGAATCTGTAAGCCATTTTCTAGATTTTGAATTTACTATAGTGTTGTTCTTACTTTTATAATCATAGAGTTTCACCTTTTTGGTATTTTTAAAATTATAGGTATCATTTTTCTTCCCTCCCATTATCTTAATATCTATAGGCTTTTTACCATTCCCTTCTACAGTAAACATATCATTACCATCAAGACCATAGACCCAAATCTCATTCGTTTGCTTATTGTTATATGAATTTTGAAAAATTACCGAATCTTTTGCTATACCTATTTCGGTAATGCCGCCTGGCTTACGGGTAATCAAGAATTCATCATCATCTTCGGTACCAAGAACTACCTCAAAATTGCTTAAATAATCGTAATATGATTTGGCAATAGATTCTAGTCCGTCTCGGCGTAACCTTAAATTCTTTTTAATCGTTTCTATACTTTCATCTTGAGCTTCTACGGGCAAAGTTTCAAATGCTGATTCTATGTCCGCATCAGACAGGTTCTCTTGAATAAAATCTACTTGGGATTTCCAATCTTCCCAATTTGCTTTTTTTATAAAAGTTTTATCCAAAGGATATCCTGAAAAATTGAACCACTTCACATTTTTGATATCAGCATCGTAGCTTTCCATTTTTCGCAGTAATGGAAAACTAAACTTTAACAAAGAAATTATTGGTCCGTCATACTTTGGAAAAGCTTGATCCCAATCGCGGGGTATTGCCTCATATCTTTTTTTGCCATCGACCGTTTTAAATTCTGCCCAGCGCCATTGATCTTGATGGCGATCCCAGTTACCCACCAGCATGTCAAATAATCGCGCACGTATAAAACTAGATTCATCAACAAAAGCGTTTTTTGACTCCCTTAGTTCCATACGTAAATCCGTAGTACTTAAAATATCATTGGGCTCCCCAAAGGTTTCAAAGGTTTTATTCTCATCGCCTACATGCTCCTCTAACATAAAAAGTGCATCGCCATAATCTTCATTATAAATACCCAAGCCTTTTTGTTTGGGTACATAATAGATTTTTGGATTTGCATGCAGCACGCCCAAAGACGCAGAAAGTTCATTCATGGAAAACTGCGCATAAGGGTGGGCAGTGGTATAAAAATCTAGTAAATAACGCTCAGCAATAGTGTTTTTAAGGTAATCTTCAACATAATGATTATCTATGGCGGTTGTCTGCAGAAAACGAACAGCACTTTTACGTAAAGCCCTTAGCGTGTACTCATGTTCATTATCATCGATCAATCGTAATGACCTAGATTGTGTACCGCCTCCTTCTGAAATAGGTTTTACATTACCTGGTAGTTCTTCAATATCCAATACCGGAGCTGAAATTTCTTTGCTGTAAAGATTTCTAAAATGATCTCCCCACAGAAATTTATAGAACCCTGTTTTATCGGTTTCCTCTTTTGTATAAATCGATGCTTTTGTAGTTGCACCATATGCTTTCTTCGGATAGGATATCTCATCTACGGAAAGTCGCTCCCTTTTGATGGTTTTTGTAAAGATTGATTGAGAAGTATTATCCGTTACTTTAAAAAATTCTACTTGAGAACTACCATCTTTAAAGACCGTCAATTTTGCATATCCTTGCTTTTCACTCTCAAAATGCTCTTCTTTTGGGGCTCTAGCCCTATCTGTTTTACCTATTGCACCACTAATGATCTGTGGAATACCATCATCTTCCAAGTACTGTAGATTACGGTCTTTACCAGAAACGAAAATAACATCTTCAAACTGACTAGCAATGGTTTCCATTCTACCACGCAGTTGTCTGTTTTGACTATTTTGATATGACTCTGGTGTAAAACCACCCATTTTATCAACAACTGAAACCTTTGTATTGCTCATCACCGGTTGGTAGACCGCTACGATTACGGTTTTACCCTGACTATCTTTTAAATCATCTTTAAATTCTGCCAAGAATTGATCTCTTGTTTTATGCTCACATTTTTCATTAATATATGGGTGATCGTCCCAATCTTCTAAAAACCATTGAGAATCTACCATTTCTAGCACCACCTCATTATTAATTGTTTCCTTTTCCAATGGGCAACCATCATTAGGCCAAAATTTAGCCTTACTATTATCTTGTAAAAAAGATTCTAGGTCATCTATACTCTGCGGCGCATCTTTCAACCATTCATTTTCTCCAGGGGTCAGGATTACGTTTCCATTAAAATTATCCCATAAGTTCATCAATGGTTGCAGATTATTTTTAACTTCATTTTGCTCATCATCATGAGAAGAAAACCCATCCTTATCCAATACATTACCAATTAACAACAAGGTAGCTTCATTATCATTTACCGAGGCGTTATTGATTTGTTCCAGATTTTTTTGAGCTTCGTTAAAAGGTACATTCCCAACATTCGAGGTGATATAAAAAGAATGCGAAACCTCTTTTTTTGAATTAGAATTCTCAGGTTCTGTCCATTGCGAGAACGAATAGGAAAAGCAACATATAATGAAGGAAAATAATAATAGTGAACGCATGTATACCAAGGTTTGTTAACAATCTACAAAGTTTCGGTTTTGATGATGTTCATCTCAGACCAAATAGAAAATATCCAAAAAAAGGAAGAGATGATTTAAAATACCATCGAATACCATCTAAACTGTAGAATTTTTGATTTAGTTTACCAGAATTCAAAGTTAGATATTGACTGATATCATGCTAACCCAAAACATCTTTTAAATGACTTTAAAAATCTGCTACGCCTGTACGTTATAAAAGTCTTATATCATTCTTACAGATTAAAGGCAGAAGTATCTTTAACAGAATCAAGAACAAAAGAACTATGTATGGTAGAAATACCATCTATAATGGAGAGCTTTTCATTAATAAAGCTATGAAATGAAGAAATATCATTTACCGCTATCTTTAATAAATAATCAAAATTACCAGATACTTGGTGGCACTCCATAATATCTGGCAGCAACAATATTTCCCTTTTAAAGTTATCTGCAAGTTTCTTTTGCTGCTTGGAAAGGGTTACTTGGCAATAGGCTATAAGTTCTTTTCCTATTTTGTTTCTATCCACTAAGGCCACATATGATTTTATAATCTCTTGCTGTTCCAACTTTTTGATCCTTTCATAAGTTGGCGTAACACTTAAACCTATTTTAGAGGCTATTTCTTTGGTGTTTTGCTTAGCATTTTGCTGCAGTTGCATTAAAATTTTTCTATCTGTAACATCCATAGTAGTTTATTATTCTATCTAACAAGATAATCCAAGTTTAAACAGTATTAAAAATCTAAAAATATCAAATAAAAAGATATATATACTAATATTTGATAATATAAAGAATCAAATTACCATTAATTGTAATTTTACAGTGATAAAAATCCATGTTTAAAAAATAAAAATAAATGAATAACGAACAAAAGATAGATGAGCTGTTGACCAAGTTAATTCAAGAAAAAGATAGAGTTATTGGTTACCCGGTTGCAAAGGACTTTGATTATTCTAGGCTATATGAATTTTTAAAACACCCCATAAACAATGTTGGCGATCCCTATGAGGACAATAC
Organism: Maribacter sp. UBA3344; assembly: GCF_002362375.1. Lineage (NCBI taxonomy): Bacteria > Pseudomonadati > Bacteroidota > Flavobacteriia > Flavobacteriales > Flavobacteriaceae > Maribacter > Maribacter sp. UBA3344. Next base: position 212,642 of record NZ_DERI01000009.1, on the reverse strand, counting down.
ATACAAAGTACAAACCCATGAAATGGAACGAGAAGTAATAGACTTTTTTGCCCAACTTTTCAGGGCAGACCCAACCGATTTCTGGGGGTATGTTACCAATGGAGGATCCGAGAGTAATTTATATGGTTTATACTTAGCAAGGGAATCTCACCCAAAAGCCATGGTTTATTTTTCTGAATCTACCCACTACAGCGTAAAGAAAAACATACACTTGCTAAACTTACCAAGTATTACCATTAGAGCTCAAGAAAACGGTGAATTAGATTACGAAGATCTTGAGAATACGTTACAGCTGAACAGAGATAAACCTGCCATTATCCTTACCACCTTTGGCACCACAATGACAGAAGCCAAAGATGATGTATCTGAAGTAAAGAGAATACTGAAGAAACTGGCTATTCAAAATCATTATATACATTGCGATGCCGCCTTGGCCGGTTCTTACGGTCCATTTATTAAACCTCGTATACCGTTCGATTTTCAAGACGGTGCAGACAGCATTTCAATTAGTGGTCACAAGTTTATTGGTTCCCCGTTTCCTTCTGGAGTAATCATTGCAAAGCGTTCATTAAGAGATCGTATTGCAAGGGGCATTTCATACATTGGTTCTTTAGACACTACCATAACCGGTTCTAGAAATGGCCATAGTCCATTATTCTTATGGTACGCCATTAAAAAAATGGGCGTAAAAGGGTTAGAAGCACGGTACCGACATAGTTTAGAGACCGCCGAATATTGCAAGGAAGAATTACAGAAAATAGGAATTAACGCCTGGACCAATAAAGGTGCCATTACCGTTGTACTGCCCAAGGTGTCCGAGACCATCAAAAAGAAATGGCAATTGGCTACAGATGATATTACACATGTAATTTGCATGCCCAATGTAACCAAGTCTCAAATTGATGAATTTATAAAAGATTTGGTGGCTGAAAATATGCAACCAAAAGCTGAGACAACTCATCAAAAGTTTCAATTACATTAAAAATTCACAAAGTTTAAACTTTCACCTTATATAAATAACACCCTGTCTCATTTTTTTTGAGCAGGGTGTTTGCAGTAATACCATAATACAACAAGCTAATCTTCAGAAATACTTCCTCATAACATTTTCGAACATAACTAATCGAAAGCAACAGTTCACTCATTTTTCATTGCATTTAAAATTACCTTGGCACAGTTTTGTATTGTAATTTTACTATGATGAAAAAACTATATTTAATCTTAACTGTATTCATGTTTTCACAATTTGGTAATGCCCAGGCAAATAACTCGTACGATCAACTTTGGCAACAGGTAGACAAACATGAGTTGGAGAACAGGACCAAATCTGCACTACAAGTTGTAGAAACGATTTTTTCAAAGGCAAAAGAAGAAAACAATTATACGCAAACCATTAAGGCATTATTGCATAAGTCTGCTTATGTAATGACACTTGAGGAAGATGCTGAACTGAACATTGTAAATGAGTTTAAATCTGAAATTGAACTAGCAGATGCCCCTACCAAACAAATACTGCATAGTCATTTGGCTAACTTATACTGGCAGTATTTTCAATACAACCGATACAAATTTTACAATAGAACAACCACCGAAAGCAAGGTTGACCCTATAGATTTTAGAACATGGGACCTAAACACCCTTTTTAAGGAAATAGACGAACATTTTTCGGCCTCGTTAATGAGTGCAGAAAAAACCCAAAGTTTACCTATTTCAGATTTCGACGAAATACTACATATTCAAGAAAAAACCAGAATATATAGACCTACACTTTTTGATGTATTGGCACATACCGCTTTAAATTTTTATACATCAAATGAAAATAGCATTAACAGGCCACTTAATACATTTGAAATAGATGACCCTAAAATTTTGTGTGAGGCATATACTTCTAGTTTTTTGAAGTTCAGCGACCTCAAAAATACATCGTTACAAGCCAAAGCTTTAGGCATTTATCAGGAACTAGTAGCGTTTCACTTTGGTAACCCCGATATTAATCCCTTGGTAATGGTAGATATTGCGCGCCTGTTGTTCATTCATAAAAATGCCGTTTTCACCAACAAGGACAATTTGTTGCTAGAGGTACTTCAAAACTCTGCAGAGAATATTAAACATAGTCCGCTTTCAGGGTTATATTCCTATGAAATAGCAAAACATTACCAAGAAATAGGGCAAGCATACAATCCATCTACCAGTACTGATCACCAATGGAAACTAAAGCAAGCTGTAGATTTGTTAGATGGTGTAATTGCCAAGTTCCCAAACACCCTTGCCGAACAAAAATGCGTTGCCTTAAAATCTGAAATCCAAAAACCCAACATTCAATTAACTACCGAAAAATATTTAGCCAAGAACACTGCAGGTCGTATTCTAGTCAACTATAAAAATGTAGAAGAATTAGACCTTACAGCTCGGAAAATCACCCAAAAGCAAATAAACAAATTAGATGAGCTTTATGACACTGCCAACAAACAAAAATTCATCAATGCTTTATCTATAGATACTTCATGGACTGCTCCCTTAAAAACGGAACATGATTTTCAAATGCACGGCATTGAAATTTCTTTACCATCATTAACGAACGGCAATTACGTAATTACTGCAACATCTAAGGATGAACTGGGTAATTTCTTTAGTTTCACAACCGTACAAATTACCGACTTAGCTATAGTTGAAACACAGACAGGCTCCCACAACCATTATCAAGTTATTGATCGTAGCAACGGAAAACCGATCTATAACGCAGAGGTTGTGCTCGCGTATAAAAAGAATTATAGAGACAATATAAACTCAAAAACCTACCATACAGATAAATACGGTAAAATTATAGTAGCAAAAGGTAAAGACAGTTGGAGCCAGATTGATCTTACTGTCAAAAAAAATAATGAAACTGCCTATTTTAAGAATTACTATTTAAATAGGTATTATAGCCAAAACAACTCTAGCACTAGGCATTCTTGTTTTTTATTTACCGATAGAAGCATTTATAGACCAGGACAGCCTGTGTACTTCAAAGGTATTGCCATACAACAAGAAAACGGAATTTCTCAGGTTTTACCCAACAAAGAGATTGAAGTAGAACTGCATGATGTAAACGGACAAAAGTTAGAGACATTAAAGCTAACAACCAATGAATATGGTTCTGTCTCAGGAGAATTCATTTTACCAAACTCCGGTCTTACGGGCGGCTACTCCCTACACACCTATTCAGATGAATTTGATCTATCGGGTTACGCTAGTATTTCTGTAGAGGAATACAAACGCCCTAAGTTTGAAACCATTTTTAGACCTGTTACAGAAACCTATAAAATAAATGACAGCGTAGTAGTAAAAGGTGAAGCAAAAGCGTATGCAGGCAGCGTTATTTCTGGCGCAAAAGTAGTGTATCGGGTAAAGCGAGTAGTGAACTTACCTAGATGGTATTACTGGTCAAGACCTTATTTTAATATCGCACCTCAAGAAATAACCCATGGTGAAACCATTACAGATGTAAATGGCAACTATGAAATACCATTTATTGCTGCTCCAGACAATAGTATTGACAGTTCTAATCTACCAACATTTAATTTTGAAGTTACTGCAGATGTCACTGATATTAATGGTGAAACAAGAAGTACGACTACCCATGTTGCCGTTGGATACCATTCCTTAAACGTTACTTTACAAGTACCGGAATTCTTTGACAAAACAAAAAAAGATAACAAGATCAACATCGCCAGCACCAATTTAAATGGCGAATTCGCAGCTACAACGGGCGAAGTAACATTATACAAACTACAAGCACCTAATCATGTTTTAAGACCAAGACCCTGGGCTGCACCTGATTATAGCGGTTTTACCAAAAAGGAATTTAAAGAACTCTACCCACATGACGCCTTTAAAAATGAAAACGACCCTAGTCAATGGGAAAAAGAAAAGGTAATCTGGTCATCTAATTTCAATACGGCGGAATCAAAAGAAATAGCTTTTGGCAAAACAAAAAATTGGAAATCAGGCAAATACAGACTAGAGTTAAGTGTAAAAGATAAATTTGGACAACTAGTAAAAGATGTTGCCATTATTACATTTTCTGGTGAGGAAAACGTATTGGCAGACAACCAATTGTTTCAGGTCAAAACTGATAAACATCAATATGAAATAGGAGATACCGCAAAGGTCACTTTTCTTTCAAGTGCAAAGAATTTGAACGTAACGGTTGTTATAGAAAAGGACCAGAAAATTACAGATGTAAAAATCCTTGCGCTGAACAACGATTCCAAAACCATTTCCATACCCGTAACAAAGGATGATTTAGGCGGATTCAACGTAAATTACAGCTACGCTTTTGCCAATGACTTTACCACGAACAAGCAGACCATTTCAGTACCCTACCCAACTACAGATCTTCAAATAGAAACCATTACTTTTAGAGATAAGTTAGCCCCTGGTACAGAAGAAACATGGTCATTTAAAATCAAAGGACCAAAGGGCGAAAAGGTAAGTGCAGAACTTTTAGCCAACATGTTCGATGTTTCTTTAAATCAATTCAGACCACATTATTGGAATTTTAATCCGTTAAGCAAACCAAACTATTATTCAGAAAGCAGAACCAATGCACAACATAGTTTTGCCACAAGTAGTTTCTATACCCAATTAAATTATGAAGGTGTAAGCTATCCTAACTTGTCATATGATTCCTTTGACTGGTTTGGGCTAAATTTTGTCACTGGCGGCATGTTCTATGAAACACGGTCTACCGCATTGGCATACTCAAAATCTCCAATGAGAAAGGCTCAAATGGCTAGTGACGCAGGTTTAGATGAAATGGTGGTTACGGGCTCAGCTGTAGCATCGGAATTATCTGGAGCAGTTGCCGGCGTAGAAACAGAGATATTGGAACCAACAAAAGAAACGGATTTAGATGCGGTATCCGTTAGAAAAAACCTTCAAGAAACGGCATTTTTCTTCCCAAAATTATTAACGGATAAAGATGGCAATGTTTCGTTCACGTTTACCACTCCCGAAGCGCTAACACGTTGGAATATTCAATTATTGGCACACACTAAAGCTTTAGAGAGCAGCATCATCAATTTAACCACCGTTACCCAAAAGGAACTAATGGTAACACCAAATGCACCACGCTTTTTACGTGAAGGGGATACTATTACCATAAGCAGTAAAATATCTAACTTAACCAACAAGAACCTTAAAGGAATAGTACAATTAGATTTAACCGATGCGTTGACAGGTACAGATATCACAGCGCAGTTGTTAACAAACGCTCAGCAACAAAATTCATTTTCTATAGATTCTCTTGGTAACACTCAAGTATCATGGAACCTAAAAATTCCTGAAGGGCTACAAACGGTTCAATATAGAATCATTGCAAAAGCAGGTGATTATTCAGATGGTGAACAAAACATGTTACCGGTACTATCCAACAGAACCCTAGTTACCGAAACTTTACCTATGTGGGTTCGTAGTAACCAAACGAAAACCTTTACCCTTGACAAATTGAAAAACACGTCTTCAGCAACTTTAGATCATCATAAGTTAACTTTAGAAATGACGTCTAATCCTGCTTGGTATGCAGTACAAGCCCTACCGTATTTAATGGAGTATCCGTATGATTGCAACGAGCAGACCTTCTCTAGATATTATGCAAATACATTGGCAAGCTACATTGCCAACAGCAACCCTAGAATTCGTGAAGTATTCGATCAATGGGCAAATTCAGATGCATTATTGAGCAACCTAGAGAAAAATCAAGAATTGAAATCGCTTTTAATTCAAGAAACCCCATGGCTCAGAGATGCACAATCTGAAACCGAACAAAAGAAAAGAATAGGGTTGTTGTTCAATTTGAACAAAATGAAAAATGAGCAACAATCAGCATTGAACAAACTTGTACAGAATCAGAATTCTAACGGAGCTTGGTCATGGTTCCAAGGCGGTCCGGACAACAGGTATATTACTCAGCATATCATCACAGGTATGGGGCATTTGAACAAATTGACAGACTCAGAAGCCAACGACACCAATGATTTGTCAATTTTATTCAATTCCAAATCAGAAATGATTGAAAAAGCTATTGAATATCTTGATGACGAGTTCGTAGCTGAATACGAACAAATGAAGAAATATACCTCCAATATTGATGATGACCATTTAAGTACCCACCAAGTACATTATTTATATATGCGTAGTTTTTTCCCTGAAATAGAAACTTCTAAAAAGGTGCAGGAAATTACAGCTTACTATACAAAACAAGCACAGCAATATTGGACTTCTAGAGGGTTATACGCTCAAGGCATGTTAGCATTGACCTTACATCGTATGAACGATACCAATACAGCTAATAAAATAATACGTGCTTTAGAAGAAAACAGTATAACCAATGATGAGTTGGGTATGTATTGGAAAAGTAACACCAGTTCTTGGTTTTGGTACCAAGCACCTATTGAGACCCAATCATTACTCATAGAAGCATTTTCAGAAATTAAACCAACAGATGTTGAAACCATTGACAATCTAAAAATTTGGCTATTAAAAAATAAGCAAACCAATCAATGGAGTACCACCAAAGCTACTACCGAAGCTGTTTATGCTTTATTATTACAAGGCAGCGATTGGTTATCCGTCACCGATGCCGTAGCTGTAATTATTGGCGGAGAAAAACTAAAGCCTTCCACTTTGGAAGATGTCAAAGTAGAAGCTGGCACAGGGTATTTTAAAACCGCTTGGAACGGTAATGAAGTTGCACCAAAAATGGGCGAGGTCCAAATAACTAAAAAAGGAAATGGTATTGCTTGGGGCGCATTGTACTGGCAGTACTTTGAAGATTTAGATCAAATAACAAGCGCAAAAACGCCGTTGCATTTGAAGAAAAAAATCTTTTCGAAAAAGAATACCAATTCTGGAGAAGTACTCTCTGAAATTACCGATAAAACCTCATTACAGGTGGGCGATTTGGTACGTATACGAATTGAACTAAAATCTGACCGAGACATGGAATTTATTCACATGAAAGATATGAGGGCAGCAGGTTTTGAACCGGTGAACGTGATATCCAAATACAAATGGCAAGATGGGCTGGGTTATTCCGAAAGCACCAAAGATGCCAGCACCAACTTCTTTTTTGACTATTTACCTAAAGGGGTTTATGTATTTGAGTATGATGTAAGGGTCAACAATGCAGGTAACTTCAGTAATGGTATTACCACCATAGAAAGTATGTATGCACCAGAGTTTAGCAGTCATAGTGAAGGTGTTCGGGTTTCTGTTGAAGATTAACCTCATTACGATCGTAGTGAAGTAATCTGCTTGCTGGCTGACTAAAACTTATTCGTGACCATTAACAGACAGATTGCTTCGTCGCGAAAAACTCCTCGCAATGATGTATCGAAACAAAAAAGGGCGCTATTATGTAGCGCCCTTTTATCTTATAAATTATTGAAAAATTACCAAATACTTACTCTTTTCTCTGGAGCTAAGTACATGTCATCACCTTCTTTGATATCAAAAGCATCGTAAAATGCCTGAATGTTCAACAATGGTTGAGTAGCTCTAACCAGACCAGGAGAGTGTGGATCCGTTTTGATCTGCGTTCTTAACGCTTCATCTCTACTCTTAGTTCTCCAAACCGTAGCCCATGACATAAAGAAACGCTGCTCTGCCGTAAAACCATCAATATCTTCAGGACGCCCATTTTCAGCGTAGTATTTCTGTAAACCATCATAAGCACCTAACAAACCACCTAAATCTCCAATGTTCTCACCTAAGGTAAACTTACCGTTTACATATACATCTGGTAAAACCATAACACTGTCATACTGCACCGCCAAAGCATCGGCTCTTTCTGTAAAAGCTGCCAAATCAGCTTCTGTCCACCAATTCTTAAGATTTCCATCGGCATCAAAACGAGAGCCGCTATCATCAAATGCATGAGAAATCTCATGTCCTATAACAGCGCCAATACCACCATAGTTTACGGCTTCATCTGCAGTATAGTTATAGAAAGGAGGCTGTAAAATTGCTGCAGGAAAAACAATCTCGTTATTCAGCGGATTAAAATATGCATTTACCGTCTGTGGAGACATTCCCCATTCCGTTTTATCCACTGGCTCACCAATTTCTGAGTAGTTCTTTAATTCTCCCCATTTATTAACAGCGGTCATATTCTCAAAATAAGACTTATCGGCAGAAACTTCCATTGTAGAATAATCTTCCCATTTATCTGGGTAAGCAATCTTAACAGTGAATTTATCCAATTTTTCTATAGCCTTTGTTTTTGTAGAATCGCTCATCCAATCCAAAAAAGCAATACGCTCTTTGAAAGCATCGATCACGTTGGCTATCATTAACTCTGCCTTCGCTTTTGCTTCTGGCGGAAATTTAGCATCTACGTATAACTGACCTAAAGCTTCACCAACAGTACCATTTACGGTTGCCAATGCACGCTCATCTGCTGGGCGTTGCTCCTTAGCCCCTCTTAGGTATTTGCTATAAAATTCCCAATTAGCGGTTTCAATTTCGGTCGTCAATTTACCGGCTGCGCTGTTGAACGTATCCCATCTAATCAATGTCTTAATATCTTCAATAGGTGTTGTTTTCAAAAACTTGTCCAAAGCTTGGGTATACCTCAACTGGGTTACCAAAAGGGTATCGAATTTTTTGGTGATTCCTAAATCGGAAATCAACTTTTTCATATCAATTGTCGACATCATCTCGTCAACTTCAGCAACAGTTCTTGGATTATTGTAGTTTCTAGCATCTCTACGCTCTACTTTATTTAAGCGAGGTTCTGCCAATTGTGTCTCCAATGCTAAGATCTTATCCGCTGCTTTATTAGCATCTGCTTCAGAGTCACCCAATTTCTGCAACATTTTAGAAACGTGTTTTTTGTACTCTTCACGAATTTCAATAGATTTTTCATCTTCCTCCAAATAGAAATCACGATCCGGTAACCCTAATCCATTAGCTCCTAAATAAACGGCATTCATGCTACTATTATTTAAATCTGCACCAGCGCCAATATTAAGGAAAGGAGAAGACACCGCGGCATTGGTAGCCAAAACGGTCTGTAAATCTTTTAGATTTTTTATCGATTCAATTTCCTTAAAAGCTGGTTCCAAAGGAGAAATACCTGCCTTGTTTCTGGCTGCGGTATCCAACTTTGTATCAAAAATAGCCAAAGCCTTAGCTTGATCGGTATCTGCAGCGTAGTTACCACTCTCTTTAGCTGTAGCCAATATTTTCAACACATCGTCATCTGTAGATTTACGAAGTACACTGAAGCCTCCCCAACTTGTTCTATCATCAGGAATTTCAGTAAACTTCATCCAATTTCCGTTAACGTAATTATAGAAATCTGATTTAGGGTTTTGGGTAGTATCCATATTGGCAAGAACAATACCAGGAATTTTTTCTGCCTCGGCAGTTGGTTTAGCCTCTTCTTTACAAGAAGCCAATGCTACCAGACCGGCAGCAAATAAATAAACTTTTTTCATTTTGTGAGTTAGTTTTTAAACGTGTCGATGTATAAGACGTACGTTTTGAGTTTTGTTACAAAAATAACACGATTTTATTTTTACATAGAAAAAATAACTACCAATTCACAACATTAACATTTGACTTCTAGCAATTTATCTTGAAGAAAAAAGAATTAAAAAATACGAGCAAATCTTCTTAACTCACTGAAAACACCACTTTACTCATTAGGTGTTTTATAAGAACACCCTTAAACATACTTTAGAAGTATAATTAAAACAACCGCATTATGAAAAGCACATTAACAATTACCGTAAAAGAACCCTGCAAAGAAAAATTTAGTAATTTTAGTACAACTGAAAAAGGAGGATTTTGCCAAAGCTGCGAAAAAGAAGTTATAGACTTCACCAAGTTTTCAGATAAAGAACTTGTACGTTACCTAGGTACTACAAAAAAGAAAACTTGTGGAATGTTCAAAGCCTCTCAACTGAAAACCTATGAAACCAATTCTTTACACGTTATGAACAGTTCAATGATACATAAAGGCATAGCTATGATGGGTTTTTCATTATTAGCTCTTTGCGCAACAGAAGTTAAAGGTCAAGAATCTGCGAGTATTCAGTCCCCAACAGAAGTGGTTTCCACAGATGTAATGGGCGATATTTCATACGTTGAGACAATACAAGAAAAACATACAGTGACCGGTACTATAGTAGATGAAGCCAATGAGCCGCTACCGGGAGTAAATGTTGTTCTAAAGGGTACAGCAATTGGTACACAAACAGATTTTGATGGTAATTTTGAATTTCCGCAACAGCTGGTAGAGAATGATGTATTGGTCTTTAGTTTTATTGGTTACGAAACCAAAACTTACAAAGTAAAGGCTAATGAAAACGCTAATATTAATCTGAACATTTCTTTTGACACTTATGATGTTGAACTAATGGGCGAAGTGGTTATAGGCGGTGCATATTCCAGCAAAAGAAATATTTTTCAGAAAATTGGAGATATTTTCAGAAAATGAGAATTAGCCAATTGCTATTCATGTTGTTATGCACTATAACGTGCATTGCCCAACGATCGGATTTTCAGGAAATCGATTTTACTAAAGCCGATAGTATTGCGTTGAAATACAAAGGTGCAAGTCTAAAAAACATTCCTGTACTTACCCACAATCTAACCTCTTCTTTACAAACCGATGTAGAAAAGATCAGGGCAATCTATACGTGGATAGGAACCAATATTGAAAATGATTATTCGTCATACCTTAAAATAAGCCACAAAAGAAAAAGGCTTGCTAAAGACAGGCAAGCCTTTCTAGATTGGAACACTGGCATTACACCAAAAATATTCAAAGCCTTATTGGAACATAAAATAACTGCCTGTACAGGTTACGCTTATTTGGTTAAGGAAATGACCAACCTGGCAGGATTTGAATGTGATATTATTGATGGCTACGGACGAACCCCCACCTTACTTTTAGATGAAGATAGCTCCCCTAATCATTCATGGAATAGGATAAAAGTGAATAATAAATGGTATTGGTGCGATGCAACTTGGTCAGCAGGGGAAACTATTATTCTTAACGGTGAACCTATGTTTAACCCAGATTACTTTGATGGATATTTTTTTGCGGACCCAGAATTATTCTCTAAAAACCATTTCCCTATAAATACAGCTAAGAAAGACACTATAAATACCAAAACGTTCAAATCATTTATAAAAGCACCAGTTGTGTATAAAGAAGCTTTTATTGAGCCAATAATTTCAATTGCGCCAAAGAACATGCATAACCAAATTACCAAGGGAACCAGTGTATCGTTCAAATTGAAAGTCCCCGATGATTTCAATGAAAATATACATCTTCTGTTAAATAAAGGAGGTGGTCAAAAAGTTATAGAACCCACCATTACCAAAGAGGAACGCGAAATCATTTTACAACATACGTTTGATAAAAAAGGAAGCTATGATGTACATATATCTACCAAAGACTATCTTGTAGCAACCTATGTAATCAAAGTAAAATAAAGCACTTTAGGGCAAGCCCATGAGGCATTTAAAGAAAACAAACTTTTAAATTTGAGCCAAGCCTCCGGGTATTATACCCTTTGGCGGTGCCAATAAAATTACTCCGGTGGATACTTACTAAATATCTTATCTACTACCGCTTGTAATTTTTCTGATTTTTCTTGAGGTGAATCCCCTTCACGAAACGGACTTTCACTTATTGCCTGCCAAATAAGAATATCCTTGTTCGCATCAACAAAATCAATTTGCAGTTCGCGGGTAAGTTTAGGTCCACCTACGGGTATGCCAATGGAAACACCACCACCTACTCTACCGCCTCCGCCGCCAAGGCCTACACCAACGTTGTTTCCAGATTGGGATCTAAAAACACTACTTTTAATATTGATAAAAACATCTGGCTCTTCTGCAAACATGTAACCTTTTTCACCGAGGGTGGCATCTAGGGCATCCATGAGTCTTTTTTCGTCCAATTCGCTTAAGCCGGTTTCCATATCACCAAAATAGTTATAAGTAGAATAGGAAGAAAAATCGGTTTGGCCATCATAATCATAATTAACCCTTGCCACACCGCAAGAAGTCAAAACAACCAATAAAGCACCAATTAAAATTGTTCTCATAACAAGGTATTTTCTTAAAATTAAAGAAAATATAAGAGTAAACTATCTTTTTACACAGGTATTCGACTAAGCGTTAATCATAGCCCAAAGTTTATCTTTTAATTCTACTATACCCATTTGGGCAACTGAAGATATGAACATAAAAGGTGTATCGCCAAACTCAGTATTGAGCTCTGCCTTCATTTCGCTCATTAATTCATCGTCCAACATATCACTTTTAGAAATACAGATAAGTCGTTCCTTATCTAACAATTCCGGATTATAGCGGCGCAATTCATCCAACAAAATTTCATATTCCTTACTGATGTCTTTACTGTCTGCAGGAATTAAAAACAATAAATTAGCATTACGTTCTATATGTCTTAAAAAATAATGGCCCAAACCTTTACCTTCTGCGGCACCTTCAATAATACCAGGAATATCTGCCATTACAAAACTTTTGAAATCACGGTACTCCACAATCCCCAAGTTTGGTTTTAAGGTGGTAAACTCATAGTCCGCAATTTTTGGTTTTGCAGAGGTAATTACAGATAATAAAGTTGATTTCCCCGCATTTGGAAAACCTACCAAACCAACATCTGCCAATACCTTAAGCTCAAGTAAAAATTCGCCTTCCAAACCATCTACACCTGGCTGTGCATATCTTGGTGTTTGGTTGGTGGCCGTTCTAAAGTGCCAATTACCTCTACCGCCCATACCACCTTCCAAAAGTATTTTTTCTTCGCCATGTTCCGTAATCTCAAAAAGGATTTCTTTGGTTTCAAAATCCTTTATCACAGTACCTAACGGCACATCTAAATAAACATCCTCCCCATCTGCACCGGTACTTCTGCTCTTACTACCATGTGCCCCATGACCTGCCTTAAAATGCTTTTTGTATTTAAAGTTCACCAATGTCCAAAGGTTTTCATTACCGCGAACAATAATGTGACCTCCACGACCACCATCACCACCATCTGGACCACCTTTGGTAATAAATTTTTCACGGTGCAAATGCACAGATCCCTTACCTCCTTTACCAGAAGCCAAACTTACCTTAACATAGTCTACAAAATTACCTTCGGTCATTAGTATCTTTTCAGTTCAAAATCCTTGCCGATTACATTAAGACAAGGTTCTTATTATTTTATATCCTCTATCACTTTGGTTAAACGTTCGGTAATTTCTGCAATTGTACCTATTCCGTTTACACTATGAAATTTACCCTGCGCTTCATAGAACTCTTTTACAGGCGTGGTTTTTTCGTTGTATTCGTCAAAACGATTTCTAATCTTGGTAACATCTTGATCATCACTACGACCGCTTACTTTACCCCTTTCCAAAAGGCGCTCTATTAAAATTTCATCATTTGCCTCTAAAGCAATAGTAGCGTTAATGCCCATATCTTTAGACTCTAAGAAATTATCAAGTGCTTCGGCCTGTGCAGCAGTTCTTGGGAAACCGTCAAAAATAAAACCATCGGCATCTGGGTTTTTCTCTACCTCGTCCTGTAGCATTTTAATTGTAACCTCATCTGGCACCAACTCACCTTTATCAATATATGATTTGGCCAAAGTACCTAACTCCGTTCCATTTTTGATATTGAATCTAAATACATCTCCAGTAGAGATGTGCTTTAAATTATATTTCTCCTTTAAGAATTGTGCTTGTGTGCCCTTGCCGGCTCCTGGCTTACCAAAGAGTACAAGATTGATCATATGTTTTTGGTTTAATTGGTATACTTCTTTTAAGTTTCTTCCTTGCTCGTTGTAATCTAGCCCATATCCAACAATAAAACTATCTGGTATGGCCAGTCCGAAATAATCTATGGCGTACTCCCCTTTGTAAACATCCGGTTTATAAAAAAGACTGGCGATTTTAAACTCTTTTACCTTCGTCTTCGAGAACAAATGCACAAGTTGCTGCAAGGTACGCCCGGTATCAATAATATCCTCTAAAATGATAACACTTCGTCCTTCAATATTATCGGGCACATCCAATAAGGTTTCCACTATGCCCGTTGAAGTTAAACCCTGGTAGGAGCTCAATCTTACAAAAGATACTTCACATGGATGCTCATAAGCCTTTAAAAGGTCAGAAACGAACATAAAAGACCCGTTTAGAACACCAACAAAAATAGGCACCTCATCTTTATAGTCTGCCGCTATTTGATCTGCCACAGATTTAACGGCCTGCAAAATTTCAGACTCGCTAAGAAAAGGTTTGAAAAACTTATCGTGAATTTGTATCAATTTTCATAGATTATCAAGGTTTGCAAAGATAAGGTATTGCCTTGTGTTTTTAATTAGAAAGGAATTGGTTTCTAAGATTTAACCGTATTTTTGTAACACTTAAGGCATTTTATTACTTGCCAAAAGCACAATTATATGAATTATTTTTCTTCAGATTTCAAATTAGGCATTTTAGGAGGTGGTCAACTTGGTAAAATGATGCTTTACGAAACCCGAAAATGGGATTTATTCACAAAAGTTTTAGATGCATCGGCCGATGCCCCAAGCAGAATGTCATGCAATGAATTTGTACAGGGCAGTCTGTTAGATTTTGATACGGTCTATAATTTTGGAAAAGATGTAGACATACTAACGATAGAAATTGAAAATGTAAATTTAGATGCCTTAGAAAAATTAGAAGATGAAGGTGTAAAGGTATACCCACAGCCTAAGGCTTTGCGTATTATTCAAAATAAAGCAAAACAAAAATTGTTTTATGTGGATAACAATATACCTACCGCAGATTTTCAGCGGTTTGCCTATTTGAGCGAAATTGAGGATAGTGTTGGGAACGGAGGATTAAAATTTCCTTTTGTTTGGAAAGTAGCTCAATTTGGATATGACGGACAAGGTGTTAAAGTAGTTAGAAGTTTAGCCGATTTAGAAGGATTACCTACCGGCGAATGTATTGCAGAAACCATGGTGCCGTTTAAAAACGAATTAGCCGTAATTGTTTCTAGAAATGCGGAAGGAGAAATAAAAACCTACCCTGTGGTAGAAATGGAGTTTCACCCAGAAGCCAACCAAGTGGAATATGTAATTTGCCCTGCACGTATTGATGATAAAGTTGCAGATAAGGCAAGGGCTTTAGCACTTAAAGTAGCCGACAAAATAGGCTTGACAGGATTACTTGCCGTTGAAATGTTCCAAACCGAGGATGATAAAATTTTGGTGAACGAAGTAGCCCCAAGACCTCACAATAGTGGACATTACAGTATTGAAGCAAGCTATACCAATCAATTTGAGCAGCACATAAGAAGCATTCTTGGTCTTCCATTAGGGAATACAGACAGTAAAGTAGCCGGGGTTATGGTAAACTTAGTAGGTGCCGAGGGCCACACGGGTAATGTCGTCTACAAAAATATAAACGAAATTTTAGCTATGGAAGGTGTTACCCCGCATATTTACGGAAAAGCACAAACCAGACCATTTCGTAAAATGGGTCATGTAACCATAGTAAATTGTGATCTCAATAAGGCAAGAGCTATTGCCGAAAAAGTAAAGGAAACAATTCAAGTGATTTCAAAATAGATAACATGAGTAAAGTAGCCGTAGTAATGGGCAGCACAAGTGATATGCCCGTAATGCAAGATGCCATAGATATTTTAAAAGGTTTTGATATTGAGGTAGACGTAGATATTGTATCTGCCCACAGAACACCCGAAAAATTGTTCGATTTTAGTAAAAACGCACATACCAATGGCTATTCGGTAATTATTGCAGGTGCCGGTGGTGCTGCACATTTACCCGGGATGGTAGCATCAATGTCCCCGTTACCCGTTATAGGCGTACCTGTTAAAAGCAGCAATTCTATTGATGGTTGGGACTCTGTACTTTCTATACTTCAAATGCCAGGCGGTGTACCAGTTGCTACCGTAGCATTGAACGGAGCAAAAAATGCAGGTATTTTAGCTGCCCAGATCATTGGTAGCTCAGACAAATGTGTATTGGACAAAATCATTCTTTACAAGGAAGGTTTAAAGCAGAAAGTAATAGATGGCGCTAAAGCTGTAAATGGCAATACTTAAAATATTAGGAATGCACTAGCTTCGTTATTAATTAGCCAACATTTCACAAAGCAAAACATATGAACAAACCAACCATTGTTTGTATTTCTATAGCTATTTTATTAACGCTCATTCTTTTTATTTATAAACGTAGATTTCACACTAAATACTTAAAACTGTTATTTCGCTTTTTTAGTACATTTCTACTCTTATACTTACTTATTCAATTTTTAGTTTTTATTCGTTGGGAATATTTTGTTCCATCAAACACAAGTAATGATACTGCTAGAAATTTTGCTTTTCTTACAGGAGCTGTTTTTTCATTTACGATATCATTCGTAATTTTATTAATCGATTTTCTCATCAAACTTCTGAGAAACAAAAAAACTTAACATACGGCAATGAATCCATTATTATCCCCATTTGACACCGCTCCATTTTCAAAAATAAAGAACGAGCATTTTAAGCCCGCATTTTTACAATCTATAGAAGAGGCAAGAGCGGAAATAGATGCCATTACAGAAAATACAGATGCACCTACATTTGAAAACACCATTGAAGCCCTAGAATTTTCGGGTCAGCAATTGGATCGCATTTCAAGTGTATTTTTCAATTTGAATTCCGCAGAAACTAATGAAGAGATTCAAAAAATAGCTCAAGAAATTTCTCCGCTTTTATCTGAATTTGGCAATGACATTACTTTGAACGAAGCACTTTTTAAAAGAGTTAAAGCCGTGTACGACCAAAAGGATAATCTGGAACTTACTGTTGAGCAAAACACACTTTTAGATAAGAAATATAAAAGTTTCAGTAGAAACGGCGCCAACTTATCTGAAGATAAAAAGAAACGTTTACGTGAAATAGATGCCAAACTAGCGAAATTGAAATTGACTTTTGGCGAAAATGTACTTGCCGAAACCAATAAGTATCAATTACACCTGACAGATGAGTCTGATTTAGATGGTTTACCGGAAGGGGCAAAAGAAGCTGCTGCACAATTGGCAACTTCAAAAGGCAAAGAAGATGGTTGGTTGATCACCTTAGATTATCCTAGCTATATTCCGTTTATGAAGTACGCCAAAAACCGCGCATTAAGAAAAGAACTTTCATTGGCTTTTGGTAGTAAAGGTTTTCATAATGATGAATTGGATAATCAAGAAAACGTGCTAGAAATAGCCAAACTACGCTTTGAAAGAGCCAATTTGTTAGGCTATAAGACCCATGCCGATTTTGTACTGGAAGAACGTATGGCAGAGACGCCAGAAAAAGTACATTCCTTTTTAAATGAATTGTTAGAAAAAGCAAAGCCAGCTGCAGAACGTGAGTTTAAACAATTAGAGGATTTCGCCAAAAAATTAGACGGAATTGACCGACTTGAAAAATGGGACAGCAGCTATTACTCCGAAAAATTGAAACAAGAGCTTTTTAATTTAGACGACGAGAAACTAAAGCCATATTTTAAATTGGAGAATGTCATCAATGGCGTTTTCAAAGTAGCTGAAAACCTATTTGACCTTCAGTTTGAAGAAGTAAGCGACATTGAAAAGTATCATGACGAAGTAAAAACATATAAGGTTTATGATTCCACCAAAAGTTTTATTTCCTTATTCTATGCAGATTTCCATCCCAGAGCAGGAAAACGCGGTGGTGCCTGGATGACTTCCTTTAAAAGCCAATGGAAGCGTAACGGAGAAAATGTGCGTCCGCATATATCCAACGTGTGCAATTTTACACCCTCAACAAAAAGCAAGCCTTCATTACTGACTTTTAACGAGGTTACTACCTTATTCCATGAATTTGGACATGGCTTACACGGCATGTTGGCGAACACTACCTACCCTAGCCTATCAGGAACTTCTGTATTTTGGGATTTCGTAGAATTACCTAGTCAGGTTTTAGAAAACTGGTGCTATGAAAAAGAAGCTTTAGAACTATTTGCCAAGCATTACGAAACTGGTGAAACCATACCGATGGAACTGGTTGAAAAAATAAAAGAATCTGCAACTTTCCAAGAAGGTATGCAGACGCTACGTCAGTTGAGTTTTGGGTTATTGGATATGTCATGGCACGGAATAAACCCAACAAGCATTACCAATGTAAAGGCTCATGAAGATGAAGCATTTAAAGATACCAGTCTATACCCAGACACCCCTGAGACTTGCATGAGCACAGCTTTCTCCCACATTTTTCAAGGCGGATATTCATCTGGTTACTATAGTTACAAATGGGCAGAAGTGTTAGATGCAGATGCTTTTGCCTATTTTAAGGAAGAGGGAATTTTCAATAAAGAGGTTGCCACCAAGTTTAAAGACCATGTACTTTCACAAGGAGGCACAGAAAATCCTATGGTGCTTTACAAAAGATTTAGAGGTGCAGAACCTAAAGTTGAGGCATTATTAGAACGTGCCGGTCTACTTACCAGTTAACATACTGAAACACTTTATAACAGCTATTAAAATATATAATCAACATGTATTTTAATAGCTGTTCTTTTACCAACATGTGCATGTAGTAGGCTTGAAAACATGTACCGTAAAATATATGTGCATTAAGGCCTACAGCCTTCTAAAAAGGCCTAATAATTATAAAAACATACTCTTTTTCAAATATTTAAGCATTATATTGTAAGTATCAATACCAGAATTTACAACCACTGTTTATACCACACGTCTTAGTCGGCCATTATTAAACACTTTTTGAAATGGAGAAAGAGAACACTCTTTTAGAAAAGAACAAACTATTTTCAGCAACCAAAAAAGTTGCTCAAATTGGTATATTTCAGTTAGACTTAACATCCAATTCCGTTTATTGGAACGATGATTTAAAAGAAATTCACCAAGTCCCTCTTAGCTTTTCTCCATCAATAGAGGGATTATATGGCAATTGCACTAACGTATTTCAAAAAGAACTCCTTTTCAATTTGCATAAAGAAGCTATTAATGAAGGCATACCATTTGAAATATCTTATGAAATTCTAACAAAACAAGGCCAAAAGCGCAATTTGCGCACTACTGTTCAACCTATTTTCAAAGCTGGGCGTTGCACTAATCTTCACGGAACTACGGTAGAGGTTTCTCAATTTGAAAATTCAAATATTGAAACGGTTCAATATACAGAGCAATTAAATACCGCGGAAATTCTAGCAAATTCAGGATCGTGGAAATGGAACATTATCACAGATGAATTAATTTGGTCCGATAATTTCTATACTATTTTTGACCACAAAAGAGATACTCCAATATCATATGATGTCTACTTGAATTATGTTCACAAAGAAGACAGAAAAAAAATTTCCGCCAAGTTTGAAAGTGCATTAAAGAATAAAATATTTCCAGAATCTATATACCGTATTCAATTAGCAGATGGCATCATAAAAACCCTTAACTCTTCAGGGAAAGTCATAATTAATGAAAAAGGCGATGTTGTTTCCTTAATGGGCACCTGTCAAGATATTACAGAGCAGGTAGCTAAAGAACAAGAATTATCTGAAAAAAAACAACAATTAGAGCTTTCTGAAAGCATTAATAAAGCAGGTTCATGGCAATTTACAATAGCAAATGGAGAATTTAAATGGTCAGACAATCTGTATACTATTTTCAACCTGGGTATAGGTGAAAAAATGAATTTTGAAAAATTAAAAAAATTCATTCATCCAGAAGACATAGGACTTATTAAAGAAAAACTTGAAGAAACAATCAAGGAAAAGAAATCTCACACTTTTACACATCGTATTATTTTAAAAAATAATACAATTAAAACAGTTAGGGTAGTCTCAGATGCCTTAACTAATGATAAAGGCGAGGTTGTAGAGTTAATAGGAACCACACAAGATATAACCAAGAGATTGGATGTTGAAAAAGAATTAAAGGAAAAAAATCAGCTGTTAGATTTTGCCGAGAATTTGACAACCATGGGTTATTGGAAATACAAACCGGAAACAGATGATGTGTTTTGGTCAGACAACTTATACACCATATTTGATATTCCAAAAGAGAAAAAGATAACTTTTGATACTTATTTTGATAAAATTCATCCAGCGGACAAAGACATTATAAAAACAAAAATAGACCAATCTATTAGCGAACATAAGTTCCACGATTATACCCATAGAATTATTACGGACAATAACATCATTAAGACCGTTCAAATCTTAGGTAAAGCCACTTATAATGCACAAGATGGTTTACAAGAGCTTTTAGGCGCCTGCTTAGACATTACAGAAAACCAAACCAAAGAATTGGTACTTGCTCAAAAAAACCATCAGCTGAACAGTGCCGAAAAAATGGCCAAAATCGGTTATTGGCATTGGAATACCGCCTCTAATGAAGTGTATTGGTCAGATAATTTACATGCTATATATGGTCACGATAAAAACAAACCTCTAAATTTTGAAACCTATATAAGTTATATACATAAAGATGACCGTGCAGCTATATCCACAAAACTTTCAAATGCCATAATTGCCGGTGATTTTCCAAATTCCACTTATAAAATTCAATTAAATGATGGTTCAATAAAAACGATAAAATCCATTGGTAAAATAGTTAGAAACCAAAATGGGGAAGTTCTTGAAATGTCAGGAACATGCCAAGATATAACTAGCCTTATAAGAACCGAAAAAGAATTAAAGGAAAAAAACCGTTTACTTTCTGTATCCGAAGAAATGGCAATGATGGGATCCTGGAAATGGAATCCAGGCACTGGGGTCTCAACTTGGTCAGACAATCTTTACCAGATCTACGGTATAGATTTACACACTCCAATTACAATTGAATTATTTTTATCTAGAGTACACCCTAATGATGTGGATAAAGTTAATAATCACATTGCCAAAATTCTAGAAACACGCAAAAGTGAGAAAATATTAACCTTTCGTATAATAAAAGGTGCTAACTCAATTCGATCTTTAGAATTAATCGCTGAAGTCATAGAAGATAAACATGGAAATATTTTAGAATTAATTGGATCTACACAAGATGTAACCGACAAGGTTAAAGCCCGTAAAGAGATTAAAGAAAAGAATCAACTTCTATCCTATGCTGAAGAAATTTCCAACATGGGATCTTGGCATTGGGACTTAGATCGGGATATTTTAAAATGGTCAGACAATCTGTATAAAATTTATCGTTTAGAATTAGACGCTACCATTAACATGGAAAAGTTTTACTCACAGATACACCCAGACGATATAGCCCAGGTTAAAACGTTAATTACAGAATCCATCAATGGTAACGAGAAAATTAAATTATTATCATTTCGTATCATTTTAGACGATGGTACAATTCGCTCCATTGAATCACGAGCCGAAACTAAAAAAAATCATTTAGGAAAAGTCGTTGAAATGGTAGGCACAGCCCAGGACATCACCGAAAAGCTAAAAATTGAAAAAGACATATTGGAAAAAAACCATATGTTAAATTTTGCAGAAGAGCTGGCAATGATCGGATATTGGCAATTAAACGTCGGCAATGGCTCTTTTATATGGTCCAATAATATGTATAGAATTTTTGGTTTTGAAATGGGCATTACCATGAATTTTGATTTGCTCTTATCCCATACACATCCAGCAGATCGAGAGTTAGTAATGCACAAAAAGCAAAATGCCATTGCTACCAAAAAATTTGAAAAATTCACACAGCGCATCCTACATGAGGACGGTGAAATACGGTTCAGCGAAATTGTCGGCAAAGTCATTACCGACAAGGAAGGCAACGCCACAAAAATTATTGGATCAAGTAGAGATATTACCGAAGAAATTTTAGCCCAGCAAAAGATTCTGGAAACCAATAAAAATTTGGAAGAATCTACTATAAAACTTACTGCCCAAAACAAACAGTTAGCAGAATTCAACCAAATAACATCACACAACCTGCGTGCTCCGGTAAGCAATCTAAATGCTTTACTGAAGCTTTATAACAAAACGCAAAGTGAAGGTAAAAAAATCGAAATATTTGAAAAATTTGAAATTGTAATAGAACGCCTTACCGAAACCTTAAACGCTCTAGTAGAAACCATTACCATAAAAAAGAATGGTGTTGAAATCATGCCTAAATTAGAATTTGAACAAGTATTGCTCAAAACAAAACAAACACTAGCAGCAACTTTAATAGAAACTAAGGCTAAAATAACTTATGATTTCTCTAAAGCTAAAAACGTAGATTACAACCCTATTTATTTAGAAAGTATATTCTTAAATTTAATAAGCAATGCCATAAAGTACAGATCACCTGATAGAGTTCCGCAGATTTTCATCACTTCAAAAAAAGATAATAATAGAACTGTATTAGAGTTTAAAGATAATGGCTTAGGTATAGATTTGAAAAATCATGGCAATAAGTTATTTGGACTTAACCAGGTTTTTCATAAGCACCCAGAATCAAAAGGAATAGGACTATTTATAACTAAAGCACAAGTATTGGCTATGGGAGGATCAATAACCGCAGAAAGTGACGTTAATATAGGTTCAACTTTTATTATAACACTAAATTAAAAACAAAATGAAAAATAATATAAATGTATGTATTATAGATGATGATGATGTTTTTCAATACACCATTTTACACACCTTGCAAGTACATAAATCTGTTAACCATATTATTCCTTTCACAGATGGTGCAGAGGCAATGACATTTTTAAAAGCCAACATCAATAATGACCAAGAGTTACCAGACGTCATATTTTTAGATATAAATATGCCCGTAATGGATGGCTACGGGTTCATGCAGCAATACGAAAGTCTAATTCCCAACCTAGCCAAAAAAATAACGGTATATATATTATCATCATCCGTAGACCTTGTTGACTTTGACAAGACTAAGAAGATCAACCAGGTAACAGATTATATAGTTAAACCAATTAGAGATAACCAATTGACCAGAATTCTTGCTGAACTTTAAATCTCAATAATTATGCTGACACTATAAAAAGACTCAGTCCTTACTGGAATAAGCATCATATCCACCCTGTAGGTCTACAACATTATTAAATCCCAATTCTACCAATCTTGCTTGAGATTTTAAACTTCTACCTCCCTTTTTGCAGAAGACATAAACTTTTTTAGTCTTATCAAGTTTTGTCACTTTTTCGTCAAAATCATTAGAAAGCCAGTTAATATTGATTGCACCATGTATACTACCTTCTTTATATTCTTGTGGCGTTCTAACATCTAACAGTATTTCCTTAGCGCTATCAAATCCGTTAAACTTCGATATTGGTTGCGACTCTATTTGTGCTAAAACACACTGACTACTGATAATTAGAACAAATAATAGTATATTTCTCATGATTAAAGTGTTTGTTACCAAAAGTAAACATTATACCTAAAATTATTTTACTTTTGAAATGCAGAAAAAATGGAAATACAAAACCTCAATCCAGACAAGTGGGTAGATCTCTATGCAGATTACCTTTTTAATTACGCCGTAACTAGGGTAAGCGATGCTGAAATTGCAAAAGATCTTGTTCAAGATACTTTTATTGCCGGATTAAAATCTGCTAAAAACTTTAAAGGCGATGCTGCTGAACGCACATGGCTGATCGCCATATTAAAGCGTAAAGTCATTGACCATTACCGAAAAGCAAACTCAAAAAAAGGAAAGGCCGAGGTACGTATGAGCTACAGCTCACAAACCGATGCCGAAGGAGATTGGATCGAAGAGCGCATAGCCGATCCCAATAGTAATTTTGAAAATGACCTACTTGAAAATGAAGAACTTGGTCTTGCTATTCAAAATTGCATTTCCAAATTACCTAAAAAACAAGCCGAGGTTTTTATCATGAAAACTATTCAAGGTATGGAAACTGAAGATATTTGTAATGCTTTAGGAATTAATGCGTCTAACCTTTGGGTAATGATACATAGAGCTAGAACTAGCTTAATGGGTTGTTTAAATCAAAATTGGTTTTAATTATGATGATTTCGTGTGAAAAGGCTGCAAATATTTGCAATAAAGCCCAATATAAAGAAGCGACTTTTTGGGAAAAAATAAAGTTGAAGTTTCATTTACTTATATGTAAAACCTGTGCAAAACACAGTAAAAACAATACTAAATTAACATCGCTTTGTAATCAAGCAAGGATAGCTGTTTTGTCTGATGAAGACAAGAAAAAAATGAAAGAAACCTTCAACAAAGCTAAATAACCAACCTCTCTACAAAAACAAATAACAGCCACCAGAATAAAGGTATTGCCTCTACCCAAAAAGAAGAGAAATATTTACTTTGCTCCTTTTTTGTCTTATAAATTACAAGAATTAGTATTGAACATACTATAGTCATTGCCAACATTCGGTTTATGTCCAAGTCCTTTTTTAAAAATGAAGCGCCGTAAAAGAGTGCAATCCATACATAACCTATAATTTTTGCTCCTTTAACGCCTACCCTCTGTGGTAAGGTCTTTAATAGCAAGCTATCATATTTTAAATCTCTTATTTCAAAAGGAATCAGAAGTATTAGCACAAACAGAAATCGCTGAACCGTTTCTACCTTTATATTCCACGAAATAGTATCAAGTACTGAAATAGCTGGCAGTATTACGGTTGTACCTGCCCAAACGGCAGCGACAATTAAAATCTTCAGTCCGCTTAAGCTTCTAAAGTTTTTATGCCTGGGCAAGACCGGAAGCGCATAAAGACCCGTAATTGCAGCTAATACCAATAATCCTACAAAAACCCTTTCAGAAAGAAATAACAATTGATAGCCAGCAACAAGCAAGCACCCAAGGCTAAAAAATTGAATGTTTTTTTGATAGGTATTGGTAACTAGAAAATACTTTTCTGCCTCTACCCCAAATTTTACAAAATTATAGCACGCTATTGACCCAAAAAAGATAAAAAAATAAAGCTCTGGCGGTACGTTTATGTTTAAGGTCAATGCAGTAACATGAACTAAACTAAACACCCCTAAAGACACGTGAATACTAGCATCTAAGTAAAAATCAAAAATCTTTTTGATTATGGTCATTGAACAAAAATAGTTAAAGTGTTTATAACCCTAGGTTTTGGTTAAAAACTTTCACCATTAGGCGCCCAACCAAGCACAAATTAAACACATAAAAGTGGTAATTTTGCACTTTATATAACAATCGTATCTATGAAGACTGACGTGTTTGCTCTACGCCATATCGGCATAAGGGAAGAAGACTTAAACAGTATGTTCAATACTGTAGGTGTTGAAAATTTGGAACAGCTTATTTTTGAGACCATACCTGATCATATTCGTTTAAAGGAGCCCTTAAAGCTTGACCCACCAATGAGCGAACATAAGTTTCTTGCGCATAGTGAGGCTTTGTCCAAGAAAAATAAGGTATTTAGAACATACATTGGTTTAGGTTACCATGAAAGTTTAATACCGTCTGTCATCAAAAGAAACATTCTTGAAAACCCAGGTTGGTATACAGCCTATACTCCGTACCAAGCAGAAATTGCACAAGGCAGACTAGAAGCGCTTTTAAATTTCCAGACCATTGTTTCCGACTTAACGGGTATGGAACTGGCAAATGCCTCTTTGCTGGATGAAAGCACCGCTGCTGCAGAAGCTATGACTATGCTTTTTGACGTTAGAAGTAGAGAGCAGAAAAAAAGCGCAGTAGTAAAGTTCTTTGTTTCGGAAGAAATATTACCACAAACGTTGTCCCTACTAAAAACGCGTTCAATTCCACTAGGTATCGAATTAGTAATTGGCAAGCATGATGAGTTTGATTTTAGTTCGGATTTTTACGGTGCATTGTTACAATACCCAGGGAAATATGGTCAAGTCTATGATTATTCCTCATTTGTATCCAAAGCAAAGGAGAATGACATTAAGGTAGCTGTGGCTGCCGATATTATGAGCTTAGTTCTATTAACACCTCCAGGTGAATTTGGGGTAGATGTTGTAGTAGGTACCACCCAACGCTTTGGTATTCCTTTAGGTTATGGCGGACCTCACGCAGCATTCTTTGCCACGAAAGAAGAATTTAAAAGAAATATTCCCGGTAGAATAATCGGTGTCACCAAAGATACCGATGGCAAACCTGCGCTAAGAATGGCTTTGCAAACTAGGGAACAACACATAAAAAGAGATAAAGCCACATCAAATATATGCACCGCTCAAGTATTATTGGCGGTTATGGCAGGTATGTATGGCGTGTACCATGGTCCAAAAGGATTAAGATATATTGCATCTAAAATTCATGCTACCGCAGTTACTTTAACAGATGCTCTTGAAAATTTAGGCTTGTATCAAGTAAATACTGCTTATTTTGATACTATCACGGTTAAGGCAGATTCACAAAAAGTTCGCCCCATCGCAGAAGCCAATGAAGTTAATTTCTACTATGTGGATAACGACACCATTTCAATTGCCGTAAATGAAGCTACTTCACTAAAAGATCTTAACCAAATTATTTCAATTTTTGCCGAAGCTGTAGGTAAAAAGTCATCTGAAATCACAGAACTATTAAGTTCCACATCAATACCTGAAAATATTGAACGTAGCAGTTCATTTATGGAGAACAAGGTTTTTAATTCCTATCACTCAGAAACAGAATTAATGCGCTACATTAAAAAATTGGAGCGCAAAGACTTGGCCTTAAATCATAGTATGATTTCTTTGGGTAGTTGTACCATGAAGTTAAATGCGGCTAGTGAAATGCTACCGTTAAGTTCATCTAACTGGGGCAATATCCATCCATTTGTACCAGTAGACCAGGCAGAAGGGTACCAAACCATTTTACGTGAACTTGCCAAAGACCTATCTACAATAACAGGATTTGCAGATACTTCTTTACAACCAAATTCCGGCGCACAAGGTGAATATGCAGGATTAATGGTCATTAGAGCATACCACGAATCTAGAGGAGAAGCTGAAAGAAATATTTGCCTTATACCTTCATCTGCCCATGGTACCAATCCGGCATCGGCAGTTATGGCAGGCATGAAGGTCATAGTTACAAAGACCGATGAAAAAGGCAATATAGATGTTGCCGATTTAGAAGAAAAAGCAAAATTACATTCAGATAAATTAGCCGCATTAATGGTTACTTATCCTTCTACTCATGGGGTTTTTGAGTCGTCCATAAAGCAGATTACAAAAATAATACATGACCATGGTGGTCAAGTCTATATGGATGGTGCAAATATGAACGCCCAAGTTGGGTTGACCAATCCTGCAACTATAGGTGCAGATGTTTGCCACTTAAACCTGCACAAAACGTTTGCCATACCTCACGGTGGTGGCGGTCCTGGCGTAGGTCCTATTTGTGTTGCACCCCAGTTGGTTCCGTTTTTACCTAGCAACCCTGTTATAGAGACCGGAGGAAAAGATGCTATAACAGCTATTTCTGCTGCGCCATGGGGTAGTTCTTTGGTATGCCTAATATCTTATGGATATATTAAGATGCTAGGGGAACAAGGCTTAACCCAATCCACAAAAATCGCCATTTTGAACGCCAATTATATCAAACATAAACTTGAAGGTAAGTTTGATGTTCTATACACAGGCGAAAAAGGACGCGCAGCCCACGAAATGATTTTGGACTGTAGACCTTTCAAGAAAAACGGAATAGAAGTTACGGATATTGCCAAGCGACTTATGGATTATGGTTTTCATGCTCCAACAGTTTCTTTTCCTGTAGCTGGTACGGTTATGATAGAGCCTACCGAAAGTGAAAACCTAGCGGAGTTAGATAGATTTTGCGATGCCATGGCATCCATTCGTGCAGAAATAGATGAATCTAGTGCTGATGAGCCCAATAACGTGCTTAAGAATGCACCGCATACATTAGAAATGACAACAACAGATGAATGGAATTTTCCATATTCAAGACAAAAGGCATCTTTTCCATTACCTTATGTAGCCGAGAATAAATTTTGGCCATCTGTTAGAAGAGTTGATGATGCATATGGAGACCGTAATTTAATATGTACATGCGCTCCTATTGAAGCATATATGGAAACGGAATAACTCTCTAATCACCATATTTTAATGCCTTTTCTAGATTTTGAAAAGGCTTTTTTAGTTGCATCATTTTAAAAAATAATGAACTGACCATCGTAAAATTTATTATGCATGCATATAATTTTTACGTCATTTCATTATATTTCAATTACAATTCAATAATTACAGATGAGCATATCAATTACGGGTACGGGTAGCTATATTCCCGAACTCAAAGTTTCCAATAAAGATTTTAATGACCACCATTTTTTAAACTTAGACGGTACAGCGTTTAAGCAAGATAACGAGGTCATTATTAAAAAATTTAAAGCCATTACCGGTATTGAAGAAAGAAGATATGCCCCAAAAGAGTATAACGCATCGGACCTTGCATTTTTTGCAGCAGAAAAAGCCATAAATAATGCACAGCTAGACAAAGAAACCCTAGACTATATTATTGTTGCGCATAATTTCGGAGACCTAAAAGATGGCTATATACAAGGTGACACTTTACCTAGCTTGGCCACAAGGGTGAAACATAAATTAAAGATCAACAATCCAAAATGTGTGGCCTATGATCTGATTTTTGGTTGCCCAGGTTGGTTAGAAGGTATGATTCAAGCTAACGCCTTTATAAAAAGTGGTATAGCCAATAAATGTATGGTAATAGGTGCCGAAACATTATCAAGAATAGTTGACGACTATGATCGGGACTCCATGATCTATGCAGATGGTGCAGGAGCCACCATAGTTGAAAGATCAGATGACGGAGGTGAAATTATCGCCCACGAATCTGCCACCTATGCCAATGATGAAGCCAATTTCCTTTTCTTTGGCGACTCCTATAATAAAGAAGATGAAAAAAAGGCATACTATATTAAAATGTTCGGTAGAAAAATTTATGAATTTGCCGTTACCAACGTACCATCAGCAATGGCTTCATGCTTAGATAGTAGCGGTATAAGAATTGACGAAGTAAAAAAGATTTTTATTCACCAAGCCAACGAAAAGATGGATGAAGCCATAGTAAAACGCTTCTACAAAATATATGATAAAGAAATGCCGGAAGGTATTATGCCAATGAGTATATCCAAGCTTGGCAATAGCTCAGTGGCAACCATACCAACACTATTTGATATAGTTAAAGCAGGTAAATTAGAAAATCAGGAAATTAAAAAGGGAGATGTTGTTATCTTTGCTAGTGTTGGCGCCGGAATGAACGTCAATGCAATGGTATACAGAATTTAAACATGTACGAAAACAGCTTTCCGAACAAACGCTATAAACATACTCTTCAGTTTTTACGAAAACATATTGACCCCTCTGAATCTATTCTGGATTTAGGGGTAGAAAATCCGTTTACTGAGATAATGCGCCAAGATGGCTACCAAGTTACTAATACCAAAGGCGAAGATCTAGATTTCAATTTTGATGCCGTAACCAAAACCAATGCAGATGTTCTAACAGCTTTTGAAATTTTTGAGCATCTTTTGGCCCCGTTACATTTATTGAACAATACAACTTCCAAAAAATTAGTGACTAGTATACCATTGAAATTATGGTTTTCACCAGCATACAGAAGCAAAACCGATAAATGGGACAGACATTACCACGAATTTGAAGATTGGCAATTTGATTGGCTTCTAGAAAAAGCAGGTTGGGAAATTCAAGATTCTATGAAGTGGACCAATCCTGTAAAGAAACTTGGTTTCAGACCATTTTTAAGGCTATTTACGCCAAGGTATTATATTGTGTACGCTACGCGAAAATAAGGCACAAAAAAACTATGGATTACTACGTGGTGATACCCATACATAATGAAGAGGATTTTTTACAGAAAACCTTAGACTCCGTTCTGGAGCAAACATTAGCACCCAAGAAAGTAATTCTTGTCAATGACAATTCTACTGATAATACTGAAAATATCATAAATGAATACACCCTTAAAAGTAGTGTTTTCAAAAAAATAAATTCAATATCATCAGCTCAGCATATGCCAGGAAGTAAGGTGGTAAATGCTTTCAACAAAGGTTTGGAACAGCTTGATGAAAATTACAACTTTATAGTAAAACTAGATGCCGATCTAATTTTGCCCTCCAATTATTTTGAAACCATCAGTAATCATTTCAAACTAAAGAAAAATTTAGGGATTTGTGGCGGATTCATTTATGAGCAAAAAAATAACGGAGAATGGGTTTTAAACCATCCTATGGACAAAGACCACATTAGAGGTGCCATAAAAGCATATTCCAAAGATTGTTTTAAGTCAATAGGAGGCTTAAAAAATGCCATGGGCTGGGATACCGTAGACGAACTATTAGCGCGATATAACGGCTTTTCATTGCACACCGACGATGAACTTAAGGTAAAGCACTTAAGACCCACAGGAAAAGCCTATAACGCCAAAGCTAAAAGGTTACAGGGAAAAGCAATGTACAGTATGCGTTATGGATTTACAATTACAATTATTGCCTCTTTGAAAATGGCCTTGAAGAACAATTCCATTAAATCATTCTGGAATAATATGGTCGGCTACATAAATGCCAGTAAAAACAACAATATTTATTTGGTCACAGAAGAAGAAGGTAAGTTTTTCAGAAAGCTACGCTGGACAAATATTAAAAGAAAAATAGGAGTATAAAAAAAAGCCATCTAAATTTGATGGCTTTTTCTTTATTATCATGGTTTCTATTTAGAAACCTAATTGTTTCTTAACATCTGGTAAAAGATCTTTACCTTTTGCAACGATCAAACCACCACCTGCTTGTGCATCAATTACGTAGTCGAACCCCTGTGCTGCGGCAACTTTTTCAATAGCAGCTTTCGCTTTTTCTGAAATTGGAGCAAACAATTCTGCTTGCTTCTTTTGGAATTCTTGCTGAGCAGCTTGTTGCGCCTCACCAATATTCTTTTCATAGCCTTGTAACTCTACTGCTCTCTTATCATTCTCTTCCTTTGACTTAGAAGCTGCTTCATTTTGATATTGAGTAAACTTGTTACGCAATTCTGTCATTGAAGCTTGAATATCGGCATTATAAGTTTCTTGTAATTTCTTAAGCTCTGCTTCTGCAGCTTTCATCTCTGGCATTGCAGACAATAATTGAGTAACATCTATGTGAGCTACTTTACTTTGGGCATTTACAAAACTTGTCGTTGCTACGAACAACAATAAGGCTACCACAATTTGTTTTACTTGTTTCATGAGTGTAATTTTAATTCAATTTTGAGTGTTAATGTGCGGTCGTTAAACCTATTTAAATAGTACCGTTATCATCTTTTTCGGTATCGCTATTTTCTTCTTCTTTATTATCGTTTCTTTCCTTTAACTTTTCTTGTCTTTTAGCCTCGCGCTCCTCCAATAACTTTTTTCTTCTTTCCTCGTAGGCTTTTTTACGCTCTTCACGTAATTTCAATTGTTCCGCTTTGGCATCTGCTGCACTTTTCTCCCTAGTTTCAGCAGCTTGTGCCGCTTTATCTAAACGATCTTGCAAAACTTCACTAATTTCTTCCTCTTCTTCGCCCTCAAAATCATCTAATCTACTACGATCATTTGACTTTTTAGCAGGTTTGCTAATTTTTCTTGTTCTAGCAATACCCCTAAGCACTAAATCACTAATATCATGCCTTTTTTCGGAATACAACATTACAACATCCGCAGATTTATCAAAAATAAAATCATACTTTTTATTAGCTCCAATTTTCTGAACTTCATTGAACACTTGATCTTGTATAGGCTGAATCAACCTTCTTTTTTGCAACACCAAGTCCCCTTGAGGTCCAAAACGATCTTGTTGATACTCGATCATTTCACGTTCCAAAATCTGTATTTCTTCTTCCCGTTCTTCTATAAGCTCAGGTGTTAATAGCACTTTCTCCGCCATTAAATCCTTTTTCATCTGCTCAACAATACTCTGCTTCTGCTCTACTTCAACTTTCCAACGTTGCACTTTAGTCTCTAACTGTTCTGTTGCCTCTCTGTACTCCTCTACATTTTGCAAGATGTACTCCATATCCACATAAGCCATTCTTACACCACGTTGGGCAAAACCCTGTATTGTCATACAAATGACCGATACAACTAATAGAACTTTTCTTTTTGTACTCATTGTTAATCTCGTTTAATCCTATAGAAAATATCGTGCCAAAATTACTAAATCTTTTAAAATTAAAGGATTAGCAAAAAGCACAATGATAATAATTCAATGAAAATTAAAACTGTTGACCAATGATGAAGTGCGTTTGCCATCCGCTTGGTCCTACAGAACCTGGCACGTAGTCTTCGTCGAATCCGTAACCAAAGTCAATACCAAGTAAACCAAATGCTGGCATAAAGATGCGCAGCCCCACACCGGCCGATCGTTTTAATTCAAACGGATTAAACTCTTGAAAATTGTTGAAGGCATTACCACCTTCTAAAAATGCTAGTCCGTAAATGGATGCAGACGGCTTCAGAGTCAAAGGATATCTAAGCTCTAAAGAGAATTTATTATAGATCAAAGCACCATCGGGTGAAGTTGCCCCTTCAGAATAAGGGGTTATAGATTGATTGTCATAACCTCTTAATTGTACTACATCTCTACCATCTAATGTAAAGTTACCTAAACCATCACCACCTACATAAAAACGTTCAAAAGGCACATCTCCTACAGCACTGTTATAATTACCAAGGAAACCAAATTCAGCATTACTGCGCAACACCAATTTATCTACCAAAGTAGTATACCAATCTCCTTTAAATTTAACTTTGTAGTACTCTAACCACCTAAATCTCTCCTGATCAAGACTCTCAAGTTCTGCCTGTTCCGTACTAGTTCTACTTGCAGCAGGAATACTTTCTATTTCATTAGATCGATCTTGTAATGATCTATAATCCTTGTTACTGAACAAAGACCATGGTGGTGTAAATTTGGCGGACATTTCAAATGTTGATCCGGACATAGGAAATATTCTACTTGGTCCTTGTGAGCTTCTAGAGATACCAAAAGTATACGCTAATGAATTTGCCTTACCATCACCAAAGTTAAATAGACCAATATTATAGTTTCTAAAATCATATAACTGGTAACTTAAGGAATGTGAAATAGTAAAGAAATCATCTGGCCATTGTACACGTTTTGCCAAACCGGCCGTAATACCCGTAATGGAAAATTGTTGATCTTTCTGAACATCTATATCTCCACTGCTATCATATTGAGCAGCAAATTGCTGTGTTCTAGACATACTAAGGTTAAAACGTACCGGTTTTTTACCACCCAACCATGGCTCAGCAAAGTTTAAGCTATAGACTCTATACGTTTGACTGGCCTGTAAACGTAGCGCAAATGTTTGACCATCACCCATAGGTACCGGCTTATATTTTTCTCCTTTGAATAAATTCTGAATAGAGAAATTACTAAAAGATAATCCTAAAGTACCAATGAAGCCACCGCCACCATAACCACCTTGTAGTTCTATTTGACTTGACCCAGATTCTACCAGACTCCAAGCTAAATCTACAGTACCCTCATTAGGATTGGCGTTCAATACATCTGGAGTAATTTGTTCAGCATCGAAAAAGCCCAACTGACCTAACTCACGAATACTTCTGATAATATCTGCCTTATTATACTTTTGACCTGGTCTTGTACGCAGTTCACGATAGATGACATGGTCATTTGTCTTATCATTACCAGAAACGGTTACATGGTTTAAAAACGTTTCTTTACCTTCTATAATCCTAATTTCAAAATCAATAGTATCATTAGCGGCAGAAATTTCTACAGGATTAATGGTCGAGAACAAATAACCATTATTTTGATACAAACTAGTGACATCATTAGGGTCTGGTTTAGAATTATCCGCAATTCTCTCACGCAATAACACACCATTATAGGTATCTCCCTTTCTAATACCCAACACTTGATTCAATTGACGATCGGTATAAACGGTATTACCCACAAAATCAATATTACCAAAGTAGTATTTATCGCCTTCTTCCACTTTAATCTTTAAATCGATATTATTTTCATCGACTTTAATAATAGAATCAGAAATTACCCTAGCATCACGATAACCATTTTCAGCAAATTTATCAATCAAAAGACCAAGATCCTCTTCATAATCTTCTTCAATATATTTCGATTTTTTCCAAAAACGACCTAATTTTTTCTGCTTTGTATTCTTTAACGCTTTACGTAATTTTTTATCGGATAATTGCTCATTACCCTCAAAACTAATACTACGAATCTTTACTTTATCACCTTTATTAACGTTTACCACCATATTCTGGGTATTGGTATCCGTTGTATCCTTAGAAGTGGCTATAGTAACCTCAGCATTTAAATAACCTTGCTTCTTATACTTATTAGTAATATAGTTTTTTGAATTGGAAATAAAACTTTCAGTAATTTTCTTTCCTTTTTTTAGATCTGTATCCTTAATAAGACTTTCTACCTTACCTTTTTTAACACCATAAAACTTAACATTGGTCAAGGTAGGTCTTTCAATAATATTCAACTCTAAGAAAACAGTATTCTCCTCTATATTGGTAATGAAAATGTCAATTTCACTAAAAAGTTCTAGACCCCAAAGTTTTTTAATGACTTCACTAATTTGTTCTCCTGGCAACGTTATAGGCTGCCCTACTCTTAAACCTGTATAGGTTTTAACCGTTTGCTCGTTATAACTTTGAAGACCAGTTACATCTAACCCTCCTAAAATATAACTTTTGCCATCTTCATAAGATTGATCCTGTGCAGCGGCAATAAAGGTGGTTAAAAATAAAAGGGTGGTTAAAAATTGGTTCAAGGATATGAACCTAGTCATATCTTTAAGTGAGTTGTTCGCTAGTTTTTCCAAATCTTCGTTCTCTGTTCTGGTAGTTTTTGATGGCCTCCACTAAGTGATGCTCTCTAAAATCAGGCCAATATACATCAATAAAATATAACTCCGCATAAGCTATTTGCCATAATAAAAAATTACTGATCCGATGTTCTCCACTAGTACGGATAAGTAAGTCTACGTCAGGCAAATCATGCGTGTAAAGATGGCTATTTATAATGTCTTGGTCAATGTTTTCAACTGAAATTATATTATTTTTAACTTTGGTACTGATCTCTTTGACCATAGACTGTAGCTCTTCGCGAGCCCCGTAACTTAAGGCAAGGGTCAATGTCATCCCTGTATTTTGCTTAGTTTGCTCCATTACATCTACCAACTCCTTATAAGCTTTTGCAGGCAATGCATCTATGTTGCCAATAGTATTTAAACGTATGTTATTTTTGTTAAAAGTTTTAAGTTCTTTCTTTAAAGATGAGACCAAAAGGCGCATAAGTGTTTGCACTTCTATCTTTGGTCTGTTCCAATTTTCTGTTGAAAATGTATAAAGTGTAAGAAAATCTATTTTTAATTGAGCGCATTGTTCTACAACTATCCTAACGGTCTTTACCCCATGTTCATGACCAAACACCCTTAGTTTACCACGTTCTTTTGCCCATCTACCATTACCGTCCATAATAATAGCAAGGTGCTTTGGAACATTCAGCTTGTCAATTTCGTTACTATCGCTCATCTTTATATTTACTCAAAACAATCCATACAAGGCTTTCTGCCAAAAGTATAGGTCAAGGTTAATCCAGAAAAAACATACCAGTCATCACTAAAAATGTTTCCGAATTGGAATTCTTCAAAGTTAGAACCTTCTGGATTACTACCATCTAAATTATCGGTAAAGGTATACCTAGCCCCTATTTCGCCTCCAAAAATAAGAAACTGATTGATACGATACTTAAAACCAACGGTCATTGGCACCGCAAAACTACCTTCTTTCTGATTTATTTCTTGAAGAACACCACCATTAAAATACTGGTAATCATATCTAAAGTAAGTAAGACCGGTATATAAATAAGGTGTAAATGCCGGACCCAGTTTGTGCAAATTATATTCAACAAAATTAAACTCTAGCCCAACCGAACCTTCTAAAATAGAATTATCTATGACATAACCTCTTTGCTGCCTGGCCGTAGAACTAGATTTATTGTCATCTGCAGTGAATTTGCCGTACGTTAAGCTTCCCCTCCAAGCATATCTTTTACTGATATTCCATTTGAACAATCCGCCAAAAGCAATATCTGAAGGTAAAATATAATTTGTTCTACCTACATCACTTATAGTATTGGCTCCACCTGCAAAAATACCTACTTCATATGTCTGCGATCGCAAACCCGAAAATGAAAGTAAAAGAATCAATAACGTTATATAACGCATAAAATGGGTTTTTAATTATTGGCACTATAGGGCTCTAAAAAATGGGTACCATAATTTTTATGTTCTCAAAGGATAAACAGCAATTGAAAGTATTTATTGTTCTAAAGGAGGTTCAATTTCGTCTATCTTCACCCCAAAGCAGCTTATTTCTTAAGGTCTTTAAAAAACTTTCTGAAGTGTATTCTATCATTTTAATTGTAAAAGGAGCTTTGCTAATGGTTATCTCTTCACCATTCTCCAAAGAAGCTATTCTAGAGTCTAAGGACACCAAGTGGTTATCTTCCCTACCCGAAACCTTTAACCGAATTACCGTATCATCTGATATTACCAACGGTCTAGCATTTAAGTTATGGGGAGCAATTGGCGTTAACACCAATGATTTAGCAGTAGGCACAATGACAGGACCACCGCAACTTAATGAATAACCTGTTGAACCTGTTGGTGTAGAAATTATTAAACCGTCTGCCCAATAAGAGGTAAGGTATTCATTATTTAAATAGGTCTCCACCGTAATCATAGAGGTAGTGTCTTTTCTGCTGACCGTAATTTCGTTCAAAGCAAAATTCAAATCCCCGAACTCAACATCCAACTCCTTGGTATTCAGTTGTACCAAACTACGTTCTACCACAGTATACGCCCCTTGCTTAAATTCTTGCACTACTTTACGAACATCTTCTTTCTTAAACGTTGACAAAAATCCCAATCTACCTGTATTTACACCTACTATAGGTATACCTAAGTCTTTAACAAATGTTGTAGCTCTTAATATGGTACCGTCACCACCAAAACTCACGAACATATCAAAAGTGGCATCCAAACCTTTTTCCATAGTAAATATTGGAAATGTTTCAGATTCATCATGCAACTTATATAGTTCGTAAAAATCTTTCTCTATGGAAACTTCTGCAGATACTTTGTTCAACTCATCTAACAATTCAATGAGATATTCAATAGCATTATCTTGATAGGTTTGACCGTATACCGCTACTTTCATATTATACATTAAGATATTTATCCAAGTAATCTGATCGTTTTTTCAAATCCTCAAGAAACTCATCATCACTATTACCAAATAAAATATGGTAATTATAACGCCTAAATGTCTGTACTACCTTATTATAGTTATTGGCAGTAATCTTTAAGGTCACCTGTACGATATCATTTTGGGTATCGGTAATAAACCCACCAATGAGTTTGGCATTATTACTCTCTACAATTTGTGCAATTTCACTAAAGGAATAATCCTTAATACCTGTAGCCACTACCAAAATACTACCTGGATCTGTAAAGAAAGGGGTATCAATAAACTCGGCAACAATATCGGTAAGGCAATAGTAACCTACCACCTCTTCTTTTTCATTCAAAATAGGCAGTAAATTAGCCTCGTTACGGGCAAAAACCTCAAGAACATCAAGCCAATTGGTTTCCCTACGGGCAAAAAAACTTTGAAGCTCATACCTAAAGTCTTCTATTTTTGAGTCCGGCAATAAACCGTCCGCATCAATCTCGGAAAATAAACCTAAAAACCTTCCATCTTCCAATATAGCAATATGGGAATAGGTAGTGTCTTGAAAAAACTCCAATATTTTTTCAGAAGTATCCTTGATATCGAATACCGGTAAGTTCGTAATGATATGTTCTTGAATATGCATAAGCCTATTTATAACGCAAAATAACAATTAATAATATCAAAAGGCGTGCCTTATTTGTATTTTTGATGCTCTTAAAAGGTAAATAAGACACAATGACAAAACTTAGCGTTAACGTTAACAAAATTGCAACTCTTAGAAATGCCCGTGGCGGTAATGTTCCAAATTTACTCAAGGTAGCTACAGACATAGAAAGTTTTGGCGCCCAAGGTATAACCATACACCCAAGACCAGATGAACGGCATATTAGATATCAAGATGCCAGAGATCTAAAAAAAACGGTACAAACAGAATTCAACATAGAAGGCAACCCAATATCAAAATTTATTGATTTGGTACTAGAAGTAAAGCCAGAACAAGTGACGTTAGTACCGGACTCCGTTGATGCAATCACCTCTAATGCAGGTTGGGATACCATAAAACATAAAGAATTTTTAACCGATGTTATAAAAACGTTCAAATCTGCCGGAATCAGAACATCTATTTTCGTAGATCCGGACCCAAAGATGATAGAAGGAGCAAAAGTTGTTGGTACCGACCGAATAGAACTTTACACGGAAAGCTATGCCGTTGATTATGAAAAAAATAAAGAGAAGGCCATACTACCTTTTGTAGAAGCTGCAAAAAAAGCAAATGAACTAGGTTTGGGCATCAATGCAGGTCATGACCTAAGCTTGGACAATATTGAATATTTTGCAAAAAATATTCCTAACTTACTAGAGGTATCCATTGGCCATGCGCTAATTAGTGAAGCACTTTATTTAGGGCTGGACAATGTAGTAAACATGTATTTACAAAGATTAAAATGAAACAGATATTACATTCGGTAATTTTAGGCGAAGGCAAACCCCTATGTATTTTACACGGTTTCCTGGGCATGCTAGATAATTGGAAAACATTAGGAGCACAATATGCAGAAAATGGGTTCTGCGTACACCTAATAGACCAAAGAAATCACGGCAAAAGCTTTCATTCACCAGATTTCAACTATGACATTTTAGCCAACGATTTTTTAAATTATTTAGATGCGCATACAATTGAAACCACTGCCTTAATTGGACATTCAATGGGTGGTAAGACCGCCATGCAATTTGCCTGCACCTATCCTGAGCGTATTAGCCAATTATTAATTGCCGATATAGCACCAAAATACTATCCGCCACATCATCAAGATATCATTAACGGCCTAAATGCCATTGATACTACTAATTTAAAATCCAGAAAAGATGCCGATGAGCAATTAAAAAAGCATTTAGCAAAACCCGGTATTCGTCAGTTTTTATTAAAAAATCTTGAAAGGGATGAAAATAAAAAACTACGTTTTAAATTTAATCTAGAGGTTTTAAGTGAAAAAATGGAAGATATTGGGGACAATATCAACAGTACGGATAGCTTTGACGGACCCACTTTATTTCTAAGAGGAGACAAGTCTGAATATGTCACTAAAAATGATTTTGAAACCATACAAAGACACTTTCCAAAAGCTACTGTTGAAAGTATCGATAATGCTGGGCATTGGCTACATGCGGAAAACCCAGAACAGTTCTTTGAAAAATCAATGAACTTCTTTGACCAAGGCTAAACTTTTAACCCTATAAAATATACTCCTATGAAACTAATTTTGAGAATCCTTTTAAGTGCAATTGCTGTTATCATCTTAGCAAATGTATTACCTAATGTATCAGTAGATAGTTTTATGACCGCGGTCATAGTTGCCGTTGTACTCAGTATACTGAATTTACTGGTAAAACCTATATTGGTAATCCTAACATTACCGGTAACGGTAATAACTTTTGGTCTTTTTTTACTGATCATAAATGCTTTGATCATTCTTTTGGCAGACAACCTCATTGACGGTTTTGCTGTCGGAAACATTTGGTGGGCATTGATTTTTAGCCTCTTGCTATCATTTTTACAATCAATCTTTTTTTCGTTGTTAAAAGAAGACAAGTCATAGTTGCTTGTGATTTGAAATTCAATACTTTAAAAAATTGGTTGACTTTGCAAAATGTAGTATTTTTGCATCCCATTTTACACATGCAAATAGATATTAAGGAATGAATATTACGAAAGAGCAGATAGACGATTTAAATGCAGTAGTTAAAGTTGCTATCACAAAAGAAGATTACCAAGATAAGGTAGACACCATTTTAAAGGATTATAAGAAGCAAGCTAATATTCCTGGTTTTAGAAAAGGCCAAGTTCCTATGGGGCTTATAAAGAAGCAATATGGTAAAGCTGTATTGGTAGATGAGGTCAACAAATTATTACAAGATAATCTTAACAAATATCTTACAGAAGAAAAATTAGATGTTCTTGGTAACCCATTACCAAAACAACAAGACAATTTTGACTGGGACCAAGATGAATTGGCGTTTGAGTTTGAATTAGGGCTTGCACCTGATTTTGAGGTTTCCTTGAAGACCAAAAAAGCAATAACCCAATACAAAATTGTAGCTGACGATAAAATGGTCAACGAGCAAGTTGAGCGTATCCAAAAACAATACGGTAAACTAGTCAGTAAAGATGAGGTTAGCAAAAACGATGAAGTAAGTGGTACTTTTTTCAATGAAGCTGAAGAGATCGATAGCAAAACAATGATCGAAACGGACAAATTGAAAAGCAAAAAAGCTTTAGATGCTTTAAAAGGTAAAAAAGTAGGCGATGTTGTTACACTAAAAACCAAAGGTCTATTTAAAGAAGATCATATGCTATCTAGCGCTTTAGGTATTGACAAGCAAAAAGCCGAAGCATTGGATACCGAAGTTACCTTTACTATATCGGAAATTAATGAAAGAGAAGCTGCAGAATTGAACCAAGAGCTTTTCGATAAGCTTTTTGGTCCTGATAGCGTAAAATCTGAAAAGGAATTAAAAGAGCGTATTAAGGAAGATTCAGAAAAGCAATTTGAGCAACAGGCAGATCAAAAGTTATTGAACGATGTTACTGAATACTTTATAGAAAACACCAAATTTGAACTACCTACAGGTTTCTTGACCAAGTGGATTCAAATGACCGGTGAAGAACCATTATCTGAAGAGCAAGCAGCTGAAGAGTATGCAAAATCAGAAAAAGGATTGCGTTACCAACTAATTGAAGGTAAAATAATTCGCGATAATGAGTTGCAAGTTCAGTTTGATGAATTGAAAGAATTCTCTAAAGGATTTATTCGTTCTCAAATGGCACAATTTGGTCAATTAGATCCAAAAGAAGAGGAGTTAGATTCTATAGCTGCTCGTGTTTTAGGTAACCAAGATGAAGTAAAAAGACTGTCTGAACAATTGATGAGTCAAAAATTATTGAATCTCTACAAAGAAAAGGCAAACCTTAAGACTAAGGAGGTTACCTATGAAAATTTCGTGAAAGAAGTTTACGGATAATTCCAAACAATAAATTAAGTATCTTTACGGTGCCGGAAATATAATTTTCGGCACCTTTTTTTACTCAAAAATATAGACATACAATTTATGGATTACGGAAAAGAATTCAAGAATTTCGCTATAAACGACCAAGGAATCAGTAGCACATATTACGATTCTATAATGAGCAGCATGTACCCAACTAACATGACGCCGAACATTATTGAAGAACGTTCTATGAATATTGTAGCAATGGACGTTTATTCGCGTTTAATGATGGACCGCATCATTTTTATGGGGACCGGTATCAATGATCAGGTTGCCAACATTATACAAGCACAATTATTGTTTTTGGCCAGTGTAGATGCCAAGAAGGATATTCAAATTTACATTAACTCACCTGGAGGCAGTGTTTATGCAGGTTTAGGTATTTATGATACCATGCAGTTTATCTCTCCAGATGTAGCAACAATATGTACAGGTATGGCAGCATCAATGGGTGCCGTATTATTATGTGCAGGAGAAAAAGGAAAACGTAGTGGTTTACAGCATTCACGTGTTATGATCCACCAACCTTTAGGTGGTGCACAAGGTCAAGCCAGTGATATTGAAATTACGGCTAGAGAAATCTTAAAATTAAAAGATGAGCTTTACCAGATCATTGCCGAACACTCTGGTACAGATATCGAAAAAGTACGTGAAGATAGTGATCGTGATTACTGGATGAAGGCAGATGAAGCTCTTAAATACGGTATGATAGATGAAATTTTGGTAAGGGAGAAGAAATAATTTCGACTAACTTATTCAAATAAATAGATGATTTTTAAACCAAAAACGATTTTAAATCGTTTAGGTATAGAATTG
The DNA here is from genome assembly GCF_002362375.1 of Maribacter sp. UBA3344. Lineage (NCBI taxonomy): Bacteria > Pseudomonadati > Bacteroidota > Flavobacteriia > Flavobacteriales > Flavobacteriaceae > Maribacter > Maribacter sp. UBA3344. Next base: position 170,504 of record NZ_DERI01000009.1, on the reverse strand, counting down.
AGAAGATAGATAATGGCAAAGGAAAATTTAGAGTGTTCATTTTGCGGCAGAAAAAAACCAGAGACAAACTTGTTGATTGCTGGTCTTGACGCACATATTTGCGACCGTTGTATTGAGCAAGCACATGGTATTGTAGCAGAAGAATCAAAACAAACGAAGACCAACGATCTTTCTTCTGAACTTGTTTTAAAAAAACCACAAGAGATCAAAGAGTTTCTTGACACTTTTATAATTGGTCAAGAACGTACCAAAAAGGTAATGTCTGTTGCAGTATACAATCATTACAAAAGATTATTACAACCTTCCTCAAAAGAAGATGATGTAGAGATACAAAAAAGTAATATTGTTATGGTTGGTCAGACCGGTACAGGTAAGACCTTAATGGCAAAGACTATTGCCAAATTACTTAATGTACCGTTAGCTATAGTTGATGCTACCGTATTAACCGAAGCTGGTTATGTTGGTGAA
>NZ_DERI01000009.1:169561-169723 GCF_002362375.1 Maribacter sp. UBA3344 | reverse complement strand
TTATGTTGGTGAAGATGTAGAAAGCATTTTGACCCGTCTTTTACAGGCAGCGGATTACAACCTAGAGAAAGCGGAAAGAGGTATTGTTTTTATAGATGAGATTGATAAAATTGCACGTAAAAGCGACAACCCTTCCATAACAAGAGATGTATCTGGTGAAGG
>NZ_DERI01000009.1:0-169241 GCF_002362375.1 Maribacter sp. UBA3344 | reverse complement strand
TATCTGGTGAAGGTGTTCAACAAGGGTTATTAAAACTTTTAGAAGGCACAACGGTTAATGTTCCGCCTAAGGGAGGAAGAAAACATCCTGATCAAAAGTTCATTGAAGTCAATACCGAGAATATTCTATTCATTGCCGGTGGAGCTTTTGATGGTATAGAACGCGCCATTACCAAAAGGTTAAACATGCAAGCCGTTGGATACAGCGCATCAAAATCCGACAGTACTTTAGACGATGACAATTTATTACAATATATCATCCCAAAAGATTTAAAGGATTTTGGACTTATTCCTGAAATAATTGGTAGACTACCGGTTCTTACACATATGAATCCGTTAGACAAGAAAACGTTAAGAGCAATTCTAACCGAGCCAAAAAATGCAATCATTAAACAGTATGAAAAACTGTTTGCTATGGATGATATTACTTTTAGTATTACCGACCAAGCATTGGATTATATTGTAGAAAAAGCTATTGAATATAAGCTTGGAGCTAGAGGCTTGCGTTCTTTATGCGAGGCTATTTTCACCGATGCGATGTTTGAAATGCCTAGTTCAGGTGAAACCAACTTTAAGGTAACAAAACCATATGCCGAAGAAATGTTATCTCATGATACCATTAAAAAATTAAAGGCCGTTTCATAAGTACCAAAATATATAAAACAAAAAAGCGAAGATTTTCATCTTCGCTTTTTTCATGCATTATATTCTTTTATAAGATAATTATACCACCTTTTTTTTAACCTGTGGTGCAATCTGTGTTACCTCTTGCAATAAGTCCATACAGACTTTTTTAATGATTTTCTCATCGGTATAAAGTGTATGCCCATATCCTGGCAATACTTCCATTTCAACACCAAGTTTATCACCCCATTCTTCGCTAGGTCTAAACTCGTCATTGGCACCGTATACCAACTGAAAAGGAATATTTGGCCTATCGTTCATTTTTCTAATTCTAGTTGGAGAAACACCATATAAAGATTTAACAGGCAAACCTTTTTTTGCAGCTTCCCAAACTATGGTAGCACCTGTACTAAAAGCTAAATAGTAGCAAGGCTCCGTTTCTTTCTTTAACAAATGAGACACAGCAGTGTCCGTACCACCTTCAATAAAGGCATTATGTACATTTTCTTCTGTTTGGATCAAAATATCCAAATTTGCCAATTGTTGGCTATCATAAAAAGTAATATCAAAATACTGTTGTAGATACCCTAAATAAGACGTAATCCACAATCCTTTTTTAGCGCCCCACATATCTGAAACGATCACTAATTTTTCTGCCATAATAATAGTATTTATAGTATTGGTTAAGTTTTGCTTCAGCAAGTTGTATTAATTATCCTACCAATCCCTATTTAATTGTCTACAGGTTAATATTATCGATGTAGTTCCTAATTTTAAGATTTATAAAAAAATGAAACATCAATGTTTAACTGAAAACAAAGTTTACATTAACATCAGCTAATTTAGAGCAAGTGTTGCCAAAAAATAAAATTTTGTTGTGATTGGACTAATATTTAGTGTGTATAGAGCAAATTACTTGTTCATGAGCAAAAGCTCATCTAAATAATCCCTTTTATTAGACAATCTGGGTATCTTATGCTGCCCGCCAAGTTTGTCATTCTTCTTCAACCAATCATAAAAAAGATTTTTTCTGGCTTCATGAATTATGGGAGCATTCAAAGTAATATTATGAAGTCTCTTTGCTTCATAATCAGAATTAAGAGATTTTAATGCATTATCAAAAATCTCAACAAACGCTTTAAAATTTTCAGGTAGTTTTCTAAATTCCATGATCCACTCATGTGCACCTTTTTCTTTATTGACCATAAAAACCGGTCCGGCGGTGTAGTCCATTATTTCTGCGCCGGTTTTTGCACATGCTATTTTTAAAGCTTCTTCGGCATTTTCAATTATAAGCTCTTCGCCAAATACATTAATATGATGTTTTGTTCTACCGGTAACTTTAATACGATACGGGCTTTTTGAAGTAAAACGTACCGTATCCCCTATTTTATATCGCCACAGACCAGAATTGGTCGTTATAACAATGGCATAGTTTTTACCAAGTTCAATATCCCATAACGGTATAGCTTCTTCATTTAATTCCCCATATATGTTCATAGGTATAAACTCATAAAAAATACCGTAATCTAACATCAGCAGTAAATCGTCTGCACCATTTCTATCCTGAATGGCAAAAAAACCTTCAGAGGCATTATAAATTTCGTAATATCTAAAATTGCTTTTAGGAAGTATTTTTTTGTACTGCTCTTTGTATGGGTTAAAATTTACACCACCGTGAAAATAAACTTCAAGGTTTTCCCACACCTGAAATAAATTATCCTTACCTGTTTCCTCTAGCACTTTATTCATAAGCACTAACATCCATGATGGCACACCGGCCAAACTAGTTACGTTTTCATGAACACTTTCATGAATAATGGCCAAAAGCTTACTTTCCCAATCGCTCATTAACGACACCTTGTTACTAGGCGTACTGCTATACTCGGCCCATAAGGGCATGTTATCTATTAGTATGGCAGATAAATCCCCAAACAAAGAACCATTATCCTCGTATAACTCTTTACTACCACCTAAACGAAGGCTTTTACCAGTGAACAATTGTGAATTTTCATTGTTATTTAAATAAAGGCATAAAAGATCTTTACTAGATTTATAGTGACAATCTTCCAAAGCCTCTGCGCTCACCGGTATAAACTTACTTTTAGCATTGGTTGTTCCACTACTCTTGGCAAACAATTTAACTTTGGTTGGCCAAAACAAATTCTGTTCCCCTCTCCGGGTACGTTCAATTATAGGCTGAACTTCCTCGTAAGAAACAATAGGCAATCTTTCTTTAAACTGATTATAAGATTCAATAGATTCAAAATCATAGGTTCTACCCACCTCGGTATCTTCTGCAAATTCTAACAATTGCAACAAAACCTCTTCTTGGACTTCTTCGGGATATTTTAAAAAAAGTTCAATCTGGTGAAATCGCTTTTTAAGCAACCAAGAGGCAATAGAATTAAATAGGGTAATTGGCATTTATAGGTATCTTTGTCTTGCTAAAAGTAGCGTATCTAATTATCATTTTCAAATTGACAAATCAATAAGCTAAATTAACATGCAATACGAAGGAGTACTAAGAAAAATGCAGACCGAAATAGGAAGTCCAATTCAATATTATATGCTTTTTGAGTCCGATTTCCTAAACGTGAACCAAGTACTTGACAAATCCCTGAAAATAGAATTTATAAAACACCAATGCCTTAACTGCGGTAACGACAGACCTATATATAGACAAGGCTTTTGTAGAACATGTTTTTTTGAAATACCATCTGCAGGCGACTGGATCATGCGACCAGAGCTGAGCAAAGCCCATTTAGATCAAGAAGATAGAGATCTAGCTTATGAGAAAAAGGTACAACTACAGCCTCACATTGTTTATTTAGCCAATTCTAGTAATGTTAAGGTTGGTGTCACCAGAAAAGCACAAGTACCTACCAGATGGATCGACCAAGGTGCGCACGAAGCTATTGAAATCGTAGAGGTACCTAATCGTTATTTGGCAGGAATTACCGAAGTTGCCCTAAAAGACCATGTTGGAGACAAAACAAACTGGCGAACCATGCTTACCAATAATGTCGTGGACGAAAATCTACAAGAATGGCGAGAAAAACTAAAACAATACATACCAGAGGAAGCATTGCCGTATTACCTAGAAACCAACAAAGAGACTGAATTAGAATTTCCTGTGTTGCAATACCCAACAAAAGTTAAAAGCCTTAACCTTACTAAAACCCCTACCTTTGAAGGCAAATTAAAAGGTATAAAAGGTCAGTATTTAATTTTTGAAGATAATACTGTATTCAACGTTAGGGGTAGCGAGGGCTACTATGTTGGCTTAACCATTAGTTAGTACTATCTTTTTTCTTATTTCCGAATAGGCCTCCTAAAATATCCTTAGCTTTTTCCTTCACCGCTTCTTTCTCAATTTTAGCAGGGGTAGAATCTTTCTTAACGGTTGTTGCTGTATCTTTTTTTGTAGCTAAAATTCCGCCTAGAATATCTTTTGCGCTTGTTTTGGTCGAAGACGTTTCACCGCTTACAGAATCTTGTGCAGCCTTATTTCCGGAAATTAGACCACCAATAAGATCTTTAGCCTTATCAGTACCTTTATTTATTAACTTTTGCTTTTCAATCTCTATTAATTTACTCGTAAGCGCCTTTACACCTGATGTTAGATCGGTTGTAACAGTTGGGCTGTTATACGCCCCGCCAATACTAGCAACAACGGGAATAGTTAGATCGGTTAAAGTAGCATCATCAATTTTAGCTATAAGTTTGGTAACATCAGACCCAAGATACTTTGCCGGCACCTGTAAAGATGCTTTATAATTCAATTTTTGATCAAAAGAATGGTTACCATCTACATTAATAGTAATATCCTTATAATTCAATGTAAACGGCTTCACCGCAACTACACCATCTTTAAAAGACAATGATGTTTTAATATCTTTTAAATTCAACTGATTTACATCTATAAAATTCAATTTAGAAACAAGAGTGTTTAATACCGGCGCAGATTCAGTATTTACTTTTTCTGTCATGATATCGGCAAATAAATCGCCACTCAGGGACAGTAGGTTCGGCAAAAGATCATCTGTCAAATTACCTGATAAAGAAATATCCGAGGTTAATTTTCCATTCAACATTTGAGCTATGGGAGCTATTGCTTTAAAAAGATCTACAGAAGCAAAAGTTTCTTGAATACCCAATTGATTTAGATCTAGCTTCATGTTAAAAGTAGGAGTTTCCGTTTTAGTAGACACTTGTCCGTTAAATCCAATTTTCCCACCAAACATTCCGGCAGACATATTACTTAGTGTTGCCGTTTCATCTTTAATTTTTAAAACACCGGTTACATCGCTTAAGACGATATTATCATATATCACTTTTTTAGCATCTGCATTGATTGTAGCGTCCAAGAATGAAGGGATTTTAATTTTTTCTTCTTCAACCGTATTTCCTCCAGTTGATTCATTTTCACCTTTAGAAGATGTTGTCTCTGTCTCGGCAACCATAAAATCGCTTAAAGCAAAAGTATTAGACTTCAAGTTGAAATTACCTTCTACATTTTCATCATTGAACATGAAACCTAAAAGGTTGTTTATAGTTCCTGTTGCATCAAAATCCGTTGTACCTGTAGTACCATTCAGATTGTTTAAGGTAACTGTTTTAGGGTTAAAGGTTAAACGTGCCGCCTTAAACTTTACCGGATTTGCAAGTTCGTCTGAGTTATATTCAAAATCTGTTAAGCTCAAATCTCCTGTAGTACTCGTTTTCTCATATTGCTCGTTTTCTACCGAAGCCATATCAAAAGCAGTTGTAATATCAGCCTTCAACATTCCTTTTAGATTATATTCAGCTGGTACCGGATATGCTTTTGAGATATTGGCCAAGTTCATATTTCCATCCATATGTGCCTTAACCTTTGTATTACCCATAAGCTCGGTAATATTAGAAGTAAGGTTAAACTTATCTTCATCTATCATGAACGATGCTTTGTTGATATTAACGTAAGTGTCTTCAACAATTCCTGTTTTATTATCTATCTGAACATCAAAAAACACATTTTTAACCGCTTTAGGTAAATCTGGATATTTAAAAGATGCATTATCAGATTTAAGTTCTATGTGAAATTTAGGAATATGGGTTTCATCCACCACTCCGTTAAAATTACCATTTACAGCAAAATCACCTGTTGTGGTTACATTTTCAATATTCTTAGAATAAATTTCTGGTATTACACCTAAGAAATTTTTAAAATCGGATGACGGAGTTTTAAAAGTTAAATCAACTTCTTGGCTGGTATCGTTCAACTTAACAAAACCATCAAACACCAATGGTAATTGATTGATCAAGGCCTCATTCTTTAAAAATGAATACTTGTTCTCATTTAAATCTATACCAATAAGTGCATCTAACTTGATCTTATTCTTGTTTAAGTAATTAACACTATCCATTTCCAAAGAAATAAGAGCGTTGGTATGCGTATCCAATTCAGAAGTTGCCAATGACAGGTCTCCTGTACCATTATGTTGAAAATCATCCAATTTAAAAGCTATACCTGTAGAATTATCGGTATAATAAATTCTTGAATTGGTGATTTCATAAGACTGTAGATCAAAAGAAAAACCATCTGTAGAAGTAGGTTCTTCAGCGGTTGTTGTAGTTTCAGAAGCAATGGCAATATCATAGTTTGCATTCTCCTCTTTATCGACTACAATATTGACCAGAGCCCCCTCTAAATTGATATCATTAATAGCAATAGCATCGCCAGTACTTTTAAACAACTGCATTATCCCCATGGTCAAATCCAAATTGTTTGCCTTGAACAAGGTGTCACCTTCAAATGGTGCCTTATTAATTAACACCACATCTTTGAAATTCACTTCTGCATTTGGAAAGCTTTTGACCAAACTTAAGTTTGCCTCAGAAAAATCCAAAGTTGCATTTACATTATTATTCACATTATTTTTAATAATGTCTCCAATTTTAGCCTCTAAGAAAAAAGGTGCCGCTATCAATACAATTAAAATTAGCAATAGAAATACACCTAGAATCTTCAATATTTTCTTACCCATAGTATAATTTTATACTGTTTAGTTTACTGTTCTTATTCTAATACGTCTAAATCCAATTCTTCATTTGGCTTTAGATTAAAACGTTTTCTCATTATATATACGAAGAAATAGAGAAAAGGGGTGTCTATAAATGCTATAAAAATCTTAAAAATAAATCCGCTCACTACAAGTCCGAAAAAAAGATTCCAAGGCAATACTTTAAACACACATAATAATGCCACAACGGTAAACGTATCTAGAAATTGTGACAGGAAAGTTGAAAAATTATTACGCAGCCATAAATACTTTCCTTTTGTCAATTTTTTCCAAAAATGATAAATGGCAACATCTACATATTGCGCCAACAAATACGCGATCATAGAAGCCAAGACCGCTATTGGCGATAAAGCAAAAACCTGTGTAAATGTAGTATCATCTATAGGCGACGATGGTATAGCGGGGGCAACCTCAGCTACCAATATTATACCCATGGAAAAGAATGAAGCAAAGATACCTGCCGTAACAATTTGGTTAGCCATTTTTCTACCGTAAATTTCAGATATGAGGTCTGTAATCAAAAATGTAATCGGGTAAGGCAAAATACCAACGGATATTTCAAAAAGTGACACACCAAAAACAGTGAAATCCCCGAAGGGATTCCAATAAAAAAATTTTTGAAAAATCAGGTTGGAGACTACTAGGGAAGTAATAAACAAAGCCCCTAAATACAGATAAATACGGTGTGCTAATTTTCTATCCTTTAAGGTCATATACTTATTTAATATCTAAAGCAAACGGCATTCTTGCCTGAACCCCACTTTGCTTTTTAAAAGATTGCAATTCCTTAAGTACTTGATAAGCCTCTTCCCCTATTTCATCTTTTAAAAGGTTCTCTTTTATTTTTACGCTTGCACCTTCCAAATCTTCCATAAAACGTTCAAAGCCACTTTTATATTTAGGAAATTTTTTAACTCCGTAAGTATCTATTTCTGCCATTTCTGCCGCTGCAGATATAGCATCGTCCAAATTACCCAATTCATCTACTAATCCAATTTCCAGAGCCTCGGTACCGCTCCACACCCTGCCTTGTGCCACACTATCCACCTGTGCCATTGTCATACCTCTACCTTGCGACACTCTTTGCAAAAATGTTTCATAGGTTTCCTCAATACTTTCTTGAACTTGATTTTTAAAACTTTCTTGCATTGGTTCAAAAAGGGAATATTCTACAGCATTTTTGTTGGTGCCAACCTGTTCAGCGTTTATACCAACATTGTCTGCCAACTCAGTTAAATTGGGCACTGTACCAAATACACCAATAGACCCTGTTATTGTAGTAGGTTCGGCGAAAATTTTATTAGCTCCCGCAGCAATATAATATCCTCCAGATGCTGCAACATTACCCATGGAAACTATTACCGGTTTCACTTTTTTAGCCAATTCCACCTCTCGCCAAATAATATCGGAAGTCAAAGCGCTACCCCCAGGTGAATTCACCCGCAACACTATAGCCTTTACCTTGTCATCTTCACGCGCTTTAATCAAAGCCTCATTAATTATACCTTGGCCAATGATATTTGGGCCACCTTCACCATAAAATATTTCTCCCTGCGCAAAAACTACGGCTATTTTATCATCACCAGATTTCAAAGTCTTTTTATTGGAATACTTTACATAATCATCTAAAGAACTATAGTTAATCTTATCATCCTTCTTTAGTTCCAGCGCATTCGCCAATTTATTTTCATATTGATCATAAAATACTACATCATCTACCAACCCGGATAACTTTGCAAAGTTAGGCGTTCTACCACCTAAAGTATCTGCTATAACGTTCAGGTCAGATTCAGAAATAGAACGTGTTTCTGAAATATCGGTCACCATTGAATTCCAAAGTGACTGCAACAAAGCGGTCAATTGACTCCTATTTGCCTCACTCATATTATTCTCCAAATAGGGCTCAACGGCACTTTTGTATTTTCCATGGCGTATAACTTCCATCTTAACGCCAGATTTTTCTTGAAGTTCTTTGTAATAAAGCACCTCAGTGGAAAGTCCTTTGAAATCTAAAACTCCTACCGGGTTTATAAAAACAGAATCTGCGACACTGGCCAAATAATAATCTCTTTGCATAAAGAAATCTGCGTATGCGTATATAAACTTACCCTCCGCTTTGAAATCCTCTAAAGAACGTCTAATTGCCTGAGTCTGTGCCAAACCGGCGATAATAAAGTTATTATTGATACTGATTCCTTTTATGCGGTCGTCATTTTTAGCCACCTCAATAGCATGGATAATTTCATCTAAACCTTGTGATTCTTCAAAAATACCCGCAAACGGATCAAGCTCATTGCTACCGGTATAATCAGATATTGGTCTTTGTAACTGTAACTCAAGAATAGAATTGTCTTTTACCGCAACAGCATCTTCACTACTGCTTACAAGACTTACAAATATTAAAAACATTACGAACAAAATACCAAAAGCAAATAGAGAACCTAAAATAGATGCTAGAAAATTTCTTAAAAACTTCATTTAAATCTTTCTTTTAAATAGTTAACAAAGATAACTAATGTGAATATGTTTTAGTTATTTTGTTCTAACATTATGGGAGTATACAAAACAGCACTTTTATCAATAGGAAGTAATTTGGGTAACCGCCAATTATTATTACAAAAGGCCATTTTTGAAATTGGCAAGGTTGCGGGTGAGGTAAGACAAGTATCTGCCACCTATGAAACCCCTTCTTGGGGTTTTGAAGGCGAAGATTTTTTCAATGCTTGTTTAGAACTACAGACCTTACTTACACCAGAAGAACTACTTGTTAAGTTATTAGCCATTGAAACAGCTTTTGGAAGGGAAAGAAAAAACAGCGACGCGTACGAGAGTAGAACTTTGGATATTGATATTATATATTATGAAAAAGAGGTTATAAATACCGAAACGCTTACGATACCGCACCCAAAAATGCAAGAGAGAAAATTTATTTTAAAACCTCTTGCCGATATTTCACCCCAGTTTTACCATCCTATCTTTAATAAAGACACCCGCAATTTATTACAAGAATGTAAAGACAAAAGCACCATTACCAAACAAGTTCCCAGGCTTTTTAAAAATAGACATACGTTTTTTGCCAGTTTACAATATGTAGCTATAGAAGGTAATATTGGTGCTGGAAAAACAACCTTGGCCACAAAAATTGCTGAGGATTTCAATGCAAAATTAATTCTAGAACGATTTGCCGAAAACCCTTTTTTACCTAATTTTTATATTGACCAATCCAGATATGCCTTTCCATTAGAAATGTCATTTTTAGCAGACCGCTATCAGCAATTCACAGAAGATACCAATCAATTAGATCTTTTTAAAAGTTTTATGGTAAGTGATTATGACATTTATAAATCCCTAATATTTGCCAAGGTCACCCTACAACAAAACGAGTTTGACCTATATAGAAAAGTGTTCAACTTCATGTACAAAGAAGTTAAAAAACCTAAAATTTACGTTTATCTGTATCAAACTACAGAACGACTATTACAGCAAATTAAGCAAAGAGGAAGAGATTACGAACAGAATATTGAACTTACCTATTTAGAAAAAATCAACCGGGGCTATTTTGACTTTTTACGCACCTACCCTAAAGAAAACCAACTAATTATAGACGTTAGCGCCTTAGATTTCGTAAGTAGCAGCAATGATTATGAAACGGTTTTAACCAAGATTGAAGACTTCGCCCTGACCAATTTATATCAATAATAAATTACCGGATTTCTTGCGTAAATGAAAAGAAAATCTTTTATTGTGGAGGCATACGTGCAACTAACTAACTCAAACTATACTAAAAAACCTGGTCGTAGACCAGGTTTTTTTATGCGTTAATTTTACTCCAGCAATCCCAAACTACGATACCCACACTAACCGAAATATTTAAGGAATGCTTAGTCCCAAATTGAGGTATTTCCAATACTTCGTTACTTGCCGTAACCACATTTTGAGCAACACCTTTAACCTCGTTTCCAAAAACTAGGACCTGCTTCTTTTCTTTTGCAGGAGCATAATCATTCAATTGAGTTGCATTCTCCGCTTGTTCTACAGAAATTACATGACATCCTTCATTTTTAAGCCTTGCAACCAATTCTATTGTATCTGGAACGTATTCCCAATCTACACTATCGGTTGCGCCTAAGGCGGTTTTATGAATATCCTTATGGGGAGGAGTAGCCGTTATACCGCATAAATATATTTTTTCAACAAGAAAAGCATCGGCCGTTCTAAAAACCGAACCAATATTATTTAAACTTCTTATATTATCAAGTACAATTATAATAGGTGATTTTCCTGCGCTTTTATATGCTTCAACATCTATTCTACCCAGTTCATCATTTCGTAATTTCCTCATAGTCCCAATTCAATTTCATTAGCACAATATGATCGTAAACTTATCCTCAAATATCAACAATAATTAAAATTTCAGGGATAAAACCATATTTTCGTGAAGGTGCAAAATTAATGAGATAAAGATAAAGTGGCGGAAAAAAGCAAAACAAAAAAGGTAACCCCTTTAATGAAGCAATATAACACCATCAAGACCAAATATCCTGATGCCCTATTGCTTTTTAGAGTAGGTGATTTTTATGAAACTTTTGGTGAAGATGCAGTGAAGGCTTCACGTATTCTTGGTATTATACTGACCAATAGAAATAATGGTGGAGAACGAACAGAATTGGCCGGATTTCCCCACCATTCATTGAACACATATTTACCCAAATTGGTTAAAGCGGGGCAACGCGTTGCTATCTGCGACCAATTAGAAGACCCTAAACAGACCAAAACCATTGTAAAGAGAGGAGTTACGGAATTGGTTACACCTGGGGTAGCCATGAACGATGACATCTTAAACTCAAAGACCAATAATTTTCTTTGTGCTATTCATTTTGGAAGGAAAAAAATAGGGATTTCATTCGTTGATATTTCTACAGGTGAATTTTTAACTTCTGAAGGCAGCGAAGAACAAATTGATAAATTATTACAAAATTTTTCACCTAATGAGGTATTGATATCAAAAGCCCATAAGAAAGAGTTTTTAGATGTTTTCGGTAAAAACCACCATCTCTTTTATTTAGAAGATTGGGTTTTCCAAGAAGATTATGCCTTGGAAAATCTTACCTCACACTTTAACACCAACACCTTAAAAGGTTTTGGCGTTGACCATCTAACCTGTGGGATTATAGCATCTGGGGTCGTTTTACACTATTTAGGAGAAACACAGCACAGACAATTACAGCATATATCAAAATTACAACGTATTGCTGAAGATGATTATATATGGATGGATAGGTTTACCATTAAGAACCTTGAACTCTATCATTCCACCAATGTAAACGCGGTGACGCTTTTAGATGTTATTGATAAAACGATATCACCCATGGGTGGGCGAATGATAAAAAGATGGCTTGCACTACCTCTTAAGAACCTGCAAAAAATTACCCGGCGACAGGAAATTGTTTCTTACTTACACCAAAATGAGGTGACATTAGAAAAATTTCAGCACCATATTAAGCAGATGGGCGATATAGAGCGATTGATCTCTAAGGTAGCTACAGGAAAAGTAAACCCTAAAGAAGTGGTTCAATTAAAGAATTCGCTCGAAGCTTTAATACCTATCAAACAATTGGCTACTTCATCTGAAAACGAATCTTTGGCACTTACAGGGGATCAAATACAATCCTGCGACTTGTTAAGGGCTAAAATCAAACAAATGCTTAGCGAAGAGGCACCTGTAAACATTTTAAAAGGTAGCACTATAGCCCAAGGATTTTCAGAAGAGCTAGACGAACTAAGAGGTTTAGCCACATCTGGAAAGAACTATTTAAATAATATGTTGGAAAGGGAAACAGCTGCAACCGGCATTACATCCCTAAAAATAGCGTCCAACAATGTTTTTGGATATTACATAGAAGTAAGAAATACCCATAAGGACAAGGTTCCCGAAAATTGGACGCGTAAGCAAACTTTGGTCAATGCAGAACGCTACATTACCGAAGAACTAAAAGAATATGAAGCAAAAATTTTAGGTGCTGAAGACCGTATTCTAACCTTGGAACAGCAGCTTTTCTCTCAATTGGTTGTGTGGATGCAAGAATACATTACCCCCGTACAGAACAATGCACACCTGGTTGCACAGTTAGACTGTCTTTGCGGATTTGCCCAATTGGCAAAAGAGAATGCCTATAACTGCCCTACATTGAACGACTCTACTGATTTAATGATTACCGAAGGAAGACACCCTGTCATTGAAAAACAATTACCATTAGGAGAACAGTACATTGCAAACGATTTACAGTTAGACAGATCCAATCAACAGTTCATAATGATCACCGGTCCCAATATGAGTGGTAAATCTGCATTACTAAGGCAAACGGCATTAATAGTGCTATTGGCACAAATGGGAAGTTTTGTTCCTGCGGAAACGGCTAAAATTGGCGTCGTTGATAAAATATTTACCCGTGTAGGAGCCAGCGACAACATTTCAATGGGCGAATCTACTTTTATGGTCGAAATGAACGAAACCGCCTCTATTCTTAACAACCTCTCTGAGCGTAGCTTGGTACTGTTAGATGAAATAGGTCGTGGTACCAGTACCTATGATGGTATTTCTATTGCCTGGGCCATATCCGAATATTTACATGAGCACCCAGCAAGGGCAAAAACCATGTTCGCCACCCATTATCACGAGCTAAATGAAATGACCAATACCTTTGGCCGTATTAAAAATTTCAATGTAGCCATCAAAGAACTAAAAGACAACGTTCTCTTCTTAAGAAAATTAATCCCCGGAGGTAGTGAACATAGTTTCGGTATTCATGTGGCTAAAATGGCCGGTATGCCACAACAAGTAATTCAAAAAGCCAACAAGATTCTAAAAAAATTAGAAAACAAACATGTAAGTGGTGAGGTTACGGATAAGCTTATAAGCGATTCTGACGAAATGCAACTTAGTTTTTTCAATTTGGACGATCCGTTATTGGAAGAAATAAAGGATGAAATAACCCATTTGGACATAGATACGCTCACACCCGTAGAAGCATTAATGAAATTAAATGAGATTAAACGTCTGTTAACCAAGGACAAAAAGGCGACATCATAAAATATTTAATTCTTTTACACTTTTTTACTTTGGAATTTACAGAATTGTATTAAATTTGCACCCGCATCTTTTAAGAGATGCACGTTCATAAACTTGCGAAAATAGCTCAGCTGGTAGAGCGCCACCTTGCCAAGGTGGAGGTCGCGGGTTCGAATCCCGTTTTTCGCTCTGCGAAATGTTGTTCAGCAACATTTTTAAAAAAACCAAGTATGCTCGAGTGGTGGAATTGGTAGACACGCCGGACTTAAAATCCTGTGCTCTTTGGGGCGTGCGGGTTCAAGTCCCGCCTCGAGTACTAAAACCCTTATTATTTAATCTTAAATGATTGATAATGAGGGTTTTTTATTTTTATAGTTGTTTCTATTCCCGACATATTCCCGACTTCTAAGTTTTTAGAACTATATTCAAAGTAAAGAGATGATTAATCTTATATTGAAACATGTCTATTTTTAATGTAGTTACTCAGTTGTATAACTGTTAATTCTCAGCAGTAAACGTTAATTTTTTGCCATTATTTGCAATTTTTTGTAATTGAAAGAGTTCAGTTAAGACTAAATTATAGTAAATTGATAAAGATCACTTTATCGAATAAAGAATAGTAATACATTAATATCAACTAATAATTTGTATAATATCAAAATTGATACGTATTATTGTAAAAAATATGGGGAGATGGAAGAACTAACTAAATTAATGAAATCGCATTTCGAAACCCTTAATCAAAAGGAGTTTGATAACGATTGGAAAGAAATCAAAAGTAAGTCATGTTCTAGTGAATTTGATTTAGATGAATTAATAAAACATCAATATTCCTTTAAATATTCTGCTGAATTAATTATTCCAGAAAAAAAGAAATTAAATTTTCTAAATTCAATTAATAATCCGAGTTTTAACTCGGATTTTTTATTTTACAACTATGACAACAGACGCAGCTTTTTCATTTGAATCATATAAGTTCGATAAGGTTTTAATAGATTTTCAAAATATTGGTTTAAACAATTTGGATGTTAAGTTTGAGCCGACGGGTATTTTTCATAAGGAAGAGTCTAATTTTGAACTTCAAATTAAGTTTATTGCAACAACGCAAGAAAGTCTATTGTTTGTCGAAATTATAGCAATTGCAAATTTTGCATTTGAGAATGTTAATGTGTTGGAAGAGATACCATCTTTCTTCTATAGAAATGCTATTGCAATTTTCTTTCCTTATTTAAGAGCATATGTTAGTTTGGTTACAAATCAGGCGGGGCATTCTGCTTTTATTTTGCCAACTTTAAATCTATCAAAATTAGAAGAACCATTAAGAGCAAATACAATTATTAAATAATTTCAAGTTTGCTGAAAATTAAGATTTACCATACCGTACAAGATGCTAATGGTCCTGATTATATTGAGGACAATATTCCTTTTAAAAGCAAATCAGAAAACTGTTGGGCGGGTGAAGGATATTATTTTTGGGAGAAATATATTGAACACGCTCATACTTGGGGAAAAGTTCATTATAATAATAAATATGTTATTTGTGGCGGGACGTTAGAAGCAAAGTTAGAAACTTGCTTCGACTTATTAGGGAATACTGATCATCTGCAGTATCTAGAAAATATGAGAGAAGAGTTTCTGAAAGCATCTAAAAATGATAGTGTGACTTTAGAAAATGTTGTTGCATATGCGAGACTAAAAGGATTTTTTCCTTTTGGTATTATTAGAATGGCAGAACAAAATAAACATAAGCAACAATCCAACGATGTTAACTTAATGAAGTTAAAAGCTTCAAATACTAATCCTTCGCATTTAGCCTTAAAACCTAAAATAGTTATTTTTATAAAGGATATTTCAAAGTTTAATGTCTCCAATTTAAAAATAGAATATCCAGATCATTATGTTCAGGGTTATGTTGCTTAATACACTGATATTTTATTATTGATTTAAAAATGATTTTTAAAATCCTTTAAATCACAATATTTATTTAGTGTTTCACCACCCACAAAACTACCTATTTCTAAAATCTTATTTATGTTATTATCATAAATAACCTCAACCCAGAAATAAGAGATTGAATAGAGGGCATAGATAATTGTACCATCTTTAACCGAATCTACAAACTGACCTTTGGTGAAAACTGTATCATATTTCTCATGGTTTGATAATATGTTGAAGTCGTATATTCCCATTCCAATATATCTTATTTTTTTGATTGCTTTTGTATTGCTTTGAGTAACCTTTCTTTCAGTTTTTTAGGTTTCACTCCTGGTGCTTTCATTTGATTATCGTAACGTTTAAGTATAGAGATTTCATCATCGAATCTTTTCTGCTTTGAGTACATTATTGCCAGTTTTTCATAATACCCGGGAGCAACTCCACAACCATCGTGTTTGGATTCTTCTTCTGTTAATTGACAGCAATGCAATAGCATTTTTTCCGCTTCGTCCAATTCACCACTGTTAATCAATGATTTAATATCTTCTAAGTATTCGCTATAATGCATGGGTTGAATGATTAATTTAATCAAATATTTAAAGGCATTGCTTCATATGATTCAATTAACAGGTTGCATTTGTAAAGTTGATTCTTAAGACTATCAATTTCCTTTTTTAATTTCCGGTTCTCCATTTTCAAATCATCTGGTTCAGATTTACAACTCAGTGTCAATATTGCAATTCCGATTATAAAGCCATACATATTTTTTCTAAACATGGTCAAATTTGATTTGATTCTAAATTAATTGAATAATCGTTAAAGTCAATCGGTTTTGGTTTTAACTTCCTATTTTTGGATTATATCCATAACAACTTGGAAAATATCCATATTGAAAAGAGCAGAACCATATCCATTAACTAAGGAAGATATCGAAAAACTTGTAAAAGATTCTTGTATGACCTGTATAGGTTATATCAAGGTCATTAATTATGGCGGTTCTTATGCATTGGTAAACAAAGGAATCTATGTTGTTTATAAACAAGGGCATCCGGAAGTAGTAAAGAAAAATCGGAAAATACTGTGTTCTATAATTTTAAAGTTGATTAATAGATATTTAAATTTTGAACACAACGGTTATTCATACTCATTTAACAATGGAACTTGGAACAGGGTTAAAGAGAAAACGGTATAAAATAGTTTTAAAATAATTGCAGTATGATACTAGAAGACATTGAAGATTTTGGGGCGTATATTAAAACTACTCGCATGAAGTTTGGTATTAGTCAGACTTACATTAGTAAAGAATCAGGGATTACTAGGAGCATAATCAGTAATATCGAGAATTGTAAGGTAAAAGATACTCGGTTAAGTACCGCAATAAAGATTATCGGTGCACTCAATAGGGGATTAATGCCAATAGACCTCAACGAATTAAATAAAGACGTGTAGGCGTGTGTTTGGGTCAATCATTAACACATTATCACAATTACCGAAATGATACCCTTAAAACGGCTTATATCATTTAATGCATTAGTGGCTTAAAATATAACTTTCACCTTTGGCTAGCCTTTATATTTGTTAGAAACTGCATCCTAATCGAATCAGTCAATAAATCAAATGAATAATTTTAAATTGTTATGTTTGGTTTACGTTATCCTGTATTGCAGTAAGTACAATTGTTTATTAATGATATAACTAAAGATCAAATGAAAAAGTCTAATCTAACTCTAATATTAATCTTTGTTTGTACTTACTGCTTTAGTCAAAATTATTCAGGTGCTTTAGGTACCTCCGGTTACTTAACCTGTGATGAACTTGAAGAAACAATTGTCAAAAAAACAAAATTTAAAAAAGGTTGGGATGACTATGAGTTGAAATCAAGTTTTCTTGAAAAAGTTAAATTTTATGAAAGTAAATTCTTTTACACATTTGCTTTAGTCAAATTCAAGGATAACGAGAGTACATATGTTTTCTGCGGAATATCAGATGTTCACTCCGCTATGTTTGAAGTATTTCTAGGAAAAGATGGACATAGCACCGGAAAACTATTCCATGAATATATTAGCCCCTATAAATGTGATTGTAAATAGTTATTAGTAAAATTTGATATATAATTAGGTACCTGTTTTGATATACACATATAACAGGCTTATGGTAGAAAAGGAAAACGAAACCCAGCCCCCCAGTACCCTGTAACAGGTGTTTTGGTTTTTTAGATTTCTGACTTTTTTTATATAGAATCATTACTCTAATTTTTAACTACTATTCTTGTTCTCATTCAGTTTTGAACTATTAAATTCTTATAAAATGAATTACATTAACAAAAGTTGATTTGGGTTATCAGGTGGTCTACTGTTCTTACGGTTCCTAATCTGTTTTGACATCATTGAATAGATATCCTTCTCATACTTGTTTTCTTTACCTGTAAGTAATGTTCTCTTAAGTTTCTCAAATGCTTTAGGGTTGTAATTTTCTAGGTACTTTAAACCTGTATTTGAGAGCATCGTTGAGTCTGGTTTTTGCATGCTGATATCGTAGTTGGTAAAAGGGCATAACTTAGGTTTAGAATGTGTAATATTTGATACTATACTTGAATGCTTAAATATTACACATTTTCTAGTTTTGGAATACCGATTAAATTTTACACAGTTCTCATTGAATTGAGATAACAATTCAAGTAATAAATTATCTGAATTAGATTCTATAATTGACTTGAGATTTTTCTTTGGTCTGTCACGTCTGGTTGATTTTAGTTTTAACCAATATCTTGGATTATTATAATCTTTGCATTTGGCTATCTGCCTTGAATTTAAACATGTTTCATCTATCGTATTATCATAGTATAAAACCTTACTCATAAGTTCTTTCAGGTACTTTAGCGCTTTCCCAATACTATTTGGCGTTATATCTTTTAAAGAATGAATTTGTACTTTCTTTTTTAGAAAATCCATTGTAGTAATTTTCACTTCAAACCTTAGTGTTTCAATAGCCATATCGTATTGATGCCCCTTATTATATATTTTAATTATGTATTGTTGGTGTACCGATTGTGTATAGTAATCATTGTACCTATATTCAAATGGTTTTCCTTCAAATAATAGTAAGCCTGTTAAGAATATTTGCGGATTAAAATAAGTTGTTAGGTTAGTTCCTATTTCTATATTTTTAATAATCATATTTTCGGAAGGCACTCCAAATAAGTTTACTAAATTTTTACGGACAAAGTCTAATTCATGATAGTAAAATTGATTTCCGTTAAATCCTTTATACTCCTTTTCTTCACTAAAATTAGGCGCGACTATACCGGTTAAAGAATTGTATAGTTTGTGAATACTACCGGAAAACAAGACCGTACCACTATCATAAACGGTAATTTTACAATGGTGATAGTGTGCTGTTGTAAAAGTCGACAACTCGCCTGTTGATTCGGAAAACTCTCTTTTAAAATCCAATAATGGATGGGTTAGAATCCTCTGTATATCAGGCTCTATAATTAATAACTTTAGGTAGTCTATCACTTGGAAATTAGTATCTTTGATTTGTGGTTACGTTGCTGTAGCACAACATTTTGAACAATTAGAAAGAGGGTAGCGATTTATATTGCACCCTCTTCTTTTATGCTCTATTGTTTAATAAAATTTATGGTAAACCGTTTTGGATTCTTAGGATGAAAATCCTTGAAATAAAAGACTCTCAGTAATTCTTTGTCCTGTCTGTACTCGAATATCAAATAGTTCTTTTGGTTTTCTGTATCCCCGTAAAACCATCTGATTTGACCCACACTAAACATTGCAGTTGTAGGTTGTGCATAATTCCCGTTTTCATCAAGTTCCGAAACCCAATATTTAGTTTTAGTCCTTGCCCTTGCCAAGTCTTGTGCTACTTTGATGTCTTTACCTAGTGGCGTTTCTTGTTCTACTGCAGAATAGATTGTAGTCCCTCCATTATTGGCTAATAAATAGAAATCAAATACCTTGTATTTTATTGCTATATCCATAGTCCTAGTTTTTAAGTTCAACTAGAGTCTTATCTATGTCTGAGCGTAAAAAATACACTCTGGAACCGATACCTTTAGGCTTTAAATAGCCTTTTTTCGTCCAATTATAAATCGTAGAAATATCCACCTTGAACATCTCCGCAACCTCGTTACGGGTTAGGTAGGAACAGGGTTCCTTCGGCTGGAATTTTAATTTGATTTCAGACAAATCATCTTTTAAAGATTGGATGAGGTTTTTGTCTTCTTGTGGTAATTCTAATTTAATTGTTTGCATGAACCTTGTTTTATGATTACAAGGCAATGATATTGTAAGAGTGCTATGTGTGTAAAAGATGTGTAATTCTAATTCTACACAATTTTCATTTATTTAAACCTTTAATGTATTCGTCTAACATCTCTTTTCTAAGCAATGATGTTCTTTTACTGTACGTCCCATTTAATAACTCTCTTGCTGTTTGAAGATTACAACCAAGTAAAAGCGCAAGTAATTTATTTTTTTCAGATTGTAATACATTCAATGGGTTTATGAGTTCATCAACATTAAATATTTTCTTCGCGATATAATATCGTTCTTCAATATTAGGTGCTTTTCCATTTATTAAAATCGAGGACACTTTAGATTTATTACTTTTAGGTACTTTCTCTTTTTCTTCCATAATAACACTTTCGAGCAAGGCTTCTGCTACTCTCAAATTATAAGTTTCAGTTGTAAAGTGTTTTTGTCGTCTGTCCTCGGGACTAAGTTTGTTATCTTCTATTAATATATTTAAAAGTTCTGGGTGTAACTCAATTTCTGTTAATTCCTCTATCATTTTATCATTTTCCTCATCAGTCATTAAAGGCTTATATGATAGAATAACCCTATTTAATTTACTTTGAATAAAATCGCGTAGGTCGGTTATTAGTATTTCCAACCTAAAGAGATTGTTTCCATTTGATCGCTTCTCGAATTCATCAAGTAATTGAGAATTATTAAAGAAACCGGAATCTATATCGTTGAAAAATTTTCGTGTTACACTTATATCAGACATTTGAATTTATAATTACGTTGCTGTTTCAAAAATACAAAACCCCTCATATTAATAAGGGGTTCTATAATCAATTAGGGTTCTTATAGGCAACTACTGCCTTTAGGTGTTGCCATTCCCTATCCGCTTCTTCATCGGTCATATTTTTATGTTTGTCATGAAAGTATTTTACAACCATATCACGACACAGTTTTCTTTTTAACTCCTTCCTTATATCTTTCATTTTAACATCTGTTGCCATTTTCCAAAACTCTTCAATACCGATATTCCATTTTTTCATTACGTGCCTTCTGTACTCTGGGTTATTTCGTGCGGCATTTATAATATCATGGTACAACTGGTCTAGTTCGGATTTAGACCATTCAGAATAATCAAATTGGTTTTCCTTTTCCATTGTAAGAATTTAGATAGGGCTATTTTTTAAAAAGTATACCCAATTCCATTAGGTTTAATTTTAAAAAATTCTCTTGTAATGTAATTTGCCTATTTTCAATTCTTTCTTGTATTTCTGCAGCAAGTTCATTGTCTAATTCTTCCAAACTTTTTTGATTTCTTTTCATGTGATTGGTTTAATTATTGGTTCCTTCCTTAACGATTTCTAATTGAGGTTCTTGTTTGTTCTTTAAAGCCTGTAATTCATAATAATCCGCTATCTGCTGAGCATAATCAAGAGAGTCCTTACCCAAATATTGGGCAAATACCTTTTCTGTTTTATGTGAGGTTATTTTCATTATCAAGGGTGTTGGTAAATTCCCATAGGTAAGGGAGGCGAAAGTTCTTCTCATTATGTGGGATGAACAAACCTCCCATTTTTTATATACGCCCTCTACCCTTCTTTTCTTATCTGAATCATACCTGCGCCCTTTGGTCAATTCATTTATTTCTGCTTTTTTACAAATCACCTTGATATATTCATTGAATTTCTGAATTGAAATAGGTCTCGGAAACCCATCTTTTAATAATTCCTCCGTTTTTGAAAGCAAAGGTATAGTAACATCTGAGCCAGTCTTTTTCTGTTTCAACTCAATAACCTTCAAACCATTTCTAATAATAATGTTATCGTTCGTTAATTTTAATAGGTCTCCTCCTCTTTGACCTATATTACAACCTATCAGCAACCATCTTCTAGCATTGTTTAACGCATCGCCAATTAAATCAGTCTTTTCAATTTGTTCCAGTTCCTTTTCCGTAAAGAAAATAACATAGTCATTTGTAGGCTTACCCCCTTTAATTTTACCTAGTTGCAAACTTACTTCAACACCATCATAGGAAGCATCCTTGCAGACTGTTTTTAAATCATCAATTTTTTTTCTTGAATAACTTTCGGCATATCCTTTTTTATTAATCATCCAATCTAAAAAAGATATACTGAATTTGTAATTAACATCCTTAACCCGAAGAATATTTGCCCCTTGGTAGGAACGTATCATTTTGAGAAGATTTTCATAAGAGTTAATTCTACTTTTTGAAAGTCCAAAATCCTTACGGCTATTTAGTCTAATATTGGCAGTATCAATGACGTACTGTACACATTCTGTTAAAATATCGCTCCTGGTCTGTTCCGGTTTAATATCCCCCTTTATAATTCCAATTTGATTTTCCAACCAACTTGAATTTATCTCGTCCTTTGGAGTATTGTTGAAATTTTGAATTAACTGATGAGATAGATTTAATAAATCAGAATTCAAGTTTTTTAACTCTGCATCCCTTTGGTAAGGTAGTTTCTTTTTTAAGTTCCAGTCTT
Organism: Maribacter sp. UBA3344; assembly: GCF_002362375.1. Classification (NCBI taxonomy): domain Bacteria; kingdom Pseudomonadati; phylum Bacteroidota; class Flavobacteriia; order Flavobacteriales; family Flavobacteriaceae; genus Maribacter; species Maribacter sp. UBA3344. Next base: position 146,780 of record NZ_DERI01000009.1, on the reverse strand, counting down.
TAGGATTGATTAAATAACCGGTGCCTTTTGTGTAGTCATGCTTTCTGCCGTGTATAAAACGTAGATAAATAGATGCTGGATTGCCATTACCCTTTACAAGATATTTAATAGTTGCCATAATATTTGAACATTTGAACAATCAAATATAATCAATATCCCGACACCTTCCCGACAATATTACAATATCATTAGATTAAATTAAATAACATTAAATACCTCAATAACTTTATGAACACTTATAAATATGGACATATATCAAATACACCCCTAATCTACTGCATTATAAAACTACAATATATTTAAAGGGTTCAAGTCCCGCCTCGAGTACCACAAACCCCTGAAATCAATTGATTTCAGGGGTTTTTTATTTAATCTACTTAACAGATTGAAGTCAAAAGTTATTTACTAACTTTAGTATTGAAATAGTTTACATGCTAAAAAAAATTCTCAAAATACTCGGATTACTTTTCATACTGTTTGTATTCGTCATTTTTACATGTAATATCATAATTTCAAACACCGCTGACGGAAAAACCTTTACCGACATCTCATCAACACCCAAGAACAGAGTAGGTTTAGTTTTAGGAACCTCAAACAAACTAACCAATGGCTCTCCCAATCCGTATTACACTTATCGTATAAATGCCACCAAAGCATTGTACAATGCCGGTAAAATAGAATTTATACTTGTTAGTGGTGATAATGGCAGTATTTACTATAATGAGCCAGATACCTTTAAAAAAGATTTAATAAAGGCTGGTATTCCTGAGCGGGCAATTTTCTTGGACTATGCAGGTTTTAGGACTTTAGACTCTATGTTTAGAGCAAAGTTTATTTTTGGGTTGAACAATGTTACCGTAATCTCGCAAAAATTCCATAACGAGAGAGCTATTTATATAGCCAAACAAAAAGGGCTCAACGCTATTGGATTTAACGCTCAAGACGTTTCTACCAGTCAAGGCATAAAAGTGCAGCTAAGGGAATATTTGGCACGGGTAAAGGTATTTATCGATATGCTTTTAAATACCCAACCAAAATTCTATGGCACCACTATAGAAATAAAATAGCTTACTTTTAATCTTACCAACCAATCTTATAAGTAATGCCAAGTTTTAAAACAGTACTGAAAAATTTAGGTCCAGGAATCTTATTTGCCAGTATGGCCATTGGCACCTCTCATTTGGTACTATCTACTAAAGCCGGTGCCCAATATGGTTGGCTTATGATAATACCTATTATACTGGCCAACGTATTAAAGTATCCATTTTTTGAATTTGGAGTAAGGTACACTAACGTCACCAATAAAACATTGATAGAAGGATACCTAAACCGTGGTAAAGGTTATTTATGGTTCTATGCCATCATAACATTTGTTACCACTTTTACCATCTTAGCGGCATTGTACACCGTTACTGCAGGGCTATTCATAAACTTGTTTAATATTGGACATAGTGCTATTACTATTGTAGCTTTATCGCTTTTCTTGATCATTAGTGCCCTTTTGATTTTTGGAAAATATAAATTCTTGGAGATTAGTTTAAAGTTTGTAATAAGCATATTGTTCATTGCGCTATTGGTTACAACCGTACTAGTGATTGTCAAAGGACCGGTTGACCATGCATTGGACTTTGAACCACTACCTATTTTCAATGAAGTAGGAATACTTTTTTTAATAGGGTTAATTGGGTGGATGCCCACGACCGTTGAAGCTTCTAGCTGGATTAGCTTGTGGAGCATAGAGAAATGGAAAAATCAAGAAAAGCCAAGTTTAAAAGAATCTTTACAAGAATTTAATATAGGCTATATAATAACGGCAATTCTTGCGGTATTTTTTATGGTCATAGGATGGTATACATTATATGGAACCAACACCCAGCTCAGTAATAATGCCATAAGCTTTGCGGATCAAGTTGTTCGCCTGTTTACTGAGCATATTGGCACCTGGGCCTATCTATTTATAGCAATTTCAGCATTTGCCACTATGTTTAGCACATGCATGACGGCACATGATGCGTTGGCAAGGGTAAGTTTGGATATAATTTCCTTATTAAAACCAAAAGAGAAATGGTATAGTACAAAAAACGCTTACACCACAGGAATACTCATCTTGACCTTCATCAACTTTGTTGTCATTGCCGCGTTTAGCGCAAACATGGGAAATTTAGTTGCTTTGGCCACTTTTGTATCTTTCGTTGTAGCGCCATTAGTAGGTTACATGAATTTAAAAAATGTTACCAGTTGTGATCTTGACCCAAAATTTTGGCCCAATAAGCAGCTAAAATTTTTAACCTATGTAGGAATCTTGTTTCTCTCCCTCTTTGCGCTTTACTATTTCTATATTATCATTTTATAGTAGGCAAGGTTGTTTTCCCTATTCTACTACAAAAAGTGTTCGTTCATTTTGTTTATGAAGAAAATCTAAACAATAAGCGCCATTGGTACAATTGTTTACAATATTCCCTTCTCCATACCCAGTAGCCTCAAGTATATTATGTGAACCCAAACCATTGTTCAACAAATACTGCTTAATGGTATTGGCCCTGTCTTGTGACAATCTTTTATTATACGAACTACTACCCCTACTGTCCGTGTACGAAAGAATTCTTAATCTTATTTGCGGAAAGCGATCTACCGCGTCTATAACTTTTTTCAATTGCCCTTCTACTTGAGCATTCAAAGTTGACTTTCCTTTATCAAAATAAAACTTATCCAATTTAATAACTGTTTTCTCTTCCCGTTCAGTTACCAAATCTTCCATTTTGGCAAGACCCATATTGTAAGAGGAATTTTGAATTTCCTCCATCCCTTCTTCAGAGTAGGTAGTGGAGAAAATAGAATAACCGTCACTCATTGCCTGTATGGTGACCTGAGACATCCATGGCACTTCAATCCTAAAACTTCCGTCCGAATTAGACACAACTTCCTTTAAAATATCTCCATTTTGATTCAACAGTCTTACCTGTGCTCCTTCTAAACCTGCTTTATTTCTTAGATTAACCACCTTGCCACCAAGTGCAAATGTTTTTAATCCTGGTGATTTATCGAGCATAAAGCCATAAAGATCATCACCACCTTTTCCTCCTTTTCTATTTGAAGCGAAAAAACCGGACAATCCATTACCCTCCTTAGCCTTCTGGATTATAAAGCCGAAATCATCGGATACCGAATTGATACCTTCACCTAAATTTACAGGAATGGTATATGTTTCATTAGCTAGGATATTAGATTTATAAACATCCATACCACCTAGACCATAAAAAACGTCGGAAGAAAAATATAAGCTTCCTTCATAGATATATGGAGCTATTTCATTTCCGGGCGAATTTATTCTAGGTCCCAAATTAATTGGAGCAGACATTATTTGACCATTATTGGTGTACACATAATATAGGTCTGTACCACCATAACTATCATCAAAATTTGCCGCAAAATATAATCGTTCAGTAGTATCATCAAAAAATGGATAATAAAAAGAAGTACTTAAATCCTTTAAGATAAATCTAAATCTACCATTTTCTGAAAGTGTACCAATGGCCAAAGCATTCTTCCCATTTTCATCATATCTTAATTCACCATCTTCGGTGTTGGAAAGAATGTAAAAGAACGTGGACAATTTTGTTGAGTAATAAGGTGTTGATTTATGAAACTCGGTAGCCGGTATTTCTTTAAAAGTTTCTACATCTACAAGCGTATTTGTTGAACTTATTCTAGCAAAATAAATATCCAAATACGATTCACCCGTAGGCCCATATACATTTTTTGAATTTCTAGATCTACTACTACTGAATAATATTCCATTTTTATAAAACGCTGGGGAGAAATCTCCCTGAGGACTATTAACCCCTAAATCGCGAATTGTTTTATCTTCATTGCCTGCCGGAATTTCCAATAAGCTATAATTGAACTCTGCGTTTTCTAAAAGTTCTGGAGATAATTTATCCGCTTTTGACCTAAGAAAAGTTTTCACTCTATCTCGTTCTGAATTTTTAGAAAGGCTTTGCAACATTTTATTGAACCTGTTCACAGACATAATAGTGTCATTCTTATTGACCTCTAAATATAGCTCTGAAGCATTATCATAATTACCCGTGCTAAAGTATGAGTCCGCTAAATTCAGTAATTGATGGTTAGTCAATGGTTTCTTTTCCATTTCCTTCTTATACTCTGCAATTGCCTGTTGGTAGCGATATCCATAAAAAAGATTATCTGCCTTGGACTTCTTGTCTTGGGCAAAACCCAAAAGCGGTATAATAATCAGAATTGTTATGAGAAATTTAAATTTCATTATAGTTCTATTTAAAAGAAACGTGGTGAATCTACTTGTTTAGGTTTTCCTTTCGCATTCTTGTCACCACTTCCCTTTGATTTCGCTGCTCCTTGTCTACCTAAATAGAATTTTAGTATTATTTCATGAGAACCATTATTGAACTCACCTAACAAGTTTGTATTGTAATCATAAGAATACCCTGCAAACAATTGGTTTGATATTTGAAAGCCTGCTAAACCACTGAATGCATTGTCTAGACGATAGGATGCACCAGCTGTAAATACATCTGAAATTAAAAAATTACCCGATAAGTTTACATTCACGGGTGAACCTGCAATAGTATTGACCAAAAATGCCGGTTTAAACTTTAAATTATCCGAAAGTTCAAATACATAACCACCAATAAAATTAAATTGAAGTTTGTCTTCAACTATAGATGATACTTCATCATTATACACACCTTCGGTCAAAAAATTAGGAACAGAGGCACCTAAGTACCAATCTTCAGCATACAAGAAAGCACCTGCACCAACGGTTGGATAAAATTTGCTTAACATTTCATCATTAAGGTTCTCACCCGGATTTTCAAAAGTTCCTTTAGAAAAATCAACATTTAAAAAGGAACCTCCTGCATCTATACCAAAAGAAAGTTTAGTCTCATCTGTAACCATAATTTGATATGAATAAGAAACATCTGCATAGGTTTGCGTAGTTGGTCCTAATTGATCACTAACAATGTTTAAACCCAATCCAACTTTTTCATTTTGAAAAGGAAGGTTAGCTCCAAAACGAAATGTACGGGGTGCCCCGGGAATATCTATCCATTGAGCTCTATACAAACCAGAAAACTCAGGGTTTTCTACCGTACCCACATAAGCAGGGTTAAAGCTACCAATATTGTACATGTATTGGGTATACTGCGGTTCTTTCTGTGAAAATACATTAAAGCCTATCAGAGAAAATAGCACTAAGGCAATAGTATAACTAGTTTTATTAAAGTTATAATCCATAATTTATTTTATCTAATAAGCTGTATCCAACCCTTATCCAATGTTTCGGGTCCGTTATTGATACTATAATTCATAATATAAAAATAAGTTCCTTTTGGCACTTCTTTTCCTTTATAGGTACCGTCCCATACATCACCGTCATTTACTTTTTCCGTTTCAAATACCAAGTTCCCGTATCGATCATAAATCTTGATCTTATAATGTAAGGCAACATCAACACCGGTTTCAGGATCTGTACGGTTTATACGCAGTACCTCATTCTGATTATTTCCATTGGGAGAAAATTGGTTGAACAAGAAGCCTGGGTCTGCCGGACTTTTTTCAATCACTTCAACCTCAACGGTAGCCTCATTGTTTAACGTATTACTATCTCTTGGGGTAGACCTTACGATATTTGCCGTATTTGTATACGTACCTTTAGCCGGAACCACAGCCCTGATCCTTAAAGTTGCTGTTTCTTCTCTTTCCAAAGCCGGAATATTCCAATTACCGGTATTCTCATCATAAACACCATTGAAATCAGATTCTGCCGAAACAAACATAAACCCGTTTTCAATTAATATTTGATCATTCACAATAATATCTGTAACTACATCAGATACAGAAATATTGATTACCCTGATTACAAATTCAACTTCATCTCCCACTAATACCTTATCCGGTCTAGCCTCTTTTGAAATTCTTAGGTCTACACCTTCTGGAGCCTCAGTACTTAAATCTACCGTAGCTTCATCATTATCAGGATTATTATCCGTTGGTATAGATTCTAATAATACAGCGGTATTTGTGTACGGACCTTGTTCTGCCACAAGAACCGTAATATTCAATTCAACAGAAATACCTGCTTCAAGTTCTGGAATGTTCCAATTACCCGATATTTCATCATAATCGGCAGAATCAGCGGACACAAATTCGAACCCAAGCTCCAATAAATCACCAATTACTATTGACCTCGCCGTTCTATCTGATAAGTTAGTGACCAAAATGGTAAATACGATAGTATCGCCGACCAATGCATCAATATTATCCACTGATTTTAACACTTCTAAATCTATAGGCGCATCGCAATTTGGTGTAGCTACCGGATCACAAGGATCATCTGGATCAGAACCATTTGTTTGTTCATCTAAATCTGAAATACCATCACCATCGCTATCACAACTACCATTAAATCTATTAGGTATACATGGATTATTATTTGCAGGATCTTGTTGATCATTAACCCCGTCATTATCGGCATCTTCCGTATTGGAATCCAATGCATCAATAATACCATCGCCATCCTCATCTAAAGGGTTATTGATATCATCACCTACTTCCTCACCATCTTCAAGACCATCGCCGTCAGTATCAGGATCATTGGAGTCAGTCCCTAAAACCACTTCCTGACCACCTAATAAACCATCATTATCGTCATCAGTTTCACAATCGCTTACATTGATCGTAACTTCTACGGTAGGGTTTTCACAAGGAGCCGTAGAATCTGTTGTAGTATAACTAAACACATAAGCACCAGAAGTAGCCCCTTCAAACTCAACAACATTAGTAGAGCTAATAGTCATATTATCAGGACCCGATACAAAAATCCACACACCAGGATCCGCACCATTTAACCTAGAATCTAGATCTATTGCCGTAAGTCCGTTTGCTACCACATTACATATAGAACCATTTGTTGCTGTCCCGACTGAAGCCTGAGACCCGATTCTTGCTACTACAGGTTGTCTTTCAGTAGTACATTCATTCTCGGTAGCCTCAACATAATACGTAGCAGTAGCATTCAATGAAGGTGTCGTAAACGTTTCACCGGTGGCGATCGGAGTAACAGCATCTAAAGAATCATACCAATTTACAGAGGCGCCATCACTAGGTTCTACACTCAATAATAATGTGCCCGGACCACAACGTTCATTATCGTTAATAACCGTCAATTGTGGCAATACATTACGAACAATTTGTACTTCTATAGTACCACTTGCACAATTATTATCTTCATCATAGAAAAAACCATAATAAGACGCTGGCAAATCAACATCTTGAGCCTCTGCAACGGTTAGATGCGAATTCGTATTTAACGGATTGGAAACCCTACTCCAGGTTAAAACCGTTCCCGCAGGTGCAGTACTAGAAGTATAATCAAATAGATTAGCCGAAAAGGGATCATCAGCATTTTCAACGCAATAAATATTTGAAACAGACTCGTCTAAAATTGGCGCTGCCACACAATTATCATCATCCTGTATAGTACCAGTAGCCGTACCGCCATTAGCACGCTGAACATTATTGGTAGGTATACCTAATTGAACCGTAAATGTCTCTGTATTTTCTAAAACTGCATCGTTAATTATGGGAACCGTAATTATCTGTATTTCACCAGCATCACCATCAAAAGTAAGTGACCCATTGTTACCAATATAATCTACACCTCCGCCTTCTGCTGTTTCGTCAAAAAAGGAATATGAAACCGTTGTACCACCAATAACCTCTAAATCCAATTCCACTTCAAAAACCATTTCACCGGCAGCATCGTCTTCATTTAATGATTCGTTAGAAATTGTTAATGTCGCTTGGTCATTATCCTCAATTTCAACTGTAGCCGATTGCGTAGCAACCGAACCTAAAGAATAACCAGTACCATTTTGTAATGTAATTATAACTGTTTCCGTACCTTCTTGAATTTGATCATCAATAGGCGTAATTAACACTTCGGCTTCTTGCTCCCCATTTGGAATACTTACAGCGTTTGTACTACTTGCAGAGAAATCAGTTCCGACATCTGATGTTCCGTCAATTAAGAATTCAACTATAATAGGACTACCAGTATTATTCTCCTCATTTAATCTTATGTTAAATTCACCTGTAGAAACAGAACTAGCATTTTCCGCAGCAGTTCCGTCTGAAGCTGTAATTTGAGCGAAATACTCAATATCATCACTAACTATTGTAACAGTATCACTATTTGGAGAACCAACCTCATAACCAGTGCCTGCAACAAGATTCAAAATAACCGTTTCATTGCTTTCAACATCAGTGTCATTAATTGGAACAATTAAGATTTCAACTTCATTTTCCCCATCCTCAATTATTGCCGAACCACTCAATGTTTCAAAATCAACCCCCGAAGTTGCAGAACCACTTAGAGTATAATCTATTTCAATATTTGAACCAGAATTATTTACACTATTAAGACTTATCGTAAATTTTCCATTAACCAATGGATTTTCTCTTGCTGTAGCGTCAGTAGAAGCGACGGACGCAATATACGCGTCATCATCAATATTTATTACAGCAACATTAGCAACATCACCCCCGGACAATACATTATAATTAGCATCGGCAGACGTAACATTACCCGTAATAATTGTATACGAAATATCACCATCAACAATAGCATCATCTACACCAGTTACGGTAACAAGGGTACCAGTATCCCAATCTGCAGCAGGAATAGTCACCGAACCAGGTACAGTTCCCTCATCTTCATTATTACTTGACAATACAATTGACACATCTGCGGTAGGTTGAGAATCTAAAGTAATATTAAAAGTTGCCGTTGAACCATCTTCTCCCGTATCACCACTAATTGCACTTACACTTACACCTGGAAAATCATCATTGACAATTGTACCTTTTGACGCCCCCCCCAAATTAACATTCTCATTATTAACACCTGTTATTTCTGCCTCGAATGTCTCATCATCTTCCACAACATTATCATTTCCGGTTGGTACTGAAAAAGTTTGCAATGTAGAACGTGCCGGAAAAGTAATTACCTGAGCGTTACTATTATAATCTTGTGGATGATCTATACCTGCCCCCCCTCCTATTGCATCTCCTCCAGAAAACTCGACTTCTACTTCATAGTCATACTGCACGGGCTCATCTGAAGTAATCGTAAAGACTAAACCATTGCCTTCATCGTCAATAGCATCACTTAAACTTAAGGTTGCAAAATCATTATCTACAATTTCCAAAGTTGCAGTATTTGCAAATGGATTGATTGTTGTAGTTCCAGAAGATGAAATCAAATCAAGTTTTATAATTTCATCACCTTCTACCAAATTATCATCAAAAACGGTAACATTAATAATAAAGCTTAACTCATTGGCAGGAATCACAATAGACCCATTTATTGAAGACCTGTCCCCATTTGCAGCGGAAGTGCCCGCAGTGGCAGTAGACACTGACTGATCTACCAAAACTTCAATTTCAGTATCAACATTTCGCGAAGATGAAAGACTAACTCTAAAAGAACCTGGATTCCCTCCCAACTCACCAGCATCAGAATCTAAAACATTTAAACTTACGAATTGCGCAGAAACACTTTGGGAGAAAACCCCAAAAACCAACATTGTAAAAACAAAGAAAAATTGCTTAAATCGTTTAGTATTCTGAAAATTCAAAAGACTATAGTATATACTTATTTTCATAGCATTCTTTATCAAACCCTAAATCTATGATTGGGAAAGTTCTACATTCACAACCAAAAATTAGGGTCTCAATATTACAAAAAAATCAAGGTAAACCTCTCAGAAACAGTTGAAAAAAAGATTTATGGGTTAAATGGTAATAATAAGGAAACAAAGGCTAGTCTGTTAGTTGCGGTGATTGCGTTGTAACCGATGGCTCAATTTTTCTTACCAACCCTTGTAATACTTTACCAGGACCTATTTCAGTAAAAATAGTAGCACCATCATTCACCATGTGCTGCACACTTTGTGTCCATTTTACCGGGGCCGTCAATTGCAACATTAAATTCTTTTTAATTTCATCTGCACTGTTCACCGCAGTTGTAGGAACATTTTGATAGATAGGACAACTTGGCATTGAAAAAGTTGTATCATTTATGGCCGCAGCCAATTCTTCTCTAGCAGGTTCCATTAATGGAGAGTGAAAAGCACCACCTACGGGTAACATTAATGCACGTCTTGCTCCAGCTTCTTTTAACTTTTCACAAGCTTGTTCTACAGCAAGCACCTCACCTGAAATAACCAATTGACCAGGGCAATTGTAATTTGCAGCCACAACAATTCCGTCTATTTCTGCACAAACTTTTTCTACAACAGCATCTTCTAACCCTAATACCGCAGCCATAGTCGATGGCTTAAGTTCACATGCCTTTTGCATTGCCAAAGCACGTTGCGATACCAATTTAAGTCCGTCTTCAAAACTAAGGGTATTGTTTGCCACAAGTGCAGAAAATTCCCCTAAAGAATGACCTGCAACCATATCTGGCTTAAACGCATCTCCCATTACCTTACTTAAAATCACGGAGTGCAAAAAAATAGCAGGCTGGGTTACTTTGGTCTCTTTTAAACCTTCAGCAGTACCATTGAACATAACCTCAGTAATTTCAAAGCCTAAAATATCATTGGCTTTAAGAAACAATTCTTTTGCAATAGGGTATTTCTCGTATAAATCTAACCCCATTCCAACAAATTGAGCACCTTGCCCAGGAAAAACATATGCGTTCATAACTTTTAGTTTTGGTGGATCAAAAGTACGTATTTTAGCTAGATTGCCATACCCTCAATTCTTTTTGAGTCAACGATTATTCTTTAAACCAGCCTGAATACATTGTATATGCCTCTGCAATTCTATTAATTTCACCTGAACTGAGCTCAGGGCTAATGTCCTTTATCTTCTTTGCGGGCATGCCGGCAAAAATACTTCCAGACGGCACATGGGTTCCTTTTGTAAGAACTGCTCCTGCTGCAATTATACTATTACTTTCTACAATGCAATCATCCATAATTATACTTCCCATACCCACCAATACGTTATCATGAATGGTACAACCATGAACAATTGCATTATGCCCAATAGAAACATTATTACCAATAGTTGTTGGAGACTTCAAATAAGTACAATGAACCACAGCACCATCTTGAACATTTACTTTATTGCCCATTTTTATAAAATGAACATCTCCCCTTAAAACTGCATTGAACCAAACACTACATTGCTTGCCCATACTTACCTCACCAACTATTGTTGCATTTTCAGCTATAAAACAATCTTCCCCTATAATTGGTTCTTTACCCCTAACCGCTTTTATCATTTGTACATTAATTAAAATATGATAGAAAATCTTTCTTTTTTGAAGCGGACACCATAACTTCTTTTCCGTTAGACATCACCACGCTGCCCCCTTTACCTTTTTTATACTTCACCACCTCGTTCACATTCACCAAAAAAGATTTATGAATACGCGCAAAAGGATAATTTTTTAATGCATCCTCAAAATACTTTAAGGTTTTACTCACTAATATTTTCTTGTTCAACAGGTAAATTTCAGTATAATTATCATCTGCCTTACAATACAAAATATCGGCAATATTCAGGACTTGAAAACCATCTTGTTGAGGCAAAGTCAATTTCCCCTCTACCCCATTAGATTTTGTACTTAGCACTTCTCCTTCCAAACTTGCCTCTTTTTCACGAACAGTTTCTACATAAGCTACTGCATTTACCAGTTCATCTATATTAATTGGCTTGGTTAGGTAGTATGCAGCATGATTGTTTAAAGCATCTTTTGCATAATGGTCATACGCGGTAACAAAAACGGTTTCAAAAGTTCTATCGGGCAGTTGATCCAGTAAGTCAAAAGCATTACCGAACGGCATTTCCACATCTAAAAAAACGAGATCCAAACTATTGCTCCCAATTAGAGTCAAAGCATCCTTAATTGATGAAGCCTCTCCCAACAATTGAACACTAGGACAATATTTAGAGATATAATTACGTAATATCTCCCTACTACTGGCCTCATCTTCCACTATAATTGCATTTAAGCTCATTTCTCCCTTTTTAAAATAAATAAAACTTTAGTTCCGGTTCCGTTCTCCTGTAAATCTGAAATTTTAATATCCACCTTATCGGTATACATATCATTCAATATTGCCACGCGTTTTTGAATAATACCCATTCCTTTAGATTTTTGTTTCTTTTGATTTTGGGTTTTTATTTCTGCAGATTTCTTTCTTCCAATACCATTATCTGTGATTGAAATAATTATAGAGTCTTCACTATTCTCCTTAACGGTAACTAAAAGTACTCCTTTTTCTTCCCTATATCTTAATCCGTGCCAAATGGCATTTTCAATGTAGGGTTGCAATAACATTGGAGGTATTTGAAACTTGGATACCTGTACAGTCTCATCTACGGTAATTTGATAGTCAAATTTGTCTTCAAATCTAGAATGCTCTAGCTTTATATATAATTCCAATTGCTGCAATTCTTTTTCTAAGGGAATAAAATCTTCTTCAGAGTTTTCTAGTACAGAGCGCATTAATTTGGAAAAGTCACTAAGATATCTATTAGCACTGCGCTCATCGCTTTTAGAAATAAAATTATTAACGGAATTTAATGCGTTGAAAATAAAATGCGGATTCATTTGAGATCGCAATGATTTCAAGGCTAATAAGTTATTTGCCAATTTCTGTTGTTGATTACTTCGATAAAAGAAGAAGGCTGCCAAAAGGGTCAATAATAACCCAAATATTAAAGAGTAGATAACCAGCTGTTGTCTCTTATTACTTTCCTTTACCAGCTCTTGCTCCGTTAAAGCTAAATCATATTTACTTTGAGAAAGTTCTCGCTCCTGTTCCAAGCCCGTAAGTCGGTTTTGAGCATTTGCTATCTCTCTATTAAAGCGACTAGCCCTAGAGATTTCTTGTTCTTTTCGTACATATAATGAATCTACCAATGCCACGTAGGTCTGGTAAGTTTCCAAGGCCTTTGTAAAATCCCCTTTCACTTTATACACTTCAGACAGTTTTCTTGTAGCATCTTTTTGCACCACCAAATCATCGTCTGAGTCAGCCTCAACAATACTCTTTTCTAAAAAGGGAATAGCCTCATTGTACTTATCTTGAGAGATGTAGGCATTTGCAATCTTATAATTTATTCGTTGTGATGTTATCGTATCTCCAAGTTCAAGCTTTTTAAGTCCAACATTAGGCGCGTTCAATCTTTTTAATTCCTGTAAACTGCTTTTACGCATATTGATTTCTTCATTGAACCTACTTTTAGTATTGTAAAAATCCGCTACCTTTTCTTTTTCTTGCAGTGCCCTTTTTGGTGCTGATTGTACCGCAAGTTCCAATGAATTTCCATAATAAGCCTCTGCCTCCATAGCTTGGTTATCCATAGAATATGAATCGGCTAATTTGGAATTCAAGTCGATCATTTTTGAGGTATTCTGATTTTTTTCGGCAATCAACAGACCTCTGTTATACAACTCTATTGCTTCTTTGGTTTTGCCCTCACCCTTTTTAGCATCACCTAATAGTTCATAAAGTACTGCACTTTGATAAGGCGGCATTGTTTTTACCTTCGACAACGGATCCAATAAACCTATAGTCTCATTAAATCTTGACATTAAATTGTACGCCCTACCCAACAATAAAGATGTGGCAATGGTCTTATTGTTCTCTAACGCATCTTCATAGTTATCAATAGCTAAATCCAATTGCTTGTGATATTGATAGACCTCCCCAAGCTTGGAAAGCGATCGTGCCAATTCTTTCCTTCTCCCTCTTTTACCCAATAAAGCTATAGATTGGGCCACAAAGTCAATACTCTTTTCAATATCCTTGGCTTTGTAGTGTTCTGCAGAATCTAACAGTTGTTGATGTCTTATAGAAATATCAGGCGGTGAATTTGACCTGTCACTAACCGAAGACTCAAAGCCTTCTACCAAGATCAGTACATCATCATTTTTTTCTACATTATACCATAATGTCTCAATATCCTGATGCTCAATTATGAGTTGATCACCAATTCTTGTTTTAATTTCAAATTCTCCCAAGGCATTAGTAACCACGAACACCCCCATATCATTTGAAATAGAAACACCGGAAATTGGTTGTCCTGTGCTCCTAACCTCAACCCTACCTTTTAAATTGAATTTTAGTGCATTGTTTTGAGATTGTGAATAGATAACGTTCCACCCCAAAAACAAACAAACCATTATGTAAATACAATAATCTTTCATACTCAATTACTATGGTAAACTTAGCTGATAATTATGGTACTAAAAAATGAAGTAATTGCAAAACATACACTTAATCTAGCATTATTCATAAGTTAACAAACCCATTAAACCACTTTACTAAGCCATAAGGCACCTTCGCTCATTTCAATTATTCTAAGAAAAACTTAGCGGTTAGTTTCGTCTTGAATTAAAAATGAAAACTATGAAAATCTTAAAACAACTTGGATCTATAGGTATTGGACTATTGACCATATCTAGCGTATATGCTTGTAATACTAACGAAAGAAGAAAACCAATTGAACTAATTGCACATGCTACTAACCCAGTAGAACCAAAAAAAGACAATACTGTTCAAATAGCGTTGTTATTGGATACAAGTAACAGCATGGACGGTTTAATTAACCAAGCCAAGTCTCAACTTTGGGATATTGTAAACGAGTTCAGTTTGGCTAAATGCGGAAATGACACTAGACCCAACCTACAAATTGCAATATATCAATATGGGAATGACAATCTTTCAGCAAGTGAAGGATACATTCAACAAGTTCTTGGATTTAGTAGTGATCTTGATGAAATTTCTGAAAAACTCTTCTCATTAACCACCAACGGTGGTGAAGAATATTGCGGTAAAGTTTTACAAACATCGCTACAACAATTACCATGGAACCAAAATCCAGATTTACTACGAATGATTTTCATTGCCGGTAACGAGCCTTTTGACCAAGGAAAGTATAATTATAGAAATGCGACCACCAATGCTAATGAAAAAGGGGTTACGGTCAACACTATTTTTTGTGGAAATTACGAATTGGGCATAAACACAGATTGGAAAAAAGGGGCATCATTAACAGGCGGAGAGTATATGGCTATTGATCACAATAAAAAAGTGGTTCAAATAAATACTCCTTATGATGACATCATAATCAAGCTCAATTCAAAATTAAACACCACATATATTTCGTACGGTACTTTAGGAAGAGAAAAGTACCAGGCACAGAAAGTTCAAGATGGAAATGCTTTAGAGATGGAAGAAGCCATTGCCGTTAAAAGAGCTGTTAGCAAAAGTTCAAGACTTTACAATAATAAAAAATGGGACTTAGTTGATGCTTATGCCGATGAGGAATTTGAAATTAGTACTGTTGAAAAAGATCAATTACCCAATGAGTTGAAGAACAAGAATGAAAAAGAAATCAAAGATTATATTGAATCTAAAAAAGCAGAAAGAATACAGATACAAAAAGAGATTCAAGAATATAACTCTAAACGTTTAGCATATATAGCCGAACATCAAAACGCTGATAAATCAGGTGAATTAGAAAATGCCATGATCAAGGCGATCAAAAAGCAAGCCGAATCAAAAAATTATAGCTGGGAGTAAATCAATTTTAATAAAAAGGTCCGTTACAAACTAGCTGACCTTTTTATTTTAATTAGCGGCGGGACAGTAGCAATCATACTTACGTTCTGTTTGTCCAAAATCATACCCAATTGTTATCTGATGAAAACCTCCATTATCAAAACGAATATCCCCCATTTGATACGAATAATTATAAGATACCATAAAATTATTAATATTAGCCCCAACAATTGGTGTAATCAATTGTAACCTTTGCTCTCCAAATGTGCCGTTATCTTGGAATTGAGCACCATCGAAGCTTCTTCTATAAGATAGTCCTCCCCAAATACGTCCAAAATCAACATCTTTATAAACTTTAGCATTAAAGTCTATACTTTTCTCTTCCGTAAATTCTGTTAGTTGAAAAAGTACGGAAGGCTCAAATTGCCACTCACTTCTGCCAAAAACATATCCCGCAGATAACAAAAATCTTCTAATATTATCGATTACCAATTCATCTGGATTATCCTGTCTATCTCTATAATACAAATTTCTTTTACTACCCGTCAAAGCATTCAACACTGCAAAATGAGTATAAAATTCTTGAAAATTATAAGATATACCAATATCAACATTTGAATAAGAAGAACTTAATTTGATTCCTGAAACGGCAGGATCGGGAATTACCGATCTAAATTCGGTTTCATCCAAGCTACTCTGTAATATAGTACCGCTAATACCAAAAGATAGTTGATTTAACTGTCTTACATCATTACCACCCATTCTTAAATGATGAGCGTATGTAATTTTAAGTCCGGTTTGAGAATGATATCCATTAGCATCGTTAAAAACTATTGCACCTATACCACTTGGAGAATCACCTAACCTAAAGTGGGCATTAATGGTTTGCAAACTAGGTGCATCATCGACATCAAACCATTGCTTCCTTGCAGTAGCCCTAATCTTTCCACCTTCACCAATACCGGCCATAGAAGGAAAAACCAAATAATAGTTATCTGACAAATAATCGAAATATACAGGAATACCTTCTTGTGCATTAGATTTGAGACCAATCATAAATACGGTAAACAATAAGAAAATGTGGTATTTCATTTTAAGAAATTAAAGCCAAGAATCGTTATGACATTATAAAGTGTATAACGGGTTAACCTGAACATTATTATGTGCCGCTAAACTAAGATTTCCTTTGTATTTTTGCATAAAATCTTTGATAAAATGAAAGAGTATTCGATAACCGTTGTTAAGACCAACAACCCACATATATTAAAATTCGAAACTAACCACTTGTTAGTACAGCGAAAAAATTACGAATTTAAAAATATTGACGAAGCCAAGAATAGCCCGTTGGCCCAACAACTATTCTATCTTCCGTTTATTAAAACAGTTTATATTTCTGGAGATTTTATTGGATTGGAACGTTACGATATTGTTCAATGGGAAGATGTAAAAGATGAAGTAGCACAACAACTAGTTGAGTACTTAAATGCTGGCGAGCCAATAGTCATAGAGGAAGATATGGACAAACCCATACCGGTTACCGTATATGCGGAAGTAACGCCCAACCCATCTACAATGAAATTTGTAGCAAGTAAAAAAATAGTAGGGTCAGCATTCGAATTTAAGAATATAGACGAAGCAAGAGATTCTAAACTAGCTACCGAACTATTTCAATTTCCGTTTGTGAAACAGGTATTTATAGATGAAAATTACGTTTCTGTTTCTAAATATGAAGTTGCGGAATGGGATGATATAACCGTAGAACTACGAGAAGTAATAAGAAATTTTATTACCGAAGGAAAACAAATTGTAGCGGATAATGCCAAAGCTATAGGAGCTGAAGCCCAAGTATCCGAAACTATTACTGCCGAAAGTACAGTTGAGCTTGATGAAACTTCACAAGAGATTGTTGATATTTTAGAAGAATATGTAAAACCGGCTGTAGCTAGTGATGGAGGAAATATTATGTTTCAATCTTATGACACGGACAGCAAAACTGTAAACGTAATTCTACAAGGCGCCTGTAGCGGTTGCCCGTCTTCTACATTTACCCTAAAAAACGGTATAGAAACAATGTTGAAAAATATGATGGGAGACAAGGTAAATGAGGTAGTTGCGCTAAACGGCTAATTATCGATTTAAATGAATTAAAGTGTGCCTTCAATTTTTGTAACTTGTAGGAAATCTAAAAATCATTAATTATGGCAGTTTTAAAAGTAATCGAAATTTTAGCAAATTCTGACAACGGATGGGAAGATGCAGCAAAAAAAGCAGTTGCGGAAGCATCTAAATCAGTAAAAAATATAAAATCGGTTTATATCAATGAGCAAAGCGCTACCGTTGAAGATGGAAAAATCAAAAATTACAGAGTAAATGTTAAAATCACTTTTGAAGTGAAGTAACCATTTTACTACAATATTAAAAGCGCCTTTTGGCGCTTTTTTTTGCCTTAAATCAAATATTTACACAATGCCCCATTCACAAAAGCATACTAACAACCTTATTAAAGAAAGTAGTCCTTATTTACTTCAACACGCCCACAATCCTGTTCATTGGGAAGCCTGGAACGAAGACACATTACAAAAGGCAAAAGACGAGAATAAATTAATATTGATAAGTATTGGTTACGCAGCATGTCATTGGTGCCATGTTATGGAGCATGAATGCTTTGAAGATGAAGAGGTTGCCGAAACCATGAATGCCCATTTTATCAATATCAAGGTAGACAGGGAAGAAAGACCAGATATTGACCACATTTACATGGATGCACTTCAAATGATGACCGGTAGCGGCGGCTGGCCTTTAAATATTTTGGCCCTACCAGATGGCAGGCCTTTTTGGGGAGCTACTTTTGTTAAAAAAACCGATTGGATTCAAGTACTGAACCAACTTCAAAAACTGTACATAGAAGACCCTAATAAAATTACAGGGTATGCTGAAAATATGGCTCAAGGTCTAAAAGAAATCAATTCAATTACAAAGACCAGTAATGATGAACTCATTAAATCAAACGAAATTGAAAAAATAATACAGGACTGGTCTAACTATTTTGATACGTTTTTAGGCGGATACAAACGCGCCCCAAAGTTTATGATGCCTACAAACATGAATTGTTTACTACATTATGCACACTCCCATAATGATGACACTATTTATGAGTACGTAAACACCACCTTGACCAGAATGGCTTGGGGTGGCATATTTGACCATGTTGGCGGTGGCTTTTCAAGATACGCGGTAGACACCAAGTGGCACGTACCACATTTTGAAAAGATGCTATATGACAATGGTCTATTAATTAGTCTTTATTCTAATGCATATGCCGCTACCAACAAGCAACTTTATAAAAGTACCGTTGAGAAAACCATTTCATTTTTAGAAGAAGAGCTACTAGACAAAAGCAATGGATTTTACTCTTCTTTAGATGCCGATAGTTTAACCAAAAATGGCAAGTTGGTAGAAGGAGCCTATTATGTTTGGCAAAAAGAAGAATTAATAAGAATACTAAAGGATGATTTTGAAATTTTCGAGGAGTATTTCAATATAAACTCCTACGGCCTTTGGGAAGAAGACAACTATGTGCTAATTAGAGACGGTAAAGCTTTGAACATAGCAATGAAGCACTCTATTACCAAAAAGGAGTTAAAGCAAATTATAACCCAATGCCTTATTTTATTAAAAAAGGAAAGAAAAAAACGTAACAAACCCAGATTAGACGATAAGATTTTAACTGCTTGGAACGGACTTGTCTTAAAAGGTCTTACCCATGCTTACAGGTACTTGGAAAATCCTCACTATTTAGATCTCGCATTAAGAAATGCACAATTCATTATTGAAAAAATGTCTGCTGAGGACGGTGGACTGTATCGTAATTTTAAGAACGGAGAAAGCACCATTAAAGGATTTTTAGAAGATTATGCATCGGTCATTGAAGCTTTTATTGGTCTTTATGAAGTTTCGTATGATGACAAATGGCTTAACCACAGTTTAAGGCTTACAAAATACGTAATAGACCATTTTACCGACAGTGAAACCGGACTCTTTTACTTCACATCTTCCAAAGAAGATGGGCTTATTAGAAGAACTTTGGAAATTGCAGATAACGTAATACCATCTTCCAACTCTATTATGGCACATAATCTACATAAACTCTCCAAGTATTTTCCAGAGGATAATTTAGATATTCGCTTAAACAAGATAATGACTTCAATGAAGTCTACGATAACAGAAAACCCTCAAAATAATTCTAATTGGCTTCATTTGGCTCAACTAATGGGTCAGAAATTCTTTGAAATGGTCGCTATCGGTGAAAATTTTGAACCCATTTGCAAAACACTCATGAAGAACTATCTTCCAAACGTTATATTTGCGGCTTCAAACGCAAAAAATAGCAACTTACCTTTATTGATGAATAGGTATGTAATGAACAAAACGCTTATTTATGTTTGTAATCACGGAAGCTGTCAAATGCCTGTTGAAGAACCAAAAAAGGCTTTAGATTTATTGACTACAAACATCTCATAGTTTATTGACCACACCTTATTTCTAAAATCATCGATATCTGAAAGTTCATTACAAATAATTTAAAATTCAAAGATGGATAAAATCACAAACCTACAAGAACATGCAGATAAGGCCATAGAATGGATATGGGCCGCTTTACCAAGTTTACTTTGGGCAATTTTCCTTTTAATTGCGGGCACATACCTTATACGTTTCATTAATAAAATGATCCGAAAATTCTTCGCCAGAAAAGATTATGATCTTGCCCTAGAATCATTTTTACAAAGCTTTATCAGTATTGCTTTAAAAATTATTCTGTTCGTATTGGTCATTACCCAGTTGGGAGTACAGACAACATCTTTGGTAGCAATACTTGCATCGGCAGGTTTAGCTATTGGTTTAGCATTACAAGGTTCTTTAGCCAATTTTGCGGGCGGAGTGCTCATACTATTGTTCAAACCATTTAAGATAGGAGACTTTATTTCTGCCCAAGGAGTAGACGGAACAGTAAAGGAGATATCAATCTTCACCACCAAAGTAAGTACATTTGGAAATCAGATTGCCATTATACCCAATGGACAACTATCTAACAACACCATTACCAATTATAATGCTCTGGATACCAGAAGAGATAAAATTGATGTAGGTATTGGCTATAGTTCCAACATTAAAGAAGCAAAGGAAATTCTTTTAGCGATTTGTAATGATCGCGATACCATACACAAAACCCCAGCCCCTGAAGTATATGTTGGTGAGTTAGGTGATAGTTCGGTAAATCTTACCTTACGTTTTTGGGCGAATAATGCAGATTTTTGGGCCGCACATTTCTACGTTATGGAAGAAATAAAATATCGATTTGATGCTGCCGGAATTGAAATTCCGTTCCCTCAACGTGTTATTACACAAATGAAAGGTTAACAACATAATGAATACCATAAAAAAAGCCCTTGAAACATCAAGGGCTTTTTTTATGCCTTTGTCTTTTTGGTCTGAAGCACAAAATCTTTTAAATAATATGGTTCAAAATACGCTACGTCTTCAAAATTAGACGCATTGAATTTAGCAGAAGATAGGCTAGCCATTTCTTTAGCGGATGGCACAACATCACAATGATAAATTATCTTCTCGTCGGTAAAAAGTTCTTTAATCTTCTCGGCTCCACTTCCTAGGAAATGAACCGTACTAGTTTTTATGAACTCGTTAAATGAGTTTTCATCAACGATTTCCGCTTTCGTTTCCCTAATTTCATTACCAATTGAATCAAACACTGCAGAATACACTTCCATACGCCTTGCATCTAAAACAGGTATCAAGACCTCATCTTCTTTAATTTTAATTTGCGTGGCCATACTCTTTAAAGTAGAAACCGATATCAAGGGTACACCTAAAGCGTAGCACAAGCCTTTTGCGGCAGAAACCCCAATTCGCAGTCCTGTATAAGACCCTGGACCTTTACTAACAGCTACTGCTTCTAAATCTTCCATTTTTAGAGAAGCCTTTTGCAATACCTCTTCAATAAATAAATGTAGCTTTTCTGCATGCGAATAGTTTGCAGAATTCAATTCCTTTATTGCTAGTATTTCTCCGTTTTTAGCAACACAGACAGAGCAATTTGTAGATGATGTCTCTAGGTTTAATAGTATTCCCATAATGCAAAGGTATTACATAAAATGAAAAAGCCCGTAACACTAGAATGCTACAGGCTTAATAATCATAAATTACTTTTATCTATTCTAAAGAAATTGGAATACCAAAATAGAATTCTAATATTTTTAATCTGAAAATATAATCATATTTTGTTCTAATCACCTCTGCTTCAGCATTATCTACTCGTGCCTGAGCTTGACTAAAATCAAAGGAATTCATTAAACCTACATCAAATCGCTCTTTTGAATACTGATACGCAAGACTTCTGGCCTCCAAGGTTTTTTGGGCTGCTTCATAAGCTTTATAAAAACTGGTTACATCTACATATGCCTGATTTACATCGGTCTCTAATTGCAATTTGGTTCTTTCATACTCAATCTGCGCCAAGTCAACACTTATTTGAGATCGCTTGATATTATTTCTAACGCTCCATCCATTGAAAATAGGAATATTCATTTGCGCCCCATATGAAATACCATCATTTATATAGAGCTGGTCTTTAAATGGAATTGCCTCACCTGTAAAAGGATCATTGTTTTGATCCGAATATCTAGTGTTATAGTTAATGAACGCACCCACCGTAGGATATTTTTCTCCTTTTGCTATTTCTAAATCTTTTTGAGCCAGCTCTACACCGGACATTGCCAACTTTATATCATTTCTAAAAGTCAATGCGGTATTGAAAATAACCTTCGCTGAATTATTTAAAATATCAGATGGCGGAATATCGAACTCCTCTTCGGCAATTTCAAAACTCTCATAGTCGGTTATACTAAGTAACTGTGCTAAATTTAACTTGGAAATCAATATCAAATTCTGGGCATTGATTATCTGTTGTTCTTGACCTGCAGCAGTTGCTTCAATTTCCAACAAATCGCCACGAGCCACTACACCGGATTCCACCAATTCCTTGGTACGCTTTAAATCTTGCTCAGTAACCGCCAACTGTGCTTTAAAAACCTTTAAGGATTCTTTATTGGATAGCACCTGTAAATAAGCGTTGGCAACATTAAGTTTGATATCATCTTTTATATCGTCTAAACGATATTGATTGGCAATACTGTTCAGCTTTGCTCTTTCTATTCTATTAAAATTTCTAAGTCCATCAAACAAAGTAACGGACGAGGTCATATTACCTGAAGCAGAAAAAATTGTTGCCGAAACTAAGTTGTTTGTAGTAGGATCTAAAGCAAGACCTGTATTTGCCGAAGCACTTATAGAGCCATTTAAATTTGGCAGAAGTGCTCCAATTGCATCAGACTTATCAATTTTAGCATTCTCAAGATCTAATTGATATTGCTCTACCGTTAGGTTATTTTCTATAGCATAGGCAACACATTCTTGCAATGTCCATTTCTTTTGTTGTGCCGTACCTATTACAACAGAAAATAATAGTAGTAATCCCGTGATTTTTACTTTCATGTTCTTCTTTTTTAAACCAACCAATAATAGGTTGTTCGATTCGTCTTTTGATTTGATTGATTATTCTTAGTCCTCATTTGGCGCATCGCCATTACTCTTGGCTTCAAGCTTGTTCCAAATTTTTATTTTAGAATTTTCATCTATGCCAGAGATTATTTCCACGTCAATACCATCACTAACCCCAAGCTCAAGTTCTCTTTTTTCAAACTCATTCTCCCCTATTTCAATCTCTACATAAGGTTTGTTGGTTTCTTTATCAAATTGCAACAAAGCTTCTTTAATAGAAAGCACGTCTTTTTTCTCTTCTAAAACTATTGCAGCATTTGCACTATAGCCAGCCCTAATATTTGTACTATCCGATACAGCTAAATCTCCCTCTATCCTAAATTGAACAGCACCTTCTTCCTCAACTCCCTTGGGAGCTATGAATTTTAATTTGGCATTGAATTTTTCATCTTGTAAAGCTCCCATGCTAATCTCTAAAGGCATACCAACTTTAAGCTTACCTACTTCAGCCTCATCTACCTCACCTTCAAATATCATTTTAGACATATCGGCAATAAAGGCAATGGTAGTACCATCGTTAAAATTGTTACTTTCAATAACCTGATCGCCTTCTTCAACAGGAATTTCCAATAATGTACCGGTTACAGTTGCCCTAATATTCGTATTGGCACTAGAGGATCCACCGGCTGAACCAACTCTAATAATTTGGTAATCTGCCTGCGCATTTTGCAACTCTTGCGTAGCTTGATCGTATTGTAGTTGCAATGCATTGAAATCCTGACTGGAAATCACACCTTTATCAAATAAGGATTTGTTACGGTCATACTCTATCTTGGTATTGTTCAACGCTATTTTTGCATTATTGACCCTACCGCGAGCCTGGTTCAAAGATTGCTCATTTGGAACAACCTTAATAGTCGCAATCAAATCTCCCGCTTTTACTTGAACACCTTCTTCCAAGTACACCTTTTGAATAATTCCAGAAATTTGAGGCTTGATCTCAATTTCATCTTGCGGAATTACCTTACCGGTAACAACAACCTTATTGGTAATATCTCTTTTTTCAACGGTTTCCGTTTCATATGTTTTTAAAGGAGTGCTATTCTTCTTTAGAAAATAGACTACCGCAGCCAGTATACCTATAACTGCTATTCCTATTAATGCGTACTTTACATACTTGTTCATGCTCAACTATTTGATTGTTATTTACTTTTATTATTTGGTCTGTTACTCTTCTCTTAGTGCGTCTATTGGTTTAATTCTAATGGCTCTGTTCGCAGGTATTAAACCTATTAAAACACTTAACCCTACCATTAAAATAAAAGAACCTATAAACTGGGGAATATTGATCATTAGGTTATAAAATGGCATATCGCTATTCTCGCCTATCATATTATTTGCCAATGCTAAAAAGCCTATTGCAATGGCAAAACCAACAAACCCTGCGAATACCGTAATTACTATTGACTCTAAAACAATTTGTCTCTTTACCACACTTGGTGTTGCACCTAATGCACGTCTAATTCCTATTTCCTTGGTACGTTCCTTAACCGTAATCAAAAGAATATTACTAATGGCAATAACCCCGGCAAGCAATGTCAAGATCCCTACAAAAAATGACACCCCTTGTAATACACCCGTAAAGGCAGATACATTGTTAAACACTTCAGACATGTCAAAACTGCCAATAGCACGTTCATCTGTAGGATTGATATCATATTTGTTCTTCAACAATCTCTTTATCTGACTTTCAACTACAGGCACCTTAGTGTCCGCCTGAACAGAAATTGCCATCCACCCCATTCTGTCACCGGAACCAAAAGCTTTTTGAAATGTAGAGAACGGAATATAAACTGAATTCTCGCCGTCAATATTGATATTCTGATTTGGTTTATAAATACCAACGATATTAAAGAACACCCCGTTAATACGTACATCTTCACCAATTGCATTTTCTCCTTTTTCAAATAGCAATTTATAGGTCTCTTCACCAATAACACAGACCTTTTTTGACTCGGTCATATCATTTTCGTTCAAGAACCTGCCTTCTACCAGTTTCTTTTTCATGATATCGTCAATGTTAGGGTAATCACCATAAACTGATGAACCACTTGTAAGTCCGTTTCTATATACGGTAACAACACCCCTATGACTACCCAATTCAATTCTTGGCGCTAGCACTTCTATCTCTGGAATTTGTTCTTTTAAGATTGTGGCATCTTCTAACTTGAACTGAATTCTTCGTCCTCTCTCAAAACCTTTATACGGTTCAGAAGTACTTTGGCTCCACACGAACAAACTGTTAGATGCGGTGCCTGCAAAAATCTTTTGAAAACCGTTACTCATTCCGTTTGCTCCACCCAACAACAATACCAAAATAATCATGGCTATAATTACACCAAGCATTGTCAAAAAAGTACGAAACAAGTTCTTACCCAATGTGGCAAAAATCTCTGACCATAAATCTCTATCAAATATCCACATACTACTTATCCGTTAATGCTACAATTGGTTTCACTTTCGCCGCTTTCATTGCTGGAATCAATCCTGCAAGTACGCCCGCTACAACCAATATTACTGTGGCGGTAACTACCATAGACATACTAACCGACGGATTTGCAAAAGCCCCGGTCTTAATACTTGGACCAATTGCCGCCAATAATCCTGTTGCAATTCCTAAACCTATGAATCCGGATAAAGCGGTAATAAATACAGATTCGAACAACACCAATTTTATAATGGACCAAGGTTCTGCTCCCAAAGCTTTACGTACTCCGATCTCTTTGGTACGTTCCTTAATAATAAACACCATGATATTACCGATACCTACAATACCTGACAATAGGATCAAAAGCCCCACGATGATTACCGCAATGTCCAAACCTCCCGTAAAGTTGCTGATGTCTTCAAAAACCTCTGCGTAATTAAATATTCTAATGCCCGCTTGGTCTTGTGGTGCAATTTTAAACCTTCTTCTAAAAACATTTTCCAATCTATCTGAAAACGCCAAAGCCTCGGTCAAATCATAATTTGGGTTATAGGTCAATGCAATTTGATCAATATGGTCTGTTTGACCGTACATTTTCTGGTAGGTACTGGTTGGCGCATAGATATTGCGTTCTGCATTGTCATCACCATCATCTGTAAATGTACCGATGACCCTAAAAGGCAAACCGTTGAACTCAACAAATTTTCCTATAGCATCTTCGTTCTTAAACAAATCTTCTTCTACCTTTCTTCCTATTACAGCTACTTTAGACGCATTGATCAAGTCATTGGTATTGATGAACCTACCTTTATTGACTATGGTCTTTTCTATAGCTTGATGATCCGGGTAAACCGCTTGAATATTATAACTACCCGTTTCACTTTTATAGCGTGCCGATGTATTTTGATAAACCCTAGGACTTATATATTCAATGTCATTTGGAAAGCTTCTTTTGATATATTCAATATCATCATTGGTCATTTGAATTCTTCTACCCGCCTCAAATCCGCCATAAGCCAAAGATGTAGTACCGGTTCTCACAAAAATGGAATTTGTAGCATCATCACTGAACTGTAATGTAAAACCATTCTGCATACCTTTTACCGAAGCCAATAGCAATACAAGAATAAATATTCCCCAACCAACCGAAAATCCCGTCAAGAAAGTTCTAAGCTTGTTGTTGCTAATACTATGATATATTTCTTGCCAAATGTCTCTATCAAACATATTGCTCGGCTCTAACTTGTTCTATTTTCTTATCCTCAATGATCACCCCATCCTTTAAGTGAACAATACGCTTGCACATATCTGCTATATCGGGTTCATGCGTTACTATCAAAATAGTATTGCCGGCATCGTTAATTTTCTGGATCAGATCCATAACCTCATAAGAAGTTTTACTATCCAACGCACCGGTTGGCTCATCTGCCAACAACACTTTGGGTTCTGCCGCCAATGCCCTAGCAATGGCAACACGTTGCTTTTGACCACCTGACAGCTCACTTGGTAAATGACCTGCCCACTCTTTTAAGCCAACCTGCTCCAAATATTTAAGTGACTTTTCTTGACGCTCTTTTCTTGGAACTTTTTGATAATATAATGGCAATGCAACATTCTCTGCAGCACTTTTATAATTGATCAGATTGAAAGATTGAAAAACAAAGCCCAAAAATTTGTTTCTATATCTAGCCGCCTTGGTTTCATTTAGATTTTTGATTGGAACATTATCCAGTATATACTCTCCGGAATCAGAACTATCTAACATACCCAGTATGTTTAGCAAGGTTGATTTACCAGAACCGGAAGAACCCATGATAGCTACCAACTCCCCTTCTTCAACATTAAAATTAATGCCTTTTAGAACGTGAAGTGAATTCTTGCCCATTTTATAGGACTTGTGAAGATCTTTTATTTGAATCATGTTGGTTGTTGTTTTGAACAATTTTTACATTGTCTAATCATTAGACTATGCAGTCATAAATTTGTTACATCAATTAAAATATATTTTCAATTTTATTCATTATCGGCAAGCTCATCGGGCTTTATCTCGTTCCACACCTTAATTTTTTCACCTTCATTTATACCGGAGTTTATTTGAACATGAATACCATCACTTATACCAAGTTCTATATCTCGTCTTTCAAATTGTTGATCACCGGTAGCTATTTCAACAAAGGGTTTCTTAGTCTCGTCATCAAACTGCACCAAAGCCTCCTTTACGGCTAAAACACTATCTGCACGTGCCAAAATAATGGATGCGTTAGCACTTAGCCCAGCTCTAATAAATACAGAATCTTGTTTCTTCAATGTTCCTTTTATTTCAAATTGTATGGCACCATTTTCTTCGTTTCCCTTTGGGGCTATGTAATCCAAAACAGCATCAAAAGTTTTATCCTCAATGGCTCCTACAGTTATTTCAAGAGGCAGATTCTCCTTTATCTTACCTACTTCGGACTCATCTACTTTGCCCTCAAAAATCATTTTATCAACATCAGCGATAGCGGCTATGGTAGTCCCTTCATTAAAATTATTACTTTCTATAACTTGATTACCTACCTCTACTGGCACTTCCAAAACCATACCACTGACCGTTGCCCTTATTTGTGTATTTGCAGCATTACCATAACCAGAGGTTGTACCGGTCTTTACTATATCATAGCGTTTGTTTGCGGCGGCATATGATTGTTTAGATTGATCGTAACTAACCTGGGCGCGTTCCAGATCTACTTTTGAAATCACTCCTTTAGAAAACAATCCTTTTTGGCGTTCTAGATTTCGCAATTGATCATCTAAATTAATTTTGGCTTCATCTATATTATTCCTGGCATCATTTAGCGCACTAAGGTTAGGCACTACCTTTATTGTACATAATAGATCTCCAGATTTCACATAATCTCCACCTTCCACAAAAATCTTTTCTATAACACCAGAAATGTTTGGCTTGATCAACACTTCTTCCAATGGTAAAATACTGCCCGTAGCCATGGTCTTTTTGATAATGGTCTGTTTAGAGGGTTCCTCCGTTAAATAAACAACAGGGTCTTCTGCATTTTTGGAATAGAGATAGAACATTGATCCGCCAAAGGCGAAAACAATTAATAGGAGTACAATAATAGTTGTTGACTTTTTCATTTTATGATCGATTAAATTTTGTTGATGATTCACTCTGTTCTTAATGCTTCTATAGGTCTAATCTTTATGGCACTTTGGGCAGGAATAAAACCTGCCAACAAGCCTGAAAACACCAAGATGATCAGTGCGCTTACCACAACCGCTAAACTTACACTTGGGTTGATGAACATATCTACTGGACCTACGGAATCTAACACTGCATTTACGCCATAAATAAATGCCGCCCCGAAAACAATACCTATCATACCCGATATTATTGTCAAGAAAATAGATTCCATTAAAATTTGTTTTTTTATGGACCAAGGTGCTTCGCCCAATGCTCTTCTAATTCCAATTTCTTTTGTGCGTTCTTTGATAACGATCAGCATGATATTACTTACCCCAATAATACCGGACAGCAAAACCAATACTCCAACAAAGTAGGCCACCCACCGCAATGCACCGAACAAACTTTCTACACGATTAAACTGCTCATAAAGGTCAAAATATCCTACGGCACGTTTGTCATCTGGGTGAATTTTTCTTTTTTCCTTAACAACGCCAACTATTTTCTCTTTCAAATCGGAAATAGAACTACCATCATTGGCGGTAATGGCCATCCACCCTACATCATTACTTGTATTAAATGCTTGTGAAAAAGCCGTAAACGGCACATATATTTCTTTTTGACCTTCTTCACCACCACCGTCATCTTTCTTTTGATAGGTACCCACCACCATAAAGTTGACACCTTGTATTTTTATATACGTCCCAATTACGGTTTCACCCTGATCGTATAATTCGTTTCTAACACCGTCGCCTATTACCGCAATCTTTCTTTTATCCTGTATGTCATTATGATTCACAAACCTACCCGAGGTTATCGTCATAGGTTCTTGTTTTATGATTTCAGGATAATCCCCATAAACATTAAATGCACCCGTTCTTAATCCGCGGACCACATTATTTGCCCCTCTAAAACCTCCTAATTGATTACGAGGAGAAATAAAGCGAAGATCAGGTACATTGTCCTTAATGGCCTGAACATCTTCTAACTTAAAACTAAAACGCCTACCCTTTGGCAATCCTTTATAGGGCATTGTTGTATTTCTAGACCACATGAACATGGTATTTGTAGCAATGTCCCCAAAATCTGCCCTAATACCGTTCTCCAAGCCTTTACCTGCCGCCAAAAGAATGATTAGTATGAATATACCCCAACCTACGCCAAAGGAAGTTGCCAATGTCCTAAAAACATTGCTAGACAAAACTTCCAAAATTTCTTTCCACCGGTCTCTATTGAACATGGGTCATAGCTTAATTATTATACTTACTCCTTTACAACTATTCATCTCTAAGAGCTTCTATCACATGAATTTTAGCAGCTCTCCATGCCGGGAAAAATCCAGCTATGGCTCCGGCAATGATTAATACAAATACGGTTGTTAAGGCCACATTGAAATTTACCGACGGATTCAAAACATAATCTACCTCTACATGCGGACCTACGATCTCCAACAATCCCATACTTAAAATAAGACCGGTAAAACCCGCTATTGCCGTAATAAAAATGGCTTCGTGCAATATCATACCTACAATAGACCACGGCTTTGCACCTAATGCCTTTCGAATACCTATTTCTCGAGTACGTTCTTTAACTACTATTAGCATAATATTACTTACCCCCACTATACCCGCAATAATGGTACATACCCCAACAAACCAAAAGAAAAATTTTATTCCCCCCATTAAAGCATAAAAGCGCTTGGCTTCTTCCATAGGGTTATACACCTGTATGGCGCTAGTATCTTCTGGCGCTACCGTATGTGCTTTTTGCAAATATGATTTAAGCTCATTTTTAAATTTAATGGATTGTTGTACAGCTGCTTCAAAATCTTCTTTTGGAGGAAGTGTATACGCAAGGTTATTCAAATAATCCGCACCATTGAAAACCTGTTGCGCCGTACTAATAGGTATATAAATACGATCCTCTTCCCTTTCTCCCCCTATATCACCGTAAACCCCAACGATTTTAAATGGAATTCCGGACAAATCTAAATACTCACCAATAGGGCTTTCCAATTCATGAAATACTTCCCTATTGATCTTATTACTGATAATGGCAACCTTGGCCTTAGAGTCACCGTCTTGTTGATTCAGAAATCTCCCAAGAGTCATAAACTCATTCTCAATAAATTGAAATTGATGCGAAACCCCTTGAACATTATATGCCAATGATTCACTACCAAAATTGACAAATACATCTCTAACAAATAACCTTGGAGATTCATTCTCTATTTGTTCCTGAAACAAAACACCGGCCATTTCATAATTTTCGTTTCTGAATTGAATAGGCCTACCTGGGTTCATACCTTTATAGCCAATTGTAGTTACACCAGGCCACACCCAAACACTTGTAGCAGCATCTTGTTCAAATTCTTTGGCAATTCCATTTTGCATGCCTTGACCAAAACCCAATAAAATGACCAGTATAAAAATGCCTGAAGCAACGGAAAGTCCGGTAAGAAATGTTCGTAATTTATTTTTACGAATAGTATCGAAAATTTCTTGCCAACGTTCTAGATCGAACATAAGATTGATTGATTAGTATGATTGATTGATGAATGCAACACAAGTGCCACACAATCATAAGACTAACCAATTGAAAGAATGTTACAGTTTTTTTGAAAAAAATTAAAAATGAGCATTATGCCCTCATCTTCCTGTAAATAAAATAGAAAAGTGCTGCCACCAAAACATATGGTACGGCCATTAAATAAACTATGCCATTATTTATACCTTCCGCTGCTTTGCCAGTGGATTCACTCTCTAGCACGGCTCTACACATAGCACATTGAGCCTCCACATCCATTGGTGTTAAAAGCACTAAAAAAAACAATATTAAAAATAAATATTTAGTATGCATAATACGGAGATATCATTAAATAAACCACAACACCGGTAACCGCAACATAGAACCAAATAGGAAAAGTATATTTTGCCAATGCTCTATGGTCTTCAAATTTTCCTAAATAAGCCATTGCATAGGTTCGTAGCACTAACGGAATTAGCGCAATGGATAAAATAATATGAGTAATCAAAATAAAATAGTATACATATTTGATTGCGCCTTCACCCCCATAACTTGTAGAATCCGAGGTCATGTGATAGGCAATATACATTACCAAGAACAATAAGGACAGTACAATATTTGTAGTCATCAAATTCTGATGTAATTTTTCATTACCATTCTTAATAGTCCAAACAGCTGCCAGAAGTAGAACCGCAGTTAAACCATTTATTGCAGCGTAAATTGGTGGTAAAAATGACAGAGGTTCAACATTGGGTAATTTAACCCCAAACAAAGCTGCTACAACTATAGGTATAACTATAGAAACTATAGCAATTAGCCTATTGAATTTTTTTTCGTCTTGAACCTTACCTTGCATATCTGTACTCTTATTCTTCCAACAACTTTTTAATATCGGCTTTAAGTATGCCTATTTCTTCCGTTTCACCATGATCATTGACGCCCTTATCTTCTAAAATTGCTCCGCGATAATATACAATAGGATTACCGAACTCGTCAATTCTAGATCTTAAGAAGCCTTCCTTATCTACTAAAGCAAATAACCCGGAATGTTCAAACCCGCCAGGCGCATCTGGCATTTCTGCCGCAAAAATATTGAATCCGGCATTGGCCAGGTCATAAATGGCTGTTTGATCGCCGGTCATTAAATTCCAATTATGGTCTTGTATATGGTGCTTTTCTTGGTATTCCCTTAATACCTTGGGCGTATCAAATTCAGGCGTTATACTAAATGAAGCTACCCCAAAGTGATCCTCACTTTTAAAATGTTTCTGAATATTTACCAAGTTGGTAGTCATTACAGGGCAAATACTAGGACACCTTGTAAAAAAGAAATCCACAACATAGACCTTACCTAAATAATCCTTATCAGAAACCAGAATACTGTCTTGGTTCAAAAACTGAAACGAAGGTACTTTTCTTCGTTTTCCATTCAATAAAATATAGCCAAGTTTTTCGTTATCGATTTTACTAGAGGTATTCAAACGATCATTCTCAACCACCGAACCATCAGACAATCTATTTACTATTCTTGGAACCACAATAATTCCAAAAATCAGAACAATTAACGAAACCCAAACGTATGTATATTTTTTATTCATTATTTAGATCTATCTGCGTTATTCTTTTTTAAGGCCAAACGATACTCTGCTAAAATGATCTTAATATCATCAACCATTTTGTTGTTTAGATCAGCTACCGAATTAGAATTAAAACCATATTTGGTACCATCATCTTCATCATCTGACCTACCTCTTAAAGTTAAATCCTTATCAATTATAAAAACATAAGGAGTACTATTTTCTGAATCTAGCTCAATATCTGTTTTTAAACTAGTAAACATTGAATTAATTTGCTCTGTATCTGCATACACAAATTTCCACTTTTCGTTATCTGCCAAGGTTGCCAATTCCTTTTTAAGTTCATTTACTTTTGATTCATCTTCAGGAGATACCAACATTACAAACTGAAAGTCGTTAAACTCATAAAAGCGTTTATATATCTTTTGATTTAAATTAAAGGCATTACCTTTTCTACCTTCAACATTGGAACCCAAAAAACCTAATACGGTTATTTTATTCTTTAATTGGGTCTCAGGTGCAAAGTTCAGCTCCTGAACATTTTTAGTAAGTTGAGATAATTTACCAAAATTGGTTACACCAGACGCAAAGAACATATACGCCACAATAGGCAGCACAAACAAGACAACAAGAACAAAGGTCTTTTTCATATATCAGTAAAGCAATCTATTGAAACACACAACAGATCTTCATAAAACAATTGTTAAATACAAAGTATACAAAAATAAAAAAGACGGTTATATAACCGTCTTTTAATATTGTTAATTATACCCTAGAAGTTCCAACTTATAAAACCATCTTTATAAACATTATAAATGTAATCAGCTTCAACCAGAAGGATAAACGTCAAATAAATGACCAAGAATATTGGTGTCCAAACTATGGCTCTTCTTAGAGAAGACTTTTCATCACGTAAGTGCATAAAATCCCACGCTATATAATACGCTTTTACCAAAGTTAAAATGATAAACACCCAATTGATCAGTTTCATTCCCAATATATAGGTATCGGTTAATGATGCTGGCTTAATGATACCTAAAACTACCTCTACTGCAGTTATTAAGGTCAAAAATGCCAATACTCCCCAGATTTTCTGTGTGTTAGATTTGAACTTTACAAGCCCTCTAAAAATCTCTAATTTATGTCCGTCTGCCATGTTACTTTAATCTAAAATTCTATTTACAGTAATGCTGTTTATTGTTAAAAGGATTATACCAAGTAGAAGAAGGTAAATACAAATACCCAAACTAAATCTACAAAGTGCCAGTATAAACCAACCTTTTCTACCATTTCATAATGTCCTCTTCTTTCATAAGTACCAAGAATAACATTAAACCAAATAATAATATTGATCACTACGCCTGAGAAAACGTGAAAACCGTGGAAACCTGTGATAAAGAAAAAGAAATCTGCAAACAATCTGCTTCCATATTCATTATGAATTAGGTTAGCACCTTCCACAACTTGTGTAGCATCTGCCAATTTAGCCAAAGAAGCCTTTCTATCCAATACGGTCTTCTTACCTTCTTCATTGATCAATTCAGTTCTGATCAAAATATTAGGATTAGCCTTAAAACCTTCTACAACTTCATTTAAAGAAACACTTGTAAGTCCCGGTTCTTGATAAAACCAAACACCATTCTTTCTCTCGTGCTCAGTTCTTTCACTTGGAATAGAAGTTGCAAAATCTGACAATGCAACTCTCTTTTCGGTATCACCAGCATCAACAAACTGCAAAATTCTACCACCTTTTGTTTCTAAAGCACCGTAATCACCTTTGATAAAAGTTCCCCACTCCCATGCTTGAGAACCAACGAAGATTATACCACCGATAACCGTAGCGAACATGTACCAGATAACGGCATTCTTTTTCATTTTATGTCCTGCATCTACAGCCAATACCATAGTTACAGATGACATAATTAAAACAAACGTCATAAAAGCCACATAAATCATGGGATAATTACCATGAAAGAAAGGAACGTGTGTAAACACCTCGTCCGCAATGGGCCATGTTTCAATAAACTTAAATCTTGAAAAGCCATAAGCTGCTAAAAATCCAGAGAAAGTCAAAGCATCTGAAACAATGAAAAACCACATCATCATTTTACCATAGCTTGCTCCTAAGGGTTGATTACCTCCACCCCATACGCTTGTTTCCGTTCCCGTAGTCACCGTAGAATTCATATAATTATTTATCGTTTTAATAAAACTTTAGCAAATTTACATCTTTTTGAACTATTTAAAAACGCAATTTGCACCAAAACTAATTTTGATTCACATTTTATTTTACAAAGAACATAAATAACACCAAATAGATCCATAATAAATCTAAAAAATGCCAAAATGTAGCCCCTAAGGTAACACCTAAATAGTTTTCCGGACTATATTTTCCTTTGTTTTGATTGTATAACACCACTAATAATGATATCATACCCGCCACCACATGTACTACATGGACCATTGCAATTAAAAATACAAAGGAAACCTTAATACCACTTGTTGGCCCTGTAAAATAATATCCTTTGGCCACCATTTCTGAAAATCCAGAAAACTGAAGCAACACAAACAATATCCCTAAACCTAACGTTATCCAAAGCCATTTAGTACCACTGGCTTTTTCTCCATCTTTAATAGCCTTTTTTGCCAACATATATGAAACGCTACTGATGATTATAACGATCGTACTATACAAAAAAGCATTTGGCAATTGAATTTCACTAACCCAATCTTCTCTAGAGCGACTAACTATGTAAGCACTTGTCCACCCTGCAAAACTCATTAGAAGGCTAATAATACCAAACCAAAGCATCATTTTTTTCGCCCTAGCTTTTTTTTCTGCCTCCGTACCCTGTGTTAAATCCATATTTAAGCTAAAAATTTATCTATTACGTACACTATTTGCATTAATGTTATATAACTAACACTTGCCAACATTAATTTTCTTGCGGAAACGTTATCCCTATTTCTATATAACTGAAAAGCAAAGCCTAGCATAACCGCACCCATCAAGAAAATAACAACAGCTGCCACTATAGACAATTGCAATCTACCCGTTATACCAAATACCGGTATTATAGATACCGCAATCATCCAAATAGTGTACATTATTATTTGAAGTACGGTAGCTGCATCTTTCTTACCTGTGGGAAGCATCTTAAAACCTCCGCTTCTATAATCATCGTCCAACATCCAACCTAAGGCCCAAAAATGTGGAAACTGCCAAAAAAACTGAATCATAAATAGAGTTCCCGGTTCTATTCCAAAATCATTTGTAGCAGCTACCCAACCCAACATAAAAGGTATTGCTCCTGGTATTGCACCTACAAATACCGCTAACGGGGTTATTGTTTTTAAAGGTGTATATACGCTAGTGTAAAGGAATATGGATATAGCACCAAACATGGCAGTTTTTGGATTCAGAAGGTATAGAGACAATACACCCAATAAAGTAAGTACTATAGCCACTGCCATGGCAATATTAACAGACATACGCCCAGCGGGAATTGGTCTATTCTTAGTACGCTTCATTAAGGCATCCAAATCTTTTTCAATGACCTGGTTGTAGGCATTACTGGCACCTACCATACAATAACCACCAAAAGCCAAAAGAAGCACTTGCCCCCATTGTATTTCGTAAGCACCCAAGAAATAACCTGCTAAGGAAGAAAAAACGACACTAATAGCTAATCTAGCTTTGGTAATCTCCTTAAAATCGGCAAAAATCAATGCAAATGCACTATTCTTTACCGAACCAACGGCCGTCTTCATACTTTTTAAAATAGGTCTGCAAAGATAACGCCCCAGTCATATTTCTGCAACCTAAAACCTTTATTTCTAGATTTATTGAAAATGTCACCATTTGCATTTAAATAAAATTCCAATTAAATCTGATCAACGTTAATGTTTACGTTGATATTCACTAAAAAGTTGAAACAAAAAAAATCCTGAGCTTAACTCAGGATCTTTTTACAAATAAATTCTAATATATTGTTACTGTAACTTAAAGTTAATTGGAATACTAAAAGGAACACGTACCGCTCTACCTCTTTGTTTACCCGGTGTCATTTTAGGCAACTTGTTG
Source organism: Maribacter sp. UBA3344 (assembly GCF_002362375.1). Lineage (NCBI taxonomy): Bacteria > Pseudomonadati > Bacteroidota > Flavobacteriia > Flavobacteriales > Flavobacteriaceae > Maribacter > Maribacter sp. UBA3344. Next base: position 109,720 of record NZ_DERI01000009.1, on the reverse strand, counting down.
ATAATTCTAGCAGCTTCAGCTTCAAGGTTTTTATCTGGACCACGCATTCTTACGTTACCGATACTACCATCTTTCTGAATTACGAACATTACACTAACTCTACCTTGAACACCCATTTCTTGAGCAATTTCTGGGTAACGGAAGTTTTTACCAATGTGCTTTTGAATCATTTTATTGAAACAAGCTCTTTTATCACTTTCATTTTCACAACCTGGGAATACAGGTACATCTTCAATTACTGCGAAAGGTACATCTACATCCTCTTCAATTTCATCTACAACAACGTCTTCAACCTCAACGATTTCCTCTTCTTGACTGGTTTCTGTAGACTCTATTACAGTTTCTTCAACCTCTTCTTCATCTTCAACAACCTCAATAATTTCTGGTGCAGCTGGTGGCGGTGGAGGTGGTGGAGTTTTGATCTGTTCTGTCATTGGAACTTCTTCATCTAAAAGATCATCCACATTCATAGAAATATCATAATCGTTTACCTCATCATAAGTTTTCCACTCAAATGCTACATAAGTAAATAACATTACTGCAAATAAACCGATAACGAAATAAAGACTGCTGTTCTTTGTTAAATCCGCCTTTGGATTCTTTTTAGGTTCCATATATATTCAATTTAGTGATTGCTAATTTAACTAATTAATCCATAAAAATGCAACTAAAATTTTCATTTTAACGACGGGGTTCTAAAAAATAGAAATCTTATGACAAACATTCCTACAAAAGCCCCTATTGAATTTGCAAGTGCATCTAAAGGATCACCGTAACGATCAGTCGTCAATACATGTTGTAATACCTCAATAATTATGCCGTATGTTACAGCAAATAAAACTATGTACCACAACAACTTAGAACGTTTGGGCTGCTGGACTGTTTTGCTCCTCATTGCCAAATAACCTAAGACCACCATAACGGAGTAAAAGGTAAAATGCACGACCTTATCCATATGCGGTATGTTGAACCTAGAAGTACCAACACCTGATAAAGAAAATAAGCTGAAAAATGTTACGAACATCATCCAGCTTATGAAAAGTACTTTGAAAATAGGTTTTTTAACCACCAATTATCTCTTTATATGCAGCATCACTCAACAAATCATCTAGCTCGCCTGCATCGCTAAATTTAATTTTCACCATCCAACCTTCTCCATAGGGATCAGAATTCACCTTTTCAGGTTCATCTTCTAAACCTTCATTGAATTCAACAATTTCACCTGATAATGGCGAAAATAAATCAGATACCGTTTTAACCGCTTCAACAGTACCAAAGATAGCCTCACGATCCAAGGTTTCATCTAAAGTGTCTACTTCTACATAAACAATATCACCTAATTCACCTTGTGCGAAATCTGTAATACCTACCGTAGCAATGTCACCGTCAATTTTAACCCACTCGTGATCTTTTGTATATTTTAATTCAGCTGGTATGTTCATTGTAATCTATTATTATTTTTTACTTCGGCAAATGTAAAGTTTTCAACTTAGGTTATCAAAATATTTACCTATGTAATGATTTGTTTAAAAGCCTACATAATTATTGGGGCATACTTTTACGAAACAACCGTATTAATTACCAAAATTATAACGAAGTGTAAAACCTGTATTAATCGTAGTTTGTGGAAAGGCAGTTGATACAGCAAATTTGGAGAATGAATGATCGTAAAAAAACAGGGCGTTCAAGCTTTTACTCAATGCATAATCTGCCGTAAACTTCAATGACATTAAATTTTGACCCGAAGTAATTTGATTGTTATTGATATCCAAATTTCTAATGATGGTAATATTATCTCTTAAAGTAACATCGGCCTTTAAGTTTAAATCACCTTTTAACCTTGTTTTATTACCACCAATATTGGTTACGAATTTTACATCTTTAAAGCGATAGCCCAAACCAACCGTATATTCTTTACCATTGATCTCTGTCATCAAATTATTATCAAAACTTAATGATAAGGCTCTATCTGTTCTAACTTCTGCTAAGACACTTACCGAATTGATCATTTCAAAATCTACACGGATCAACGGATTAAACCGATCTGTAAGAACAACGTTATTTAATATCAAATCTGGCAAAAGATCTAAATTCTCTTCATTTATTGCAAACTCACCCGGATTATCTTTAACCAATTGCACCTTTTCTAAATTCGTTTGATACGAGTTTATACTATATGATGCGCGATATCCATGACTCAAAGAAAAACGTTTGAATTTCTTTTTAAACCATTTACTCTTCATTAGTCCGGTATACTTAATGTTCCAATTAGGAATAGGAATATCCCTAAAAGTATCTAAGTTTACACGCTCAGCATCTTGCCCTGTATATGCCGCAAAGAACGCTGGTAACAATACCTCTTGTTGCGTTTTACCGTATAACTGAGGAAAACCATCTTCATCTAGATCACCCACAGGTTGAGATCGATCAGCGATCAACCTATTGGCTATTGTAATTCTATTATCCTTAAACTGCTGAAAAGTACTTGAATCAAACTCATCGCTCTTACCAAAGGCCGTACCTATCATCATAGTAGAAATACTGAAACTACCATAATTGTTACCTAGCTGCAGGTTGTATTCTTGATCAACAACATTAAAATTTTCTTGGTAACTATCCGAATATTGACGGTCCGCTACTAAATCTATCGTAATATCTTTGGTAGGTTGTGCCGTAGCGGTAATATTCAATTGCTTATTTGTTCTTTGGATGAATTGCTCATTGAAATCTTCAAAACCAGTTAACCAACCATTTCTAGCAGCTTCAAAACGGACATCTGACTGACTACCGAACAAGAATCCAATGGTAGGTTTGGTAGTACCAACAAAGCCAACAGATTGTGTATAACCCGGAAGCACCGTTCCATTGTTCTCACTATAATTCAGGTTCAATCTTTTAACCATAGTTACAATATCTACTACGGTATTGAACAAATCACTGGTCTTACCTTTTATTTTTTCTTGATCTTCTGCCAATGCACCGGATTTGTCTCTTCTAATAGGTCCTCTTGCACCTGCCCTTGGCGCTTCGCGCTTTTTAAGTCCAAGCATATCATAGAACTTCTGCATGGTCAATGATGACGTTATAGTATGCGTATTGGCGTTCTGTACCGTATTAATGTATTCCCCCGCTACTTCAAACAACGCATCTCCACCTCTTTGCCAGTCAAAATTACTGGTATATGAATATTGTGTACTAATGAAATCCAATGCAGGTATTTTGGAAAAAGGCACATCATAATTCAACTGCATTTGCTGAGAATGCCTGTTAGGCTCACCAACATCAAAGAAGCCGTCCCACATTCCCAACTCATTATTAATTCTATCCGTTGACTCTAAAGGTTCATCTTCGTTCAAATAATTTCTAACTATATTATTGTTTGAGCCGGTCAAATTCAAACGTAGCGATTTGGTCAAATTATAATTGACCGCATATTGCCAATTGAACAAATAGTTACGCTGCTGCAATTCTGGCAACTCAAGTCTATCTTCACCATCAGTATATACATCCCTAAAACGCTGTGCATTAAACTGCCTATTGATATTTGAAGTAACCCCTATATTAGATGGCAACAGGTTTAAGTTAAGATCTTTTAACCATTTCCAATATTTGCCTGTAAAAAGAGAATCTTTTTTAGCAAAAGGCGCTACCTCTACAGGGTCAAAACTATGATTATATACAAAACCGGTATTTACACTTTGTTCTCTTAACTCTGCAATTTCAAAATCTCTATGATCGGTTTCATTATAACTATAGTTAAAGGTAAAGTTTTCAATATCATAAAAATTGGCATCGGCCTCTTCACCTCTATCCTTTCTAACCCCAATTAAGTTGATACTGGTACGCTTAGTGTAATCTTCAGCTTGTTCCAAAACTTCATCTTTACCCTCTTGGGTATCTTCTGCCGCAATTCTATCCTCTAATTTTAAATCATCATAGACAGGGTCGAATTCCGGTGTAATCAATTGTTCAGAAACACCATAATTAAAAGGCAACTGTATACCCCATTTCTTAGGCAGCAATTGACCAACGTTAACATTGGTAACCACATCATACGAAACCGCATCTTCACGGGCACGTTCATTTGGCATTTGATCTATAGAGCCAAAACCAGAAGTACTCTTACTACCCGTTGCACTAAAATTGGCAAAATCGGCAATATTACCATCTACAGCGGCAATAGCTGCCCACCCTCCATTATTGTCCAAGCCTGCTAAACGAAGTTCATTGAACCACACCTCACCTCTTGCCGGTAGTATATCTTGGTTCTTTACACCCACCATCATAGTACGTATGCTACCCAAAGACGGATTACCTTTAATACCAATACGTAATCTGCCGGGCGTACGCACATCGAACTCACCAACAGGAATCACTTCCCCGTTTTCAATTTCAAAGAAACGAACATCATTAAGATCACCATCCGCGATCCATTGCGATTTCACCTTGGTCAAATCACTAAGTGCAATGTTCATTTCATTATTTTCCGGCCATATTTCTTCATCTGAAACAGCTGTAAAAGGAGTGAATTCCAAAGGCAATTCTATTTGGTAATAGTTTTGGGTAAAATCTGTACCCATTCTTAAAAAACCAACCAATGGTGTAGATGTATCTGCATAATCACTATCTACAATCTTCTCAGCATGAATAAACATTTTCAATTTCTCATATTGACGAATGTCAACATTCAAGTTTTTAAATACTCCGCGTGAATCTTCAGACTCTAGGTTTGATACCGTCAAGGAGAGAGATTGCTCATTCTGTCTAATAATAGTATTGTTATTATTTAACTGCTCCCTTATAACGCCCGGAGGCAGAACGTATGGAATTGGAGTTCTACTACTATTCTCTTCAATATTTACCGTGTTTACATCTAAAGTAGTACCGTCATCAGAAGGATCACTATCCACATCTGGATCTTGCAGCGTATTTGTATATGTACGCCAATCTCCCCTAACCAAATCCAAAGTAGCAAAACGTAGAACAGTAGGACTATTGAAACCGGTCATATACATACGCATAAAACTAATAGACCTAAAATCCGTAATACCACCCACCGCATCGGTAAAGTCACTTAACGGAATCTTATATTGGATCCAACGGTAATTAACCTCGTCTCCATTAGGTATTCTAAAATCCCCACTAGCGGTACCTTCTATAATATCGGTTACATACTCGTCATTAATTGTAGTATTTGGCTTTATGGCAATTCTATACTCATAATAACTATTCACCGTATTCATGGTTAAATCCCTATCAACATCTTCTACGTCAGGTAGGGTTGTAGAACCTCTATCGGTATTTGTTACCGAAACAGGTGAGTTACCTTGTGGATTATTGAAGTCTTGATATCTTTCTAATATGCTACCTTCCCTATTTAAATAATATACATAGTTATCCAATGCAGGGTCATCACCAGCATTGTTGGTATATACTTCTACCTCACGTGCATCATCCAAACCATCAAAACCAATATCCTGTAATACCCTGTTATTTTCATCGGCATCAAAAGCATACACTAAAGATTGTGTTGCTGGCACCTCACCCCATGAAGTAGGGGAAACAAAATCATTACTATCAACACCAGGCAAACCGTTTTCATACTGCTTTTTACCATCACGTAAAATATCCTCAGATATATTACCCAAGTTTAGTACCAATTCACCTGCCCCATTTGCAATACCATCTACATAAGGATCCATTACCCAAAACTGAACAAACTCTACATTACTCTGTTCAAAATCCGTACTGCTCAAAGAACGCATCATCCCTCCCCATTTTTCTGTAGGAGCTTCGTTTTCAAAATCTGGATTATTGTTATACGGTCCCTTTACCGATGGGTAATATACCATATCCAAAGTAGACTGCACCTGGGTCTGCCCCTGTGCCACATCGGTCTCTGGAAAAACTTCATCTATATACACCCTACGTGTAGCATTAGTAGAGATATCATCATCACTAACAGTTGATGGTCTTTGCGTAGTATAGAAAATTGGATCAATAGTATACCAAGACAGTTTTGCCCTATTATAACCATTTAATAAATTATTTGGATCATCTGGAGAACTACCAAAAGATTGATCATCATTACCAAACTCCAAAGGCATACTTGCTAAAAACCAACCAAGCGAAGCTCTAATATCTATTAAGGCCTGCGCACCTTCAAAATCATCTAAATAAGTAGTGGTCTCCCCTTCAAAATCTGCGTTTTTAGGTGAACTTGGTATCAAAGCGGCCATTTCTGCCCTTACGGAAATATTAGAAGGCACATCTGTATCTATATTAGGCAGCTTATTTACCATACGGGTTAAAAAAGGAACCTCAGTAGAAAAGTTAGTGTTCAACCCAAAAATGGTATTGTTCACAGATTCCACTCCGTAGGTAGATTTCTGGGTTAGGGGTCTTTCGTTCAAGTTTAACAATGTACCCCCTAAAACAAATTTTTCATTGAATTGATGCTCTACATTAACACCTGTAAATCGACGTGTTTGTTGTCCAAATACCGCGTTGTTTTCTACTGAAATATTAATAGGTACATTGGAAGCCTCTAAACTTGGATCTAAAATTTGAACCGTACCCGATTGATAGTTTACCGTATAATCTATACCTTCTTGTAATGTTCTACCATTGGCGGTTACCGTTACGGATCCCTGCGGAACATTAAATGCTCCAATAGAAATACCATTACTACCTTCTGATTTATACGTACCTTTTAATAAAAACTTATTTTTTTCAGGGTCTTGCAGTGCGGCCGTTTTGGTCAAGGCATACATATCTCTAAATACATACTGCTCTTGGTTGGCATTATAGCCAGAGGTTACATCGTACTGACCACTATTACCATTTTCCAATTGCTCATATAAAAACTCCCCAAAAGGTTCAACTTTGGTAAATATTATTCTACCGTTCTGTATATCAATAGTCTGGCCACTGATAAAATCAAAAAAACCATCTCCACCGGGCTGAATATCATTGTAGACATTTAACCTATCTAAATTGAATACATTTAATAGAATACGTTCTTCTAAACCTTCTGGCCAACCAGAACCAGGACCTTCTTCAATAGGCGTAATATAGTTTCTTGCGGTAGGATCAGAATATAAGATATTCATCTTAAAATCTTCTTGGCTTAAACTGTAAGCTCCAGTTGCGTAAATGTTCTTCATCATAAGATCCCAAATTGGATCAGTGATATTGGTAATATTACTTTTAAGAAGCTTAAGAATCAAAGTATTGTTTTCAATTACCGTACTTACATCTTGTGTAACCGTAGTAGCTTCTATACCTCCATTTGCAAATTCACCTACCTGGTATACTTGACCTTGAAAAGTATACTGGTAAGCAACACCTAAAACCTCATCATTACTTAGGCGTTGGTTTAAAGAAATGTACCCCAGTTGAGAGTTGAAATCAAAATCCCTGCCTTGTTCCAACTTTCGTGCATTTTCTAGATATGCATAATCAAACCCTTGATTAGGACTGTAACCACCTGCAAAACTACCGGCATTAAACCCGCTTTCTACGGTTGCAATTTCTCTTATGTTATCGTTCAATGCACCATTACCGCTCAAAATTAAAGCAGGATCATAATCATTGGCGTTGTTTCTAGGTCTTAAATCGGCAGGACCGTTGAAAAATCCACTTGCACTACCATTGTTTTGACCAACCCTGGTCTTGGTAATATCTGCCTCACCTAAATCCTGTATGGCCACCACGTTACGTACATTCAAGGTTTGTTGGGTTCTATTCGTAATCCAAACCTCTATACGGGTAATCTGCACTTGACTCTGTATATAAGGGTAAGAAGAAAGTGCATTATCATAGTTATCCCTAAAATATTGCGCTAAGAAAAAGTGTCTGTTTTCATCATAGTCCAACGCAGATAAAGAAAACTCATTTACCGTACCACCACCTTGGGCAACTACCGTATTATTTTGTGAACGTTGTTCTGAAAAAACAGCCGTTACAGAAGTTTTACCGAACTGCAATTTGGTCTTTACACCAAATAAACTTTGCGCTCCTGAAATCAGTGAGCTATTAAGAGGCATATTAACATTACCTACTTCTATAGATTGAATGATATCATCTTCCGTTGGGGTATAATCCAATTTTACGATATTCTGAAAATCAAAAGTTGCCTCCGTATCATAGTTGGCCGTCACTTGTAAACGCTCTCCAATTTTCCCTAGCATACTAAGACTAATACGCTGATCAAAATCGAACGAAAGGTTAGTTCTATTTCTAGGTGATAAAGATGGATTATCATTCTTTTGCCATATAACCCCCAAATCCATTGCAACGGATCCTTGTGGAATTATCTCAATAGTATTACCGCCAAAAATGGTAGAAAAGAAATCATTATTTACATAAAAATTAGGAAGAAGATTTTTTCGGGCTTCCTCACTACCTTCTTTTTTACCGGCATAAGCGTCTGATTTTTCTTTGAAGTAAGACTTAATACCTTCTTCTTCGATCAACTTAAAATACTGTTCCGGCGTAAGAATAATCGGATAACCAATATTAAATTCGCCAACACTTTCATTGTAGATATAGCGATCTAAATTAGGGTCGTAAATATATCTAGATACAATACTATCTGGATTCTCAATTAGGATTCTACCCAAATCAAACCCAGTTTTCACAGAATCAATCTCCTGCTCTCCAGTCTCTTGAGCCACAACCGAAGTTATAGAACCCAAAAACATAAAGAATACAAAGATGTGCTTAAAAGAAATTTTAAGAAATTTAGTTACCCCGTTTTTCAAACTTATTACAAATTTTTGAGCGCGAGTTTAATTATATTCTCGACACTTAGCGAAGCATCTTGACCTAGCACTTTATCGACAACCCTCTCTGATTGTTTACGTGCGAAGCCTAGAACTTCTAAAGCAGATAACGCTTCATCTTTATTTGTATTGTTTGTACTTAACGAAAGTTCGTCTATATCGTAAACTTTTAAGACCTTATCCCTAAGATCTAAAATTACACGCTGGGCAGTTTTGGCACCAATACCTTTTACAGCTTGTATTGAAGCCACATCACCATTGGCAATAGCATCCCTTACTTGAGAAGGTGACATAGAAGAAAGCATGGTTCTGGCTATACTTGAGCCAATACCAGAAACCGATAACAACAATCTAAAAATCTCACGCTCTGATTTTTCAACAAAACCAAAGAGTGTGTGAGAATCTTCTTTCACTTGTAGATGCGTAAATACAGAAATGTTTTCCTGTTCCGGCAACTTTGAAAAAGTATTCAAAGAAATATTTACAAAATAGCCAACCCCACCACATTCAATAATAACATGAGTTGGGTTTTTCTCTACTAATTTTCCTTTTAAGTGGTGTATCATGTTCCTTTAAATTAAAAGGGGAAAAAAGTATGTCTACCTATTTCCCCATTTATGTTATTCTATTTATAAACTTTTATTTAGATTCTTTTGCTTTTTTTCTTTTTTCTCGTTCTTGAGCATCTATTACGGCCACAGCTGCCATGTTTACAATTTCATCTACACTAGCACCCAGTTGCATAATATGAACTGCCTTTCTTAAACCTACCATTATAGGACCAATTGAATCCGCTCCATTTAACTCTTTCAACAATTTGTAAGTAATGTTCGATGATTCCAAATTAGGAAAGATCAAAGTGTTCACCTTTCTACCGGCAAGCTTAGAAAACGGGAATTTACTTTCATGTAATTCTTTGTTCAAGGCGAAATCTGTTTGAATTTCCCCATCGACTACTAAATTTGGTGCAGTTTCATGAAGAATACGTACAGCTTCTCTCACCTTAGTTGCGTTAGGATGTGTTGAAGAGCCAAAGTTGGCATAGCTTAACATTGCCAATACAGGATCAAAACCAAACGTTGACGCTACATTAGCCGTCATTTTTGCAATATCTGCCAATTCTTCGGCATTTGGTTCTATATTAATAGAGGTATCCGCCAAAAATAACGGTCCTCTTTCGGTAATCATAATATTTACCGTAGCTACTTTCTTTACACCGGAAGCTCTACCGATAACCTCTAAAATAGGTTTTACTACCGTAGGATAAGCTCTAGAATACCCAGAGACCATACCATCAGCATCACCCTCAAGTACCATCATTGCACCAAAATAGTTACGCTCGCGCATTTTTATCTTTGCACTGTAAAATGTAACCCCGCTTCTTTTTCTACTTTCCCAATACTTGGTAGCATAACGTACATGACGTTCATCAAACTCATCGGACATTGGATCGATTATAGCTATATCGGCATCAAATTCCAACTCCTTTTTAAGTTCCAGAATAATGTCTTTTCTTCCTAAAAGAATAGGTTCGGCAATGCCCTCCTCATGAACAATTTGTGCCGCTTTCAACACATCTAAATGATCCGCTTCGGCAAAAACTATTTTCTTCGCATTACTACGTGCCCTACCATGTAACAGCCTAACCACTTTATTATCATTACCGGATCTAAGCATTAATTCCTCTTTATACTTATCCCAATCTGAAATAGGCGCTTTTGCCACACCACTATCCATTGCCGCCTTGGCCACAGCAGGTGGTACCTCATGTATAAGTCGCTGATCAAAAGGTTTTGGTATTATATATTCCCTACCAAATGTTAATCTAGTTTCACCGTATGCAATATTCACCTGTTCTGGCACTGGTTGCTTTGTTAATTCGGCCAAAGCTTTTACCGCAGCCATTTTCATAGCTTCATTAATGGCTGTAGCCCTTACATCTAAAGCTCCACGGAATATAAATGGAAAACCAAGAACATTATTCACTTGGTTAGGATGATCAGATCTTCCCGTTGCCATGATGATATCTTTACGGGTATCTATAGCCAAATCATATGCTATCTCCGGATCAGGATTCGCCATGGCAAAAACAATAGGATTTGGCGCCATAGACTTTAACATTTCAGGAGAAACAATATTAGCTATGGAAAGTCCGATAAAAACATCGGCATCTACCATTGCCTCATCCAGGGTATCTATTTTTCTATCTGTTGCAAATTCTTTCTTCGCTGCCGACAGATTCTCAGCATCTTTTCTAATAACGCCCTTACTATCTAGCATTACAATATTCTCTGCCTTTGCTCCAAAAGCCTTATAAAGCTTTGTACAAGATACTGCTGCTGCGCCGGCACCGCTAATAACTATACGTACCTCTTCTATTTTCTTCTCAGCAATTTCAAGAGCATTCAACAACGCTGCCGCAGAAATAATAGCAGTACCGTGTTGATCATCGTGCATTACAGGAATGTCAAGCTCCTCTTTTAACCTACGCTCTATCTCAAAAGCTTCGGGAGCTTTAATATCTTCAAGATTAATACCGCCAAAAGTTGGGGCGATCATCTTTACAGTTTCAATAAATTTATCAACATCTTCAGTATCCACCTCAATATCGATACCATCTATATCTGCAAAGATCTTGAACAAAAGACCTTTACCTTCCATAACCGGTTTTGAAGCCTCAGGACCAATATTACCTAATCCCAATACCGCGGTACCATTAGAAATAATAGCTACCAAATTCCCCTTAGAAGTATATTTATAGGCATTATCCTTATTCTTTGCTATTTCTAAACAAGGCTCTGCCACACCTGGCGAGTAAGCCAAAGCAAGATCTCTTTGGGTACTATATGGTTTTGTAGGAACTATTTTAATCTTACCTGGTTGAGGTTTAGCATGGTACACCAATGCTTCCCTTCTTTGCTTCTCCTTGCTCATACGTTCTAATTTAAAAGATCAAATTTAAAGGTATTCTTCAAAAAAGAGTAAATAGTAACAGTATTTATGCAAACAAATTAAATAGTTTTCCTTAGGAAAGAAAAAAGCGGACAATTTTCTACAAATCTATAACCGCAGCCTTACTTCTAACATTAAGTCTTAGTGCCAAAATACCCGAAATTGCAAAGAAAGCTCCTGCGAACAACATTGCATTAATAGCATTATTTCCAAGTACATATTTATAGATTGGGCCAAATGTCAAAGTTTCTATACCCATGGGTATTACGATCATCATATTCAAAATCCCCATATATACCCCCCTTCTGTCTTGCGGCACCACTTTAGACACCATTGTATACGGTATTCCCATCATTGCCGCCCAGCCAATACCAAATAGGACCATTGGCACCAAAACCAATATGGGATCCGTAATAAAAGGTATGGTGAATAATGATAAGGCCGTACCAAACAAGCTCAACGCATATACTTTTTTACCCCCAAATTTTAAGGTCAAAGGCACTAGCGCCAAAGCTACAACCATGGTAACGACATTATAGGTTAAACTCATTTGTGCAGATTGAGATGCTGCCTCTCCTGTTGAGTATCCCATGGTCAACTTAAATAATGGGGTAGTATATTGCCAATAAATAAACAATGCATACCATTGAAATAAATAAACCGCTCCAACCCTCCACATAAATTTGGGCATTCTCTTAATAGCTTCTGCAATTTCTTTGAAAGGAAACATTATCCGATCCATTAAGGGTTTGGCCCTTGCCGCATTTATCTCCTCCAATTCTAAAGAAGACGGAGGAATTTCGGGAGTTTTTAATACCGAATAAAGAATTGTAGTAATTGATAGAATTGCACCAATATAGAACGAGTAATATAACCACGTAGGTATAGTACCCGCCACTTCTACAGACTCGCCACCAAACAAATACTGAAACAGTACTATTGACCCGTTTGCCAAAAGAATACCAGCCCCAACGAAAAGGCTTTGCATTTGGTAGCCTAAACTTAACTGCTTTTCAGGTAGCTTGTCACCCACAAAAGCACGATAAGGCTCCATTGCCATATTGTTACCCACATCTAAAATCCATAAAAGTCCTACCGCAAACCATAATACCGGACTTGTAGGAAATGCAAAAAGGCACAAACTACCCAAAATTGCCCCAATCAAAAAATAGGGTTTTCTTCTACCCCAACGTGCAGACCAAGTTTTATCTGACATGGCTCCAATAATTGGTTGTACGATCAAACCCGTTACAGGCCCAGCGATATTTAAAATTGGCAACATATCTTCTGGTGCGCCTAGATAAAGAAAAATAGGGTTTATTGCTGTTTGCTGTAATCCGAAGCTATATTGAATTCCTAAGAACCCAACATTCATATTGAATATTTGCCAAAAACTAAGACTTGGTTTAGTTATTTTCATTAGGGCTAACGTTTATAATCTACTGGTTTATTTTAACATATTCACATAAAAATCATGTAATAACTCAGAAAAACATAATTTAAAGTAGCAACCAATATAATATAAATAAACCTGTTGCGCATGATTATCTATTGGAAATGCCTACGAAAACGATTGAGGAAATGAAATTATTTTAGAAATTCAATATTTCTAGTAAGTCCGCCGTACTTTGTTCGTTTAACAGCAGATTTTTTGAAGACCTTTTGAAAGACATCCACTGTTATCTCTTCCCAATCCTTTTTGGTCATGCTTAACAACTCTGGATGAGGATTGAACAAAGGCTCATTGTGTGGTTTAGAAAACCGGTTCCAAGGGCAAACATCTTGACAAACATCACAACCAAACATCCAATCATCAAAAGACCCTTTCATTTCATTAGGCAACTCATTTTTTAATTCAATCGTAAAATAAGAAATGCACTTACTGCCGTCTACCACGTATGGTTCAACTATAGCTTGTGTAGGGCAAGCATCTAAACACGCAGTACAGGTACCACAATGATCGGTAACAGCATGGTCATATTCTAAATCAATATCTACGATCAATTCGGCAATAAAGTAAAAGGAACCAACCTGCTGTGTTAAAAGATTACTATTCTTACCAACCCAGCCCAAACCACTTTTTGCTGCCCAAGCCTTATCGAGCACTGGAGCAGAATCTACAAAAGCACGGCCATGTACCTCGCCTATTTCTTCAGTTATGAATTCTTGTAATTGCCTAAGTTTACCTTTTATGATGTGATGATAATCTTGACCGTAAGCATATTTTGAAATTTTGTAAGAATCTTCTAGTTGGGTATTTTCAGGATAATAATTTAAAAGCAAGGATATGACAGACTTAGACCCTTCCACCAATTTTCGCGGATCTAATCTTTTGTCGAAATGATTTGCCATATAGCTCATTTCCCCATGCATATTGTTGTTGAGCCATTTTTCCAACCTTGGCGCTTCTTCCTCTAAGAAATCCGCTTTAGATATACCACATGATAAAAAACCGAGGCGTTTGGCTTCGGTTTTAATACTATGGGTCCATTTAGATTTGATATCTATACTCAAAATAATCCTGGTTGAATTCCACCTTTGATTCTTCCTAAATGTTTATAAGCCATTTCTGTAACTTCACGACCTCTAGGTGTTCTCATAATAAACCCTTGCTGAATTAAAAAGGGTTCATATACTTCTTCAATAGTTTCGGCACTTTCAGACACAGCGGTCGCCAAAGTTGTTATCCCAACAGGACCACCTTTAAACTTATCTATAATGGTTGTAAGAATTTTGTTATCCATTTCATCTAACCCATGTGCATCTACATTCAATGCCTTTAAACTGAATTTAGAAATTTCCATATCAATAGCACCATTACCTTTAATTTCCGCAAAATCTCGTACCCTACGCAAAAGGGCATTACATATTCTAGGAGTACCCCTACTTCTACCGGCAATTTCTATAGCAGCATCTTGAGAAATAGGAACCCGTAAAATTTCCGCACTTCGTTCTACTATAGTGGACAACAGTTCTGTAGAATAATACTGTAACCTACTTTGAATGCCAAACCTAGCTCGCATAGGCGCTGTTAGCAAACCTGAGCGCGTTGTAGCACCAATTAAGGTAAACGGATTCAAATTTATTTGAACAGACCTGGCATTTGGGCCTGTTTCTATCATGATATCTATTTTGTAATCTTCCATTGCGGAATACAAGTATTCTTCTACTATGGGGCTCAGTCTATGTATTTCATCAATGAACAATACATCTCTTTCCTCTAAATTGGTCAACAACCCTGCTAAATCTCCAGGCTTGTCCAATACAGGACCAGAGGTAATCTTAATTCCAACACCAAGTTCATTTGCCAAAATATTTGCCAAGGTTGTTTTACCTAATCCCGGAGGACCGTGAAACAAGGTGTGATCCAATGCTTCACCTCTTCTATTGGCAGCTTCAACAAACACCTTAAGATTTTCGAGCACTTGTTCCTGACCAGTAAAATCATCAAAATTTACAGGTCTCAATGCTCTTTCAATATCAAGCTCCTCATTAGAGAAACCTTCCGCAGATGGGTCTAAATACTCGTTCATACACTAACAAAGATAGACAAACACGCGGTAACTTTGAGCCAAATCATTTTCCTAAATAGGATTTTAACCAAACTAAAAATAACTTAAAAGCAGCCCCATCAAAATGAAGACATACCATCTGTTATATTTAAAATAGAACATAGGTATTGTCTATTCAGATGAATTCAATATCAAGTAAAAATTGTAATTTCATTGTATGACAACAGAAATTTATACCGCATCGGTTTTACAGTACATACCTGTATTTTATATTATTTGGTCAGATGATCTTTTATCTGCATCGGAAATTAACGTGGCAGAAAATGCCATTTCAGAAGATAGTTCACTAACACTTGCCGACAAGAAACTATTAAAATCTTGGTTAGATGTTAATAATCCTCCCAAGGATAGTGTTCTTAAATCTTGGAAACAATTAATTGCCAATAGCGGTGTTAAATTGGTGGAGCACAACACCTATCCTTTAACCGCATTCAGCGAGAAAGTGGCCACACACTATCAAGGGGAAATACCATTTAATGAATGCATAAAAAATATTGAGGTCAATTTGGGTATACAACCCAATCACTACAACCATCTTTTTGATGTTCAAATTGACCTAGATCCAAAATCGGCACAATATTCAGCAAAGCAAATAGACTCCATTTTAAAAGGTGAACATGCCCAAACGATAGACCAATTTAGGTCTACATTAAATGACCCAATTTTTTCTTGGCAGATACGACGAAACAAAGAAGATTTTAGACAGCACGTTCTAGAACAAGTGAAATTTCTAGCACAAAAAGGTTATGGCGCTATGGCATATTCTGAAGACTATGGCGGAACCGATAATATGGAAGGTTACGCTCATATTTTTGAAAATATGATTTGGGCAGACGGAAGTTTAGCCATAAAATTTGGTGTTCAATTCGGTCTATTTGGGGGTAGCATACAAAAACTGGGCACAAAAAAACACCACAACACGTATCTAGCAAATGCCGGTAAAGCATCATTGTTAGGATGTTTTGCAATGACGGAAACCGGTCATGGATCCAATGTACGCGGTATTAAAACAACAGCAACCTACAACAAGGAAAAAGATACCATTGTTATACACACACCAGGTAGAAATGACAATAAAGAGTATATAGGCAATGCCTTACACTCACAAATGGCATCTGTTTTTGCCCAATTGATCGTTAACGGAAAAAATGAAGGAGTACACGCCATATTGGTACCATTAAGAAATAATGCACATGAGCTTTTACCAGGCATTACCGTAGAAGACAATGGTTATAAGTTAGGGTTAAATGGTGTAGATAATGGCAAAATATGGTTTGATCAAGTAGAAGTGCCTAAAGAAAATTTGCTAAATAAGTATGGTACTATTCTAGCGAACGGTGAATATTACTCAGAGATAAAAAATCCGAATAAAAGGTTCTTTACCATGCTGGGAACGTTGGTTGGCGGTAGAATTTGCGTTGCAAGAGCCGGACTTGGCGGTGCTAAATTTGCTTTGACCGTCGCCATAAAACATGCTTTAAAAAGAAGACAGTTCAATGATAGTGTAAAAATACAGGAAGACCTTTTAATGGATTATCCCTCGCATCAATTACGCTTAACCCCATTAGTTGCCAGTGCCTACGTTTACCATTTTACCTTAGATAAAATGATGTCGTTATATTGTGACGAGTCTCAACCGGACAAGAGAAAAATTGAGACGCAAGTTGCTGGTTTGAAATCTATCATAACCTGGTATGCCAATGACACTATACAAGAATGCCGAGAAGCTTGCGGTGGCAAAGGCTACCTTATAGAAAATCGTATTGCAGACTTGAAAGGCGATGTGGATATTTTCACCACTTTTGAAGGCGATAACAATGTGCTATTACAGCTGGCCGCAAAAGGGGTTTTATCAGATTTTAAAGCCGAATTCAATAGCGCAGGATTTTCTACCGTTTTGAAACTTTTAAGCTCACAATTAAGTGATAAACTATCGACCATAAATCCAATGTACTCCAATAAAACCGACAAGGATCATTTATACAATCCTAAGTTTCATGTACATGCCCTTGAATATAGAACAAGAAGATTAACCTATACGCTTGCTATGCGCATTAGAGGATATATTAAAAAAGGAATACCCTCTTATCAAGCGTTCTTAAAGGTGCAAACACATTTAATGACACTTGGTAAGGCTTACAGTGCAGAATTGGCCTATAAATCATTCTTAGAGCATACCAACACCATTACGGATCCTGACTATAAAACACTATTTGAAAAAATTGGGACATTGCATGCTTTATATGAAATTAGAAAAGATGCATCATGGTATCTAGAACAAGGCTACTTGGGAGGAACAAAATCAAAAGCGATACGCCAAAGAGTAGAACGACTATGTACCGAACTTAGACCTCATTTAAACACCTTAATAGACGGTTTTGGCATACCAGACCACCTTATGACCGCACCTATTGCCAATTAGTTCTTCTCCTTTTCCAATCTAGAAGTGTCTAAAAAATCCAAAATGGTAATCTCTGCATCACCGTATAACTTAGTTCTAGTAGCACCTTTAGAACTAAGTTGTATGGTATTTAAGGCACGCACTTCAACATCAGGTGAATCTTCGGCAATTACCAACACATCATTTGATTGTAAGTTAGAAGCTTTAAGGGCACTATTTCCATATAATTTCGCCATTAAAAAATCTGAAGTTCCCTCAACTTTAGCAGAGGCATTTTTATACATATAAATATTATTGCTTTCACCGGTGGTATATAACTTAACATCTATTCTATCCTTTAAAACGATATTTAAAGAATCACTTGCCAAATTAAAATCGCCAGAACTAATTTCCTCCATACTGACATCAATAATATCAGCAGTGGCGTTTAATTCCAATCTTGAAGTGCCAAAAGTCTGCACCCTAAGTTTATCCGTAGAAATAACATCCTTCATACTGATTTTACCGTTCAACATTTTAATACTGTTCAACTCTTGAAAAAAGATGGTAATCTCCAGTTTTCTCTTAGAGGTAATATTATAGAATGAAGAAATTTTTAACACCCCGTTATCCACCTTAAACTTTAGTACATCTACCAGATTGTCATCAAGCTCTAGGGCATAACCTTCATGTGATGCCTTTTGAATAACAATATCCAAATCATCTGCCAACTCAATTCCATAAAACGGTTCTAGGTCCTCTCTTACCTCAATAACATTCTTATTACCTTTAATTTTAGGCTTACGTTGTGAATAGCTTGTAACCCCAACTATTAATGCTACAAACAGAATGGCGAACTTTTTCATATAACTGTATTTTTAAATGAAGGTATTTAAATTTATGCAATAATAGAACAACTTAATAATATCCTCATAGTAATATAAAAAAAAGCCCAACTAAGTATAGTTGGGCTTTTATATAGAATAAGATTTTTTCTAGTGATTCAATTCCTCTTCATTTTCTTGCAAAGGAATATGTTGTGGTACATAATCCTGACCAGCGATGATATACTCACCGTTCTCATAGACCTTACTATAATCATAAGCCCATCTATGTACCTCAGGTATTGGTCCATCCCAGTTACCATGAACATGCTTTTGATCTGTTGTCCATTCCAATGTGTTGGATTTCCATGGATTTTTAGGACCTACTTTACCATAGAATATGCTATAGATAAAGTTAGCAACGAATACCAATTGAGCTGCAGCTGCAATAATAGCAAAAACAGTCATCAATACTTGAATATTAGTTAACTCATCGAACATAGGAAAAGCAGTGTTTTCATAGTACCTTCTTGGAACACCAGCCATACCGACAAAATGCATTGGGAAGAAAACACCATAAGCACAAACAGCAGTTACCCAAAAATGTACATAACCAAGATTCTTATTCATTAATTTTCCTTCAAACATTTTAGGGAACCAGTGATAAACTCCGGCAAAAAGACCATAAAGTGCAGATATACCCATTACCAAGTGGAAGTGAGCTACAACGAAATACGTATCATGAACGTTAATATCCAAAGTACTATCTCCTAATACTATACCCGTTAAACCACCCGTAATAAAGGTAGATACCAAACCAATTGAAAACAACATAGCCGGATTCAACTGAAGGTTACCCTTCCATAAAGTAGTAATATAGTTAAACGCTTTTACCGCTGATGGTATAGCAATTAATAGGGTTGTAAACGTAAATACAGATCCAAGGAACGGATTCATACCTGATATGAACATGTGGTGACCCCAAACAATGGTAGACAAGAAAGCAATTGCCATAATTGAAGCAATCATAGCTCTATAACCAAAAATTGGTTTACGAGCATTAGTTGACATTACTTCTGAGGTTATCCCCAATGCCGGCAATAATACAATGTACACCTCTGGGTGACCCAAGAACCAAAATAAGTGCTCAAATAAAACTGGAGAACCTCCTTGGTAGTGTAAAACTTCACCTTGAATAAATATATCTGACAAGAAGAACGAAGTACCAAAACTTCTATCCATGATCAAAAGTAATGCTGCTGACAATAGAACAGGGAAGGAAATCACACCAATTATGGCTGTAATAAAGAATGCCCAGATAGTCAAAGGTAATCTAGTCATTGACATTCCTTTTGTTCTAAGATTAATTACGGTTACAATATAGTTCAATGAACCAATAAGAGAAGACGCAATAAATATTGCCATAGACACCAACCACAATGTCATACCCATACCAGAACCTGGTTGCGCCATTGGCAGTGCACTTAATGGAGGATAAATTGTCCAACCAGCTGCGGCAGGTCCTGCTTCTACAAACAATGAAATAATCATTATAATACTAGATACAAAGAACATCCAAAAAGAAACCATGTTAAGGAATCCTGATGCCATATCTCGTGCACCAATTTGTAATGGAATTAAAAGATTACTGAATGTACCACTTAAACCTTGCGTAAGTACAAAGAACACCATGATTGTACCGTGCATTGTAACCAATGCAAGGTAAACATCAGCATCCATAACTCCACCTGGAGCCCATTTACCCAATAATGCCTCAAATACAGGAAAAGATTCACCTGGCCAAGCCAATTGCATTCTAAACAATAAAGACATTGCAATACCAATGAAACCCATTACCAATACACCCATGATAAAATATTGCTTAGCAATCATTTTATGGTCTTGGCTAAAGATGTACTTTGTTACAAAAGTTTCTTTATGATGATGTCCATGATCGTCGTGTCCGTGATCATCTACATGTGCATGTGCTGTTGCTGACATAATCGTAATCTTATTTTTTATTAATTTTCTTTAAATAGCTAAAATGACTTGAGAATAAAAGATTATTCCCCTACTGTTACTGCGCTTAATGAATGAACTTCAGGACTAGATTCATCTTTCATTACCGTTTCGGCAAATGTTGATTGGCTCTTCATCCATGCATTATATTCCTCTTCGGTCTCCACGATAATCTTCATTTGCATATTGTAATGAGATTTACCACAAATTTTGTTACATAACAAAATGTAATCAAATTGCCATGGATCTATAGGTTCACCTGTAGCAGCTGCTTTCTCCGCGCGTATTTTATTTGTTCTTTTCACCTTATCCATGACATCTGGATTGGTTCTCATTTCCTCAGTAGTGTAAATTGGTGTAAAAGAAAACTCCGTAATCATACCAGGAACACAGTTCATTTGTGCTCTAAAATGTGGCATATATGCAGAATGCAGTACATCTTGTGAACGCATTTTAAAATTAACTTTTCTACCAACTGGCAAGTGAAGCTCTTTAACGATAACATCATCATGTGCATATGTATCAGCTTCATCCAAACCTAATACGTTAGCTTTGTCAATATCGATCATTCTAACATTTGCTCCACCTAAAACATTATCATCACCACCATACCTAGCAGTCCAATTAAACTGTTGCGCATATAACTCAACGATTAGTGGATCATCCTCATCATTTACATCCATTATAGTGGTCCAAGTATATAAACCCCACAAAATAAGACCTGCCAAAACAATTACAGGAATTATTGTCCAGATAAATTCTAAACGATCATTATCAGCATAAAACAAAGCTTTTTGACCTTCCTTACCAGCGTATTTATATCCAAAATAATGAAGTAACGCCTGAGTTATTGTTTGTACAATAAAAATGATAATAAAGGAAACCAACATTAAGTTGTCATACTCTTCACCATGTGCAGAACCCGCTTCGGGCAATAAAAATTTACCATATTTCCAGAAACTAAAAATGGTAATTCCGTATATGAAGACCAAGAACCCAAATAACATATATCCGTTATTCTTGTTATCGGTATCAGTAGCTATCTCGTACTTAGTAGTTTTAAGCTGTGATAATTCAAAGATTTTAGTCAATTGCCAAATGGCAATTGCTACAAGAACAAGAACAGCTAAAGTCAATAATGTCGTCATCGTATATATAAATGTTATACTTTACTTATTAATCTATTAATAGTGAAAGTGTCTACTTTCTTCAATAAACGGATTTCTCTTTGGTTGTAAAGGGGCTGTAGAAAGCGCTCTGAACACCCAGAATATAAACAATCCAGCGAAAAACAATACAGAACCTATTTCAGGAATACCAATATACCAGTTCTTACCAACTGTTGAAGGCATGATAGCATTGAAAATATCCATATAATGTCCTGCCAAAATTACTATACCTGTTAATATTACAAACCAGTTAATTCTTTTGTAATCACTATTCATTAGCAAAAGTACTGGGAACAAAAAGTTCATAGCAACCATACCAAAGAAAGGTAGTTTATAATCCGCTATTCTAGTCACATAATAAGTAACCTCTTCCGGTATATTAGAGTACCATATCAACATGAACTGTGAAAACCACAGGTAGGTCCAAAAAATACTAATACCGAACATAAACTTAGCCAAATCATGAATGTGACTATCATTAACATCTGGCAAAAGACCTTTTGATTTAAGATAAATGGTAACCATAGCAATCACTGTAATCCCAGATACAAACATACTTGCAAATATGTACCATCCGAACAATGTACTAAACCAGTGCGGCTCTACACTCATAATCCAATCCCAAGACATAATTGACTCAGAAATAAGATAGAATACCAAGAAAGCTGCAGATATTCTAAAATTCAATTTAAAATTAGCGTTATCGTCAGACTCATCCTGAGCTAAGGATAATCTTCTAGAGTATTCTCTATATCCGATCCAACCTGCTAAGAAAATTGCAGCTCTTATTAAAAAGAATGTTGGATTCAAATATCCAGATTTACCTTGCAATAAGTGATCATGAGCAACTACATCTGCATCCATCCAAATAAATAAATGGTTCATATGTAATACAGAAAGCAATAATATAACGAACACAATAATTCCTCCAGGAACTAGGTATGCCGTAATTGCCTCCATTACCCTAAACAATAATGGCGACCAACCTGCCTGCGCTGCTCGTTGTATAGCATAGAAAGCCAAAACACCTAGAGCGATCATCATAAAGAAGAAAGCTGCAACATATAAAGCTGACCAAGGTCTATTCTTTAATTGATCTAACAAATGCTGATCATGAGAAGCATCGTGCTCCTCACCATGAGTATCTGCAACAGCATGATCATTTTCCTTTACTGCATGTTCTGCTTCAGCTCCATGTGCATCACCATGACCTTCATCATGACTTGCCACCATTTCTTTCGCTTCTGCTATAGTTCCAGGAGCCATAACAAATCCGCCAATAATTCCTAATGCACCTACTATCATTAGAACTATGGAAGCTATTTTAAGTCTATTTGAAAACGTATACATAGTATTGCTTACCTATTATTTGGTTAAATCTTGTTTCAATTTCATCACATATTCCGATACTTGCCACATCTCTTCAGTATTCATTTGAGAAGCATAAGACCCCATTGAATTCAATCCATAATGGATTGTATAATACGTAGATCCAACCGTCAAGTTTCTTACCGGGTCCGCATAACTAGGAACACCTAATATTTTTTCTCTTTTTACAAGTGTACCTTGCCCATCACCTTTATCACCATGACAAATAGCACAATAAATAGTGTAAAGTTGACTACCTTTTGCCAAGTTCTTTTCTACGCTCATAGAATCTAATGGACTTGATTGAAGCCTAGCCAATTCTTTGCCCTCAGGCGAGTTTTCAATTTCATATGGCAACCACCCTCTATTAATTGTATTCGCCGGTGGCAACATAGCTTCGGACTGGTTTGGTAAAAAATCTGCCTCGCTATAAGCCTCATAACCTACAGACTCATACATGTTAGGCATATACTGATAATTAGGAACACTATCATCTTGACAAGAAGTTGCCACAATAGCTAGACCGAATATTAATGCTAATTTCTTAAAACTGTTCATATTTAATGACTGTTTTTTTCTGATATACTAATTTCAACTGCACCAGTATTCATTAATAAATCTCTTAATTCTTGCTCGTTGTCATGGATTTCAATCTCCATTAAAAAGTGATCATCCGTTGTTCTTACATCTGGATTTTCTGCTTCTTTAAAAGGCCACAATCTACTTCTTAGGTAAAAAGTTATTACCATTAAGTGAGCCGCAAAGAAAACCGTTAATTCAAACATAATAGGCACAAAAGCCGGCATGTTCTCCAAATAGCTAAAACTTGGTTTACCACCTATATCTTGGGGCCAATCTTCTATCATGATAAAGTTCATCATTAATACCGCCACTGTTAAACCTACACAACCGTATAAAAAAGCAGTGATAGCTATTCTAGTTGGCGCTAAACCCATAGCCTTATCAAGACCGTGTACAGGAAAAGGACAATAAACCTCCTCTATATGAAGCTTTGCCGCTTTAACCTTTTTAACGGCAAGCATTAGCACATCATCATCGTCGTAAAAAGCATGTATAACCTTAGATGCCATATTTATCTTTTGTTATTTAATAAAATTGATGCTTGTCCTGCCCAGTCATCACGTTGTGCTCTACCTGGGAAAGAACCTGTAATTGAATCTAAAAGATCATACTCGCTTTCCGTCATTCTAGCGACTTGAGCAAATGTATAGATTCCTATTTCATTTAAAGTAGCCTCCATTTGCGGCCCTATACCTTTAACTTTCTTTAAATCATCTGCCTCTTGTGTAGCAGGATCAAAAGTACCCACAGCACTCAACAAATCAGAAACACCTACTTTATCACCGACAGATGGTACTACTTCCCCCATCAATACATCATCAGTTACCGTTTCCTTCACCTCCACTTTAGCCTTTGAGATTTGATATAGAGGTTTCCCAGCATCTCTTAACACTTTGTATTTTTCACCAGAAGATTTCAATATAGATTTCACTTCTGCCTGAGCAATTACTGGGAATGTTCTAGAATATAATAAGAACAATACAAAGAAGAAACCAATAGTACCTATAAATATTCCAATATCAACAAATGTTGGTGAGAACATTGTCCATGATGATGGAAGATAATCCCTATGTAATGATGTAACGATAATTACGAATCTTTCGAACCACATACCTATGTTTACCACAATAGAGATAAAGAAAGAGAACATGATACTTGTTCTTAATTTCTTGAACCACATGAACTGTGGAGAGAACACGTTACAAGTCATCATTGACCAGTAAGCCCACCAGTAAGGTCCGGTTGCTCTGTTCAAGAATGCATACTGCTCATATTCCACACCAGAATACCATGCCATGAACAACTCGGTAATATAGGCACAACCCACAATTGAACCAGTTAACATGATTACGATATTCATTAATTCAATATGCTGAACCGTAATATAGTTTTCTAAGTGACACACCTTTCTCATGATGATCAACAAAGTATTTACCATAGCGAAACCAGAGAAGATAGCCCCTGCAACGAAATATGGTGGAAAGATTGTTGTATGCCATCCCGGGATTACCGAAGTAGCAAAGTCAAAAGATACAATGGTATGTACAGATAGTACCAAAGGAGTTGCCAAACCAGCAAGTACTAAAGATACTTCCTCAAAACGTTGCCAATCTTTTGCACGACCGCTCCATCCAAAACTCAATAAGCTATAAATTTTCTTTTGAAATGGCAATACCGCTCTATCACGAATCATTGCAAAGTCCGGTAACAAACCTGTCCACCAGAATACTAATGAAACAGAAAGATATGTTGATATCGCAAATACATCCCAAAGAAGTGGAGAGTTAAAGTTCACCCACAATGATCCAAATTGGTTTGGAATTGGAAGAACCCAGTAAGCTAACCATGGACGACCCATGTGTATAATTGGAAACAAACCCGCTTGAACAACCGAGAAGATTGTCATCGCCTCTGCAGAACGGTTAATGGCCATTCTCCATTTTTGACGGAACAATAATAATACTGCAGAAATCAGAGTTCCTGCATGACCGATACCTACCCACCAAACGAAGTTGGTAATATCCCAAGCCCAGTTTACAGATTTGTTAAGACCCCAAGTACCGATACCGGTAGAGACCGTATAAATAATACAACCTACTCCCCAAAGAAATGCCACTAAGGCAATGGAAAAAACTATCCACCAGTGCTTGTTAGCTCTACCTTCTACAGGAGCAGCTATATCCACAGTTACATCGTGGTAGCCTTTGTCTCCAGTTACTAGGGGTTTACGTATAGGTGCTTCGTAATGCGACGCCATAGACTTTTGTTATAATTACTTTCTACTATTGTTTATGCTTCGTTGGTGTTTCTAACCTTAACGTGATAGAAAACATTTGGTTGAGTTCCTACATGCTCCAATAAATGATACATACGGTCACTCGCTTTTAATTCTGATACTTTACTCTTCTCATCATTAACATCACCAAATACAATGGCTCCATTACTACATGCAGAAGAACAAGCCGTTTGGAATTCTCCATCTTGAATAACACGACCATCTCTTTTAGCATCAAGAATTGTTTTTTGTGTTTTTTGAATACACATAGAACATTTCTCAAT
This sequence comes from Maribacter sp. UBA3344, assembly GCF_002362375.1. Taxonomy (NCBI): domain Bacteria; kingdom Pseudomonadati; phylum Bacteroidota; class Flavobacteriia; order Flavobacteriales; family Flavobacteriaceae; genus Maribacter; species Maribacter sp. UBA3344. The sequence goes on along the minus strand of NZ_DERI01000009.1, from coordinate 83,509 downwards.
AACACCTCTTGAACGAACGTTAACATCAGGATTCAATACCATTTTACCCAAATCATTGTTCATATGGAAATCAAACTCGTCATTATTATTATATAAGAACCAGTTAAATCTACGCACTTTATAAGGACAGTTGTTTGCACAATATCTTGTACCTACACATCTGTTATAAGCCATTTGATTTTGACCTTGTCTACCATGTGAAGTTGCCGCTACAGGACATACAGTTTCACAAGGAGCATGGTTACAGTGCTGACACATTACCGGTTGGAATGCCACCTGAGGATTAGCGGAAGGATCTTCCAACTCACCAAAACCACCTAATGAACCATTATCACCAGATAAACCATCAAAGCCATCTTTTTTAGCGTTGTCACCTTCAAAAGTTTCTTCTGAAGAATAATATCTATCAATACGCAACCAGTGCATATCCCTAGATTTTCTTACTTCAGCCTTACCAACAACAGGAACGTTGTTTTCAGCATGACAAGCAATAACACAAGACCCACAACCAGTACAAGCATTCAAATCGATAGACATGTTAAAATGATGCCCTATTGTACGATCAAAACTATCCCACAAATCAACAGATGTAGCAGGAACCTCTTGGTGATCTAAAGACACCACCGGAACTTCATTCCATTCAGCGTGATCTTTTGTATTAAATATCTCTAAAGTAGTTTCTTTAATGATATCACCTCTACCCATAAGGGTTTTATGTAATTGAATACAAGCAAACTCATGATTACCTGCAACTTTTTCAACACTTACGGATTGAATGTTACTAAACCCTTCGTAAAGTTTAAAAGCATTTACTCCGGTCTGCATTTCCTCTTTTAAACCTACAGTTTTACCATAACCAAAAGAAAGACCTACAGTACCTTTTGCCTGCCCTGGCTGAACAACCACAGGAACTTTATCAAGACTAACACCGTTAACGGTAAGCTTAACATAGTTACCATCCATTCCGCCGTTAGCAACATTTACATTTTCTACACCTAACTCAGCAGCATCGGCTTTTGAAATAGTCACATAGTTATCCCAAGAAACCCTTGTGATCGGATCAGGGAATTCTTGCAACCAAGGATTACTTGCCTGCTGACCATCACCCATACCTACTTTAGAATACAAAGTAAGCTCCATACCCTCACTGGTGGTATTCGCCAAACTACGCACCGCTGATGCCAAAGAAGAATTCGGTGCAATTTCAACCTCATCTTCAACTACATTAACATCTTGCACAACGCCTTCAGCACCAACAACCATGGTATCAGCTGTAAAGACACCATCTTGCAATGCCTGGTTCCAACTTGCACCATTAAGCACACCGCTGGACCAAGTATCTTTTATATAATCATAATACGTTTGCTCACTTCCCAGTAATTCTAAAACAACCGACTGAAATTGCTTAGTATCAAATAATTCTTTAATTGTAGGTTGCATTAAACTATAATGCCCCTTCTTAACTTGAAGATCACCCCAAGATTCTAAATAATGATTTGCAGCACCAACATATTGCACGGCTTCAGTAGTTTCGTTCCAATTTGTCGAAAAAGCAACACTAAGATCCACTTTAGACAAACCTTCCTTGAAATCCGCAGCATTTGGAAGCGAATACATTGGATTCACACCATCCATTAACAAAGCACCTACTCTACCGGCCTTCATATCAGAAATTAAGGCATTTACGCTTTTCACATTACCTTTTCTAATATACTTAGGAGCACTAGCGTCATATGCCTTACTAGACAACATTTCATTTATCGCCAATACAACGGACTGCGCATTTACATCATCCAAACCAGTTACCACAACTGCATTAGAACCTGCTTTCTTGATTTCAGTAGCAATAGAATCTACCAATGCATCATATTCGGATGTATTACCACCCACAGAAGTTCCATTTAACTTACCGTACAACTTGGCTAATACCACTTTCTGCGCACTAGGCTTCATAGCTAAACGCTTATCTGCATTAGCACCAGTCAAAGACATGTTTGCCTCTACTTGAATATGCCTAGACATTTTACCGTTCTTTGGCACTCGCCCTCTTGAATAAGCAGCATCATAACCACCACCTTGCCAATCAGCAATAAAATCAGCACCAAAAGAAACAATTACTTCAGCTTTCTCAAAATCATAATCAGCTAAAGCCCTTTCACCATACTTATTTTCAAAAGCGGTCAAAGCCGCATCTTCAGAAATTGCATCGTAAGTTACATGAACAACATTTTCATTAGCCGCAACAAAATCAGACATTAAACGGTCAGTTGACGGACTTGCATATGTCTGTGTAAGTACGGCAATCTTTTTTGAAGAACCTTTAAGAGCCCCCATTTTAGATTTTAACGTAGCCTTCAACACATCCCACTCAACAGGCTCTCCGTTTGCCATAGGCCCCTGCAATCTTGTACTGTCGTACAAAGAAAGAACAGAACCCTGAACCCTTGCGTTTGCGGTACCCCCTATTTTAGCCAAAGTGTTATTCTCCACTTTTATAGGACGACCTTCACGCGTTTTTATCAATATACTTGCAAAGTCAAAACCATTTGCAATTGTAGTTGCGTAATAGTTAGCAACTCCAGGAACAATATTTTCCGGCAAAACCACATAAGGAATCGATTTTACAACCGGACCTTCACAAGCCGCCAAAGAAGCTGCTGCGGTACTAAACCCAACATACTTTAAAAAATCTCTACGATTGGTATTTGTAGAAGACAATGTTTCCTTATCACCCAAGAAATCATCAACAGGAATCTGCTCCACAAATTCATTCTGCTTAAGCGCCTCAACAATGGAATCGTTAGGATTTAACTCCGCTTCGTTCTTCCAATACTTTTTGTTTGATGCCATACGTATTATCTGTAATTAGCTTCTTAAATTATTATTAATAGTGACACTTACCACATTCCAGACCACCCAATTGTGCTGCTGTCAAATTCTCAACACCGTACTTTTTAGAAAGTTCTGCGTGAATTTTCTCGTAGTACTCATTGCCCTCAACCTTCACATTGGTCTCTCTATGACAATCTATACACCATCCCATAGTTAATGGAGCATATTGGTACATAATTTCCATTTCCTCTACCGGACCATGACAAGTTTGACACTCTACACCAGCAACCGATACGTGCTGAGAGTGATTAAAGTAAGCGAAATCAGGTAAGTTATGAATACGAACCCACTCTACCGGCTGGCTTTCACCTGTATACTTTTGGTTTGTTTCATCCCAACCAACGGCTTTATACAACTTCTTAATCTCACCAGTATAAAACTCATTAGTATATCCATTAGCCAAATCATCTTGAGATGGACCCTCTGGATTACCTGTATACTCATATATAGATTTATGACAATTCATACAAACATTCAAAGAAGGAATACCTGATGTTTTTGAAACCCTTGCAGAAGAGTGACAATACTTACACTCTATCTTATTATCACCAGCATGAATTTTATGAGAATAGTGAATAGGCTGAATAGGCGCATAACCCTGATCAACACCAACCTGCATCATCCAACCATAAGCAAAATACGCACTACCCAAAAGCAAGATTATTGCCGTTACCAAAACCAAAAATTGATTTTGAGCAAAAGCCTTCCAAATTGGAGTTCTTTTTACAGCCGCTTCTTTTTCAACTACAATGCCGTTCGCCTGAGCAATTCGTTGCAATGTCTTGTTTACCAACAACAACATTATAACCAACAAACCAAAAACAAGCACCAGCGCCCCAAGAATAATTTCATTGGATACACCAGAAGCATCACCTGAACCAGCAGATGCAGTTTCTGCACCTCCGGCAGCAGCAGCTGGAGCAGCCGGTGGTGGCGCAGCGGTATATGCCAAAATATTATCTATATCACTATTTGTCAATGTTGGAAAAGCGGTCATTGCAGCTTGGTTGTACTCAGCATATACTTTATTAGCATAAGCATCACCTGACTTAATTACACCTGGACTATTCTTAATCCAAGCATACAACCACTCCCTATCTAAACCTTCATCTTCAGCCAATCTGCTTTCCACATCTTGCAATGCAGGACCTGTCATCTTACGATTTAACGCATGACAAGCAGCACAATTCTGATTAAACAAAGCTTTACCCTTTTTAGCGTCTCCGCCACCTGCGGCTTCAGTAGTCGCAGATTCAGCAGCAGCTTCATTCTGCGCTATTGACGGACTTGCAAAAAACAAAAATGCAATTAGGGATAATCCTAAAATTTTAGAAAACTGATTTCGGTTCGGAACCTTTTTCATATATCGAATATTTCTATCGGAATCTTGGCATGATTTTGGTCATAGATGAAACCAAATTAAAATCCACCAAATGCCTAAATCGGAGACAAAAATACGACATAGACTTTATTTGAAAAATGTTAATGTATCTATAATTTATAATTTAGAAATATTCTAAATAAACAATGATTTATTTGTTTGAACCTTAATAAATTACTTTTGCACAGAAGGAAAATAAAACTTTAAAAAGATTATGAAAACACTAAGTACCCTCGTAATTTTTGCATGTATAACTCAATTTACTTACGCACAGGGTGCAAAAGTAACCATACAGCAAGACCAAAAGATAGACCAACTTCTAGAGGTTTATAAAACATCTTTAAGCAACAATGAGTACTATAGAATACAAGTAGGTTTTGGCAATTACGCCAAAGCGAAAGAAATAAAAGCGAATGTTGAGGAGGACTTTCCTGAATTGGTGTCAAAAATAGATTTTGACTCACCTACCTATCGGGTTAGGGTTGGGAGGTTTACTTCTAAATTGGATGCAGAAAGAAAGTTCAACGAAGTAAGAGTCAAGTATCCTAATGCAATGTTATTAAAACCAAAAAAATCGACCAAATAGGTCGATTTTTTTTGCCTTATCTTAAAAGAACAAAACTAATTCCTTAAACAAATTCTTATTTAGATTTTAGTTTCTTCTTCACCGCAACTTCCTGGAACGCTTCAACAATATCACCTTCAATAATATCATTATAGTTCTTTATCTGAAGTCCACAGTCATATCCTTTTGCAACTTCTCTAACATCATCCTTAAATCGTTTTAAAGAAGCCAACGTACCAGTATAGATTACCACACCATCACGTATTAATCTAATATTAGAGTTTCTAAAGATTTTACCACTTGTTACCATACAACCTGCAATAGTACCTACCTTAGAAATCTTAAAGGTTTCTCTAATCTCAGCTGTACCAGAAATTTCTTCTTTCATTTCAGGTGACAACATACCTTCCATTGCATCTTTAAGGTCATTGATCGCAGAGTAAATAATAGAGTACATACGGATATCTATCTCCTCTTTCTCGGCAATTGCTTTTGCATTACCCATTGGTCTTACGTTAAAACCAATAATAACCGCATCAGAAGCCGAAGCCAATAACACATCAGATTCAGTAATAGGACCTACGGCCTTATGTATAATATTTACCTGAATTTCATCTGTAGACAATTTCTGGAAAGAATCTGTAAGTGCCTCAACAGAACCATCAACATCACCTTTAAGTATAATGTTAAGCTCTTTGAAATCACCTAGTGCAATTCTACGTCCAATTTCATCTAATGTTATATGCCGTTGTGTTCTAACAGATTGTTCACGTTGTAATTGAGATCTTCTAGAGGCAATTTGTTTTGCTTCACGCTCATCTTCCAATACGTAGAATTTATCACCTGCTTGAGAAGCACCATCTAAACCTAAAATTGAAATTGGAGTAGACGGACCTGCCGCTTTAATATTGTTACCCCTTTCATCTTGCATTGCCTTGATCTTACCACTTGTGGTACCGGCCAATACATAATCTCCAATTTTAAGAGTACCCGACTGAACCAATACTGTAGACACATAACCCTTTCCTTTATCAAGGAATGCCTCAACAACCGTACCGGTAGCAAGCTTATCCGGGTTTGCTTTAAGCTCCAACAACTCTGCCTCCAACAACACCTTCTCCAATAATTCTTTTACCCCCAAACCTGTTTTGGCAGAAATATCATGAGATTGAATTTTACCACCCCAATCTTCTACCAATAAATTCATTTGGGCCAAACCTTCCTTAATTTTATCTGGATTAGAAGTTGGCTTATCTATTTTGTTAATAGCAAAAACAATAGGAACACCTGCTGCTTGCGCATGACTAATAGCCTCCTTGGTCTGTGGCATAATGTCATCATCTGCCGCAACCACAATAATTGCTATATCGGTAACTTGTGCACCTCTAGCACGCATAGCGGTAAACGCTTCGTGACCAGGAGTATCCAAGAATGCAATACGCTCACCGTTCTCTAAGGTTACCCCATATGCACCAATGTGCTGGGTAATACCACCACTTTCTCCTGCAATAACATTTTCCTTACGGATGTAATCCAATAAAGATGTTTTACCGTGATCAACGTGACCCATTACAGTAACGATAGGAGCCCTATGTTCCAAATCTTCCGGAGCATCTTCCTCTTCTACAATACTTTCTTCTATATCCGCAGTAACAAAATCTACTTCATACCCAAATTCTTCAGCTACAATAGACAAAGTTTCAGCATCTAAACGCTGATTCATGGTTACCATTATACCAAGAGACATACAAGCCGAGATTATCTCGGTAGTAGAAACTCCCATCATGGTAGCCACCTCACTAGCGGTAACGAACTCGGTCACCTTAAGAATTTTGTTCTCTAATTCTTGTTTTTCAAGATCCTTCTCCGTTTGCTCACGGTGTTGATCTCTTTTACTTCTTCTATACTTAGCACCTTTACCCTTTTTAGACTTACCTTGAAGTTTCTCTAGGGTTTCACGTACTTGCTTTTGAACATCTTCTTCAGTAGGCTCAACTTTTGCCACAGGAGCAAACCTTCCTCTACCTTTATTTCTATCACCAGAGCCACTGTTTCTATTTTGACCAGGACCAGAAGTATTTTTAGTTACAATTCTTCTTCTACGCTTTTTACGGTCAGTATTAGATTTGTCTGCAGCTTTTTTATCTTCTTTCTTCTTCTTAGGCTTCTCAAACTTACTAAGGTCAATTTTTTCACCTGCAATTTTAGGACCTGATAATTTTTGATATTGGGTCTCTATTGTTTTTGGTGTATCATCTTCTGGAGCAGATTCTGCTTCAGTAGTTTTAACCTCCTCTTTCTTAGGCGCTTCCTTTTTAGGCTGTTCGGGTTTAGGCGTCTCAACTTTAGGACTTTCTTTCTTATCCTCTGTTTTTTGAACAGGTTGAGAAACTATTTTGGGTCCTTGCAGTACCACTTTCCTTGTTTCTTTAACCTCTACCTTAGGCGCAGCTTTTTCTTCAACCTTAGGAGCAACTTTCTCCTCAGCTTTAGGAGTTTCCTTCACCGGCTCTTCCTCTACTTTTTTCTTAGGATTCAAGTCAATTTTACCAACCATTTTAGGTCCGGCCAATTCAACTTTACCAACCAAAGTTTTGTCTTCAGCTTCAGAATTTCTTCGCTCACGGGCCAAGCGACGATCTTCCTGTTCTTTTTCCAATTGAACTCGAATTGCCTCCTTTTCCTTACGTTTTTCCTCTCCAACTTCCTTAGATGCAACTTTTTTACTCTTATCCGTCTGGAACTCGTCAAGTAAAACCTGATAAACATCATCGGAAATTTTAGTGGTAGGCCTCGCTTCCACATCATGTCCTTTCCCATTAAGAAAGTCCACTGCCCTATCCAAGGAAATATTAAGTTCACGAAGAACTTTATTAAGCCTTATTTTTGCATTGTCTGCCATAAATACTGATTCCCGTTCTTTTATTTAAGTGCTAATATATAGCTAATCTTCTAATTCTTCTTTTAGGATACGCACAACTTCTAAAATTGTTTCCTCTTCTAAATCCGTACGTTTCACCAAATCGTCTACATCTTGCTCTAAGACGCTACGAGCTGTATCAAATCCAATTTTCTTGAATTCCTCTATAATCCATGCATCGATTTCATCAGAGAACTCTGTTAACTCAACATCTTCCTCTACACCTTCACGGAATACATCTATTTCATAACCAGTTAATTGACCGGCCAATCTAATATTATGCCCACCTCTACCAATTGCTTTAGAAACCTCTTCTGGCTTAAGATAAACTTGAGCCGTCATTTTCTCATCGTTCAACTTTACAGAAGATACTCTTGCAGGACTTAATGCCCTTGTTACCAACAATTGTGGATTTGCCGTCCAATTGATAACATCGATATTCTCATTACCCAATTCACGAACTATTCCATGAATTCTTGAACCTTTCATACCAACACAGGCACCTACTGGATCAATACGGTCATCATAAGAATCCACAGCAACTTTAGCTTTCTCTCCTGGTATCCTAACCGCTTTCTTAACCGTGATCAAACCATCAAAAACTTCTGGTATTTCTTGGAAAAACAATTGCTCCAAGAACTTAGGAGAACTTCTTGACATTATGATAGTAGGTTTGGCACCTTTTAATTCTACACTTTCAATAACACCTCTAACATTATCCCCTTTTCTAAAAAAGTCCGAAGGAATTTGCCTATCCTTTGGAAGTATAATCTCATTACCTTCATCATCAAGCAAAATTATTGCCTTATGACGAATATGATGAACCTCTGCAGTATAAATCTCACCTTCTAAATCTTTAAAGTGCTTGTAAATCGTTGTATTATCGTGCTCATGAATTTTAGAGATCAAATTTTGACGCAATGCCAAAATAGCTCTTCTACCCAAGTCAATTAACTTTACTTCTTCAGAAACATCTTCACCAACTTCAAAATCAGGCTCTATTTTACGAGCAGCGGACAACGAAATTTCCTCATTCGGCTCTTCAACCTCACCATCATTAACAACGATACGATTTCTCCAAATCTCCAAATCACCTTTGTCCGGATTAATAATGATATCAAAGTTATCATCTGAACCAAACTTCTTTTTCAGCGCATTTCTAAAAACATCTTCCAAAATGGCCATCAATGTTACCCTGTCTATGAACTTATCGTCCTTAAACTCTGAGAAAGATTCAATTAACGCAATATTTTCCATTGGTAATTACAATTAAAATTTTAATACAACTTTTGCTTTAATAATATCTGAAAAATTTACTTCTTCTTTTTTCTGAACGGTCACTTTGCCTTTACCTATTGGCTTAGGCTCCCTAGCTTTCCACTCCAACACAATAGATTCATCGTTAACGGCAGTTAAATTGCCTTCAAATTTATCATCGTTGGTACGAACCTCCAGTTTACGTCCAATATTTTTTAAATATTGACGAGGCATAACCAAAGGTGCAGCCGCTCCAGCAGAGGCAACCTCTAAAGAAAAATCATGTTCATCACGGTCTAAATTATGTTCAATAGCCCTACTTATCTTAATACAATCACTGACCGTAACCCCATGGTCACCGTCTATTACCACATGAATGCTATTATCTGCACCCATTGTAAAATCGATTAAAAACAGGGAGGGATCTTCTTGAAGACCTTGTTCCAATAATTCTTTTACTTTTTCCTTTAGCATAAATAATAAGTAATAAAAGAGGGGACTAATTGTCCCCTCATGAATACTTTTATATCCTTTCAGCATTGCAAATATACAACAAAATTAATTTCCTACAATACCACACCCGCACCTAATTCGTTCATTTTGAAAACAATTAATAAAATAATAAATCTTCATAACATTACCGCATTTTAGAAATTATATTATTTTTAACAGAACACCAACCAAAACAACACCTGATGGAAATTCTATCTTCATACAACCTAATAATAGGAGCATCCTTAATTGTAGTATTATCATTCTTTTTTAACGGAATTTCCAAGAAAACGAACATACCAGCGGTTTTAATGCTCATTGTATTAGGCATACTTATTAAAATAACGCTTGAATTTTTCATTCCTGAAATACCAGACTTTAAAGGCTCTTTAGAAATTTTAGGTACCGTGGGCCTCATTATGATAGTTCTTGAGGCAGCTTTAGAACTAGAACTGAAAAGAGAAAAGTTATGGCCCATAATTAAATCTATGGCCGTTGCATTAATTGGCTTAGTGGGTTCTGCATATGTAGCAGCATTGATTTTATACCAATTTATACCGAACATGACCATGCAATCCGCATGGCTTTACGCAACCCCTTTATCCATATTATCCAGCGCCATAATTATTCCGAGCGTAGGCGGATTAGCTGAACAAAAAAAGGAATTTCACATCTATGAAAGCACATTTTCAGATATAATGGGCATAATGATGTTCTATTTTTTAACCGGCAAATTAAACCCCGCAGAAGATACAGGCGCCTCGGGCTTTGCCTTAAACCTAGTTCTTACCATAGTTATCGCCCTTGTAGCCAGTTACGCCATAATATTGGTATTCCAAAAAATTAAAAGTCAGGCTAAACTATTCCTTCTCATAGCGGTACTTCTTTTACTATATGCCATCGGTAAAAAAATGCATTTGTCTTCTTTAATAATCATCCTCGTTTTTGGACTCATCGTAAAGAATGTAAACTTATTTTTTCCTGGTAAGACCAAAATTTTCTTGGAGTCTGAACGAATGCAACAAATATATCACGAGCTACATATAGTAACATTGGAAACTGCTTTTGTAGTACGGACTTTCTTCTTTGTTATATTTGGAATCACCATTGTGCTTTCATCACTGTTAAGTATCAATGTCGCAATTGTTAGCCTACTCATTATCACATCTATCTACGCCATACGTTTTCTGGTTTTAATGATATTTGTAGGGAAGGATATGCTACCACAATTATTTATTGCTCCAAGAGGCCTTATAACAGTTCTTCTATTTTATGCAATACCTAGTGAAGCTCAAATTGAAGGGTTTGAATCTGGCATATTGCTGTTCGTCATTATTGCCACAAGTTTAGTAATGACCTGGGCAATGATAAAGGACAAACAAAAAATGGGCACTTTACTAGACGAAATAGATGAAGAAATTACTGAAAGAAATTTAACAGAAGATGCTATAAGGGCTTCTGAAGCCATCGCACCTACAGAAACTGAAGGAGAAAACCCTCAGACGGACATATTTGAAAATAACCGTTAAATCTTAAAACACAAGCTCCGCTTCTTATTGAGGTCCAAAAGAAGCATGTTGTTCTTGGTGTTCACCGTAAGCTTGTGGTTCGGTATTTTCCAAACTATCCACCTCTTTACGAAAACGAAGTATCATTAAAGTATCTAATTCTTGATCAATGCTATCTTTTAGCACTCGCCAGTTACTAGAGTTCATTTTATTATTATACTCCATGATTTTATTGAACCGCTCTAAATTATAACGATTGGCCTTCCAGGCGTGAGCGGTACTTTCTTCATGTTTCACATCTTGCAAATAGAATCCTATTCCAAATCCAAGCACAACAACGACCAATAATATCTTTAAAACTTTTGGAGAGAGTTTCATAAGGTTAAGTTCTTTAGGGTACTAAAGTATGTAATAACAACACCGAAATGGTTTCTTTTCCGATGAATTTGTAACGTTATTAGATTAAATGTACAAAAATACTGACACACTGTTAACCATTTCTTCACATTAGGATACCTAAATTGTATCATTTGCCAAATTTTGCACAAATTTACCACTAGAGAAATGACAAAGGTCATAAAAACAAAAAATCCTAACATCAATTGACATTAGGACTTTATTTGTTCTCTTAGTTGGCCCACAAGGACTCGAACCTTGAATGACGGTACCAAAAACCGGAGTGTTACCATTACACCATGGGCCAATACCTTTTTAAGAGGCTGCAAATTTAAAACAAAGTTTGGTTTCACCAAATATTTTTTAAAGTAAAAATTGAAAAAATCTTTATTGCCTCATGTTAAAGGTTTATAAAAATAGTTTATTCCTTTCTATATTAATTAGTAAATTCGCCACTTAGGTTTAACCCAAGCTTCATGTTTTCAAACAACTACCAAAAGTGGAACACCATACTAGGATGGTCCGTATTTTTTATAGCCCTTATAACGTATTATATTACCGTTGAGCCCACTAATAGTTTTTGGGATGCAGGTGAATATATAGCTACCGCTGCCAAATTGCAAGTTGGTCACCCACCGGGGGCACCTCTATTACAAATGATCGGTGCTTTCTTTGCCATGTTCGCATTGGAACCCAGTCAAGTAGCTATGATGGTAAATTTAGTATCTGGGGTATCTAGCGCATTTACCATTCTATTCATGTTCTGGACCATTACCAATATCACCAGAAAACTGATAGATAAAGACGGTCCTTTTACCAATAGTAAGGCTATTGCGGTATTTGGAAGTGCTTTAGTAGGATCCCTTGCATTTACCTATTCTGATAGTTTTTGGTTCAACGCGGTGGAAACAGAAGTATACGCCATGGCCAGTTTCATTATGGCACTTTTGTTATGGTTAGGTCTTAAATGGACAGATAATTTAGACGACCCTAGAGGGAATAGATGGATTATATTGATTTCCTTTGTTGTAGGCCTTACTTTCGGTATTCAATTTATGGGCTTTTTGGCCATACCTTCAATTGGTCTACTTTACTATTTTAAAACCTACAAAAAAACAACGGTAAAGAATTTTTTACTGGCTAACATTATCGTCATTGCCATTTTAATGTTGGTTTATAAATTCTCATTGACCTACGTATTAAAATTATTTGGATGGGGCGAAGTCTTTTTTATAAACAGTATAGGCTTACCTTTTAATTCTGGATCAATAATCATTGGCCTGTTATTTATTGCCGCTTTTTATTTTGGCTTAATCTATACGCGTAAGAACAATTACAAAACAGCAAACACCATTGTTTTATGTATGATGTTTTTGTTTTTAGGATTTTCTTCATGGCTAATGTTGCCCATAAGGGCAAATGCCAAAGTCGTAATTAACGAAAACAACCCTGAAGATGCGAGAGCTCTTTTAGCGTACTATAACAGGGAGCAATACCCAGGTGTGGATAGTCCCGTTTACGGCACCTATTATTCCGATATGTTTGCAGCACCAGGCGAAGATCAAGACGGCAAACCAAAATATGAAAAAGATTATACGCTAGGTAAATATATAATTGTAAATAAATACAAAGATGCCATTCAAGGTCCAAATCCAAAGCACCAAGGTTTATTACCGAGAATGTGGAGCTCTCAAAATGCAGAGAATTACATGCGCTATTTTGGAGCTTTGGATTTCAGGATTACCCAGCCCAACCAAGAACTAAGACAAGCGGCAGAGCAGGTTAAAATAGGTTTTGCGAATGGCGAAATCGGGGCGGATCAATACATCAGTTTCTTAAAACGTTTTGATGAATACATAGAAGTGCAACCACCAACATTGTGGGACAATATAGAATACATGATCGAGTTTCAGTTCAACTACATGTATTTACGTTATTTTATGTGGAATTTTGTTGGAAAACAGAATGATGTTCAGGGCCGTTACAATGAAAATGGTAATTGGCTGAGCGGAATCAATTTTATTGATAGCTGGCGTTTAGGTAGTCAAAACAATCTACCTAGCGACATACAAAACAATCCTGGCAGAAACACCTATTTCTTTTTACCATTGATTCTAGGAATTATTGGAATTATTTTTCAAGTATCTAAAGACAAAAGACAATTTTGGGTGCTGTTGATTTTCTTTCTTTTTACAGGGCTGGCAATTCAATTTTACACCAATCCAGGCATCTTTCAGCCACGTGAACGCGACTACTCCTTAGTAGGGTCGTTCTATGTTTTTGCCCTTTGGATAGGCATTGGAGTGTATGGTCTTTATGATGGTTTCAAAGATTGGATCACACCAAAAATATTGGCACCTGTTGTAGTCGTTGCTACCTTACTTGCCGTACCAACGGTTATGGCGGTACAAAACTGGGATGATCACGATAGGTCAAATAGATTTACGGCGAATTCATCAGCAAAAGCATATTTAGATTCTTGTCAAGAAGATGTTGGTGCTATATTGTTCACCATTGGAGATAATGATACCTTCCCTATTTGGTATGCCCAAGAAATAGAACATTATAGAACAGATGTACGCATAGTTTGTACTAGCCTTTTTGAAACAGATTGGTATGTAGATCAAATGAAAGCGGCGGCTTATGAGAGCGCACCTATACCCTCTCAAATAACCCATGAAAAATACAGATGGGGGTCTAGGGACGTATTGTACCACCAAGGCATTACCGAGAATAGATGGCCAATTAAAGATTTCATCAATTGGATCGACAGCGACAAACCTAGAACCAAACTAAAGTATTTATTTGAGCAGAATGGGGCAGATTTAAGTCAGTATTCTGAAGATACGCAAAACATTGTTTACTACCCTACAAACAAAATTAGGGTTCCCGTCAACAAACAGAATGTATTAAGTAGTGGTTTGGTAAAGGAAAAAGATGCCGATTTAATTGTAGATTATATTGATATAGACTTACCTGGCGCCATTACCAAGAAAAGCATGATGATGCTTGATATTTTGGCGAACAACGACTGGAAACGTCCTTTGTACTTTTCTGGAGGAAGTTTTGATGATGCCGAATATCTTTGGATGAAAGACTACTTACAATTAGATGGTTTAGCCTATAAATTAGTACCTATAAGAACAGAAAGACCTAATGCTTTTGAATTAGGTAGAATAGATACCGATCTAATGTATGACATTGTAACCGGTTGGGATTGGGGCAACTCTGGTGGTGATATTTACCATGATACGCAAACACGTATTCAGAGTGTTTCGTTCAGAGGCAATTTGGCGCGCTTAACCGAAGGGCTGATCAAGGAGAACAAAATGGACAAAGCCAAGGATATTATTGAAATATCTTTGACCAATATGCCTGTAGACAAGTTTGGCTATTACACTTTAGTAGAACCATTTATTGATGGTTATTACAAAGTTGGCGAAAGCAATAAAGCCCGTGAGCTTTTTGAAAAACTGAAGAAAAAGTATCAAGAAAGATTGGAATATTATGCCTCTACCAGCTTAGACGAACAATATAATAACATTGATGATATTATCGCCGATATGGAAGCTTACAGGCGCAATATTGATATTGTAATCACAAATGACAGTGAGGATATTGCAGAAAAAGAAACATTGATATTCAATGAGTATATTGACAAGTTTCAACACTTCTATAAAGACGAAGATGATATGGGTATGCCGCAAGATGTATTGGATTCCAATCCAGACATGATGGATACCATGCCAATATCCGATACCATATTACCAGATAATACCAAAACGGATATATTAGAAGATACAATAGATATTTCTACACAACAATAAGCTTTGGGCGAAAGCCCAAAGTGTTTTAGAAATGAAATGAAGAGAGATAGATTACACGTATTCTTTGAGAATACCAATTAAAGTGTTAGCGTCTTGCTCACCGCTTTGGCGCCAAACCATTTCGCCTTTCTTGTAGATCATTAGCGTAGGCAAACCTTTAACCCGTAAGGCCTGTGAAAGTTCTTTGTTCTTGTCCACATCGATTTTTATAACCTTACCTCTATCACCTAAAGCCGCAGCTACATCTCTAAGCACAGGGTGCATTGCAGTTGACTGTTCGTTCCACTCTGCATAAAAATCCAGAAGAACGGGTACCTTTAAATCTATTAGTTCACCAAATTTGGACATATAAAATACTTTTCTATGTTAGCCAAATGTAGTAAAAATTGTTAAAATACTACTCTTGCCTATCTATTTGTAGCCCTGTAAAAGGGTTAAAATCATGTTAATGCCTTTTTTCTCAAAGTTATCACCGTAATCTCTGGCCAAATTCCAACTCTACCAGGATACCCTAAAAAACCAAATCCTCTGTTCACATTCAGAAATTGCCCCATCTCTTTATAAATACCTGCCCAATATGGGTATCTCCATTTTACCGGACTCCATTTGATCCACCCCGGTATTTCAATCCCAAATTGCATACCGTGAGTATGGCCGCTTAACGTTAAATGATAGTGGTAAGCATCTTTAATAACCTCCATTTCCCAATGTGAAGGATCATGGCTCATTAATATTTTAAAATCATTTTCATTAATCTGTGAAGCTGCTTTTTTTAAATCTCCGGCTTTCTTGAATCCGCCTTTTCCCCAATTCTCCACACCTACTAAAGCAATCTTATCCTCTCCTTTTTTAAGATACCTATGTTCATTGAGCAAAAGGTCAAATCCCATTTGCTTCTGCAAAGCTTTAAGATCCTCTAAATTCTTACTCTTCAACTCTTCAGTTTCCCAAGGTATATAATCTCCATAATCATGATTTCCCAACACAGAGAACTTTCCGTCTTTAGCATCTAGCGTGCTAAACAAATCCGCCCAGGGTTCCATTTCAGAGGTCATATTGTTCACCATATCTCCAGTAAAAAGCAATACATCACTTTTTTGCTGATTGATCAAGTCTATAGCATATTCAATTTTTTTTCTATCATCAAAACTTCCACTATGTATGTCAGATATTTGTGTAATCTGGTACCCATCAAAACTATCTGGAAGATCATCAAATTCTAAATTATACTTCAATACCTTAAAATTGTATTTACCCTTGTACATACCGTACAAAAGAGCACCAAAAGGCACAGCTGCGATCCCCAAAGCCAACAAACTTAAAAATCGCCTACGTGCAGGCAAGCCAAATTGTTTTTCCGCCCCATATAATTTTTGATATAAACCAGAAATAAGCCGATAAATATCCTCTGAAAACAAAAATACAATAGTAATAATATTGAAGGTTAGCATGGTCAACAAAAACCCAAAGGCATAACTTTTAGGTATACTTAAAACACGCCCCGTTTCTTCTCCCGCAGTAAATTGATATATAAAATTTAACATAACAGCAAGTGAAACTGCTATATAAAGCCAAGACCACCAAGGCTGTTTTGAAATGGTTCTTAATGCCTGAAGTACATAAAAACTTAAAGCAATGTATGCCAAAACGAAAATAAGCCAACGAATCATGTTCTTTTTTTTTTACAAAGATATCTGTATAACAGTGGTATATGCGCTCATTTACATTTTATTTAACCTTGGATACGACTGTTTCAATGTTCTCAAATTGAGTAACGGCAATATGATCATCGCTCAAAAAACCTTCAGAATTCATGGAAATCAATGGTTTTGATGGCAACTTTTGTTTCATAGCGGTACCCGATAAATGTACTGCCTTAAAACCCTGCTCCTTGAACATTTGAACGTTGCCGGCATTTACGCCCGAACCTGGCATTATTTCAATTGCCGTATTTTGAGCCTTTAGATCCACCAAAAAGTCTATTCCGCCTGGAGCTGAACGCTGTTGACCCGATGACAAAATGGTATTCACTCGCATTCTTTCCAGTTCCAACAATGCTTCCTTCGGGTTCTTAACCCAATCAAAGGCCCTGTGGAATGTAAAGTGCATACTACCGGCCGCCAATTTAAGTTTATGCGTACGATCAATATCCAAGGTAAAATTATTCAAAAGCACTCCAGACACAACACCATCAAAACCTAATTCTGCACAAAGTTCAATATCCGAAATCATTATATGCAACTCTTCATCGGAATAGGTGAAATCTCCACTTCTAGGCCTTATCAATACATGGACGGGAATAGAAACCTGTTCCCTAACCGCTTTTAACATCCCAAAAGAAGGTGTTAACCCACCTACCGCCAACTCTGTACATAACTCAATACGGTCTGCTCCAGCACGTTCTGCTACCATGGCAGATTCTAAAGAATTAGCACAAACTTCTACTATCATATTGCTATATTTAAGATCATTAAAAGTAAAGAACCAAACCCATGAAAAGAAGAAAGTTTCTAAGAAATTCAAGTACAGTTGCCGCCGGTATCGTTTCTGCACCTATATTATCATCGTACAAAGAAATCCCTGCAGTAGGTACAATAGACAATACACCAGTGCTACCTATTGCTATTTGTACATGGAATTTTGGAAACGCCACCGCCAAAGCATGGGAAGTTCTTGAAAAAGGAGGTAACGCTCTTGATGCAGTTCACCAAGGTGTTATGGTTGAAGAAAACGATTTAAGCAATAGCACCGTAGGTAATGGCGGAAGACCGGATAGGGATGGCAATGTTACCCTAGACGCTTGTATTATGGACAAAGATGGGAACTGTGGGGCAGTATTGGCTATGCAGAACATTGCAAACCCAATTTCAGTGGCCAGAAAAGTGATGGAAGAAACGCCTCATGTAATGCTTGCCGGCAAAGGTGCTGAGCAATTTGCATACGAGCAAGGTTTTGAAAAGACAAATCTTTTAACTGAAGAATCCAAACAAGCATGGGAAGAATGGAAAAAAACATCGCAGTACAAACCAATAATAAATATTGAAAATCATGATACCATAGGCATGTTGGCCATTGATGCCGATGGAGACATTGCAGGTGCATGTACCACAAGCGGAATGGCATATAAAATGGCAGGTAGAGTTGGCGACTCCCCTATTATTGGCGCTGGACTTTTCGTAGATAACGAAGTTGGCGGAGCAACAGCAACAGGCGTTGGCGAAGAAGTGGTAAGAACCGTTGGTAGTTTTCTGATCGTAGAATTAATGCGCCAAGGAAAATCGCCACAAGAGGCATGTGAAGAAGGCGTAAAAAGAATTATTGCAAAAAATAAGGACAAACAAGACTTTCAAATAGGCTTTATCGCCATCAATAAAAAAGGGGAAACTGGCGGATATTGTATTCACCCAGGGTTTACCTATAGAACATACACTAAAGTAGGTCATGTTAACAATCCTTCAGATAGTTATTTAAAAAGTTAAGATTATTTCTGAAAAATCTTACAAATGGCGTGGTTTTTGATTTCAGATTCCCGTCAAAACCAACCATGAGGATAATTCTAATTTTATTGATTTCAGGATATTTATATCCACAAAGAAATGATTCACAAGCAGCTTTCTACAATGTAGGTTCAAAAGCTATCATAGGCGGCGTTGGAGCATTGATCAATAAGAAACCTAATGAAAAGGGTTCCAAGGTTTTTTTCAAAGGTATGTATCAAGGTGCTTTAGGAGGTTACTTAACTTTTGAAAGCAAAAGATTGGTAAGGCAATTTCATAGAACTGACAACTATGCCTATATATGGCCTTCTAAGATTTTAAATTCGGCAGGTAACTCCATCATTTATAACGCTGCCGCCAATCGGAACTTTTGGGAACGTTGGCATATAGATTTTGGTTTTAATTATCTAGAATATGATTTTAAGCGAGAAAAAAAACTTCGATACCGGATTTTACCTTTTGCACTTTACGGTAATGCATATGGATTTACCACCTCAAAATTTGATTTTAAAAGAACATTATACTCTGGTCATTTTATTTTCAAAAATGAAAAATTGCCTAAATTAGAAGATAGTGAACCATTTGGAGTAGCTGTATACAATACAATTCAATTTAAACGCAACATCAACATTGACATAGAAGCGGTTATAGCACATGAAATTATTCATGTTTATCAATATACCGGTGCATTTTTTATCAATGCATATACTAAAGAACTTATTAAAAGGTTAGAAGAAAAAAGCGATTTCTTCAAAAAATACAATAAAGTCTTTTATACAGATTTAAATGCTCCTTTACATCAAGGTTTATATAATGTGCAATATTTATTCGGTGTCGATTATTATGACATACTTCAAGAAAAAGAAGCCGACTATTATTCCTCAAACCATTTCTAAAATAACATAAATGAAAACAGTCTATTTATTTCTAGCTGGTATGTTGATTTTATTATCTGGGTGCACTATAGAAGAAGAGTATACTTTTAAAGAACAGATTGCCGGTAAATGGGTCGGGACTAAAAGAATTATTTATTTCAAGGATGGTACTTCAGTAGATAATTTATCTACAGGTATATGTGAAAGTCAAACAGAATTTATTCTTTTCGAAGATGGCAGTCTTTACTTTGAAGATTATTATGAAACCGAAAATAATTCGGGAGGAACTGATTTTTGTGAAATTGATGCAAAAACTAGCGATAATGGAGAGTGGAAAATAATGCCAGGGAACAAGGTTATTTTTAAACTCACAAATACAATCGACAATAC
The DNA here is from genome assembly GCF_002362375.1 of Maribacter sp. UBA3344. NCBI lineage: Bacteria > Pseudomonadati > Bacteroidota > Flavobacteriia > Flavobacteriales > Flavobacteriaceae > Maribacter > Maribacter sp. UBA3344. Next base: position 63,509 of record NZ_DERI01000009.1, on the reverse strand, counting down.
CGAATTGATTATGGAACTTTTTGAAGTAAACCTGATAGATATAGGCAATCTCGAAATAAGGTATAAGGAATTTGAAAATAATGAGGATGAAAACATTGATTATTACGTTTATAAATATTTTAGAATTTATGGCGATTATGAATCTCCTGAAAAATAAATATTGAATAACAAAACTTCTAAGCATTCAGGTATTCTGCCTTAATGTTTCCCTATCAATTTGTACTTTTATCCTTTTTCATACAATACTTAAAAATGGCAGATCAAAAAAGACTCTTTTTGCTAGATGCATACGCACTTATATTTCGTGGTTACTATGCGCTTATAAAAAATCCAAGAATAAACTCTCAAGGCATGGACACCTCTGCCATTATGGGTTTCATGAATTCCTTATTCGATGTAATACGCCGTGAAAAACCTGATCATTTAGCCGTTTGCTTCGATAAAGGCGGTAGCGTTGAAAGAACTGAGATGTTTGCCGAATATAAGGCAAACAGAGATGAAACCCCAGATGCCATTAGGATAGCCGTACCCTACATACAAGATATACTTAAGGCTATGCACATACCTTGTGTGGTTTTGGAAGGCTGGGAAGCAGATGATATTATAGGCACATTATCCAAACAAGCTGAAAAGGAAGACTACAAAGTGTTTATGGTCACGCCAGATAAGGACTTTGGGCAATTGGTTTCCGAAAACATATTTATGTACCGCCCTGCAAGAATGGGTAACGGTATTGAAATTTGGGGAATTCCGGAAATTCAAAAACGTTTTGGTGTAGAAAGACCGGAGCAGGTAATAGATTACTTAGGTATGATGGGCGATGCCAGTGATAACATACCCGGATTACCAGGTGTGGGAGATAAAACTGCAAAAAAATTCATTGCCCAATTTGGATCTATGGAAAATCTATTGGCAAATACCGATCAGTTGAAAGGTAAGATGAAGGAAAAAGTAGAAGCAAACAAAGAATTGGGTATACTTTCTAAAAAATTAGCCACCATATGCATTGATTGCGACGTTACTTTCAACGCTAAGGACTATGAACTTTCAGTACCGGATTTTGAGAAGGTACAAGAGATATTTGAACAATTGGAATTTAGAAGATTAAAGGATCAATTCATTAAAATATTCTCGGAAGAAACAGAAGAAACCGTTACACAGGTTACCAGCACAGCAACTGCTAAAAAAGAAAAACAAGATGCGGGGTCAGGGCAATTCTCTTTATTTGGGGGTTCTGCAGATGCCGGAGCAACCGTAAAAGACTTTTCTAGTAGAAAAACCATTGCAGATGTAGCACACTCATACCAAAGTGTAGCTCCTGGTATGGCCATGAAGCTTTTCTTAAAAAATTTAATGCAGCAAACTTCGGTTTGTTTTGATACCGAGACTACAGGCTTGGACCCGTTGACCGCTGAATTGGTAGGAATTGCTTTCTCTTGGGAAGCAACAAAAGGTTTTTACATTCCTTTTACGGATAACAAAGAAGAAGCACAGGCACTTTTAGAAGAGTTACGCCCTTTCTTTGAAGCCGAAGAAATTGAAAAAATAGGTCAGAATTTAAAGTATGATATTAAGGTATTGGATAAATACAATATTGATGTCAAAGGACCTTTATTCGATACTATGTTGGCCCACTATCTAATTAATCCGGATATGCGTCATAATATGGATGTTCTGGCAGAGACCTATTTAAATTACACTCCAGTATCCATTACTGAACTTATTGGCAAAAAAGGCAAGAATCAATTGAGTATGCGTGATGTTCCGTTAGAAAAACAAACGGAATATGCAGTAGAAGATGCAGATATTACCTTTCAACTTGCACAGCATTTTAGACCAGAACTAAAAGAGGCAAATACAGAAAAATTATTTCAAGATATTGAGATTCCCCTACTACGTGTACTGGCGGATATGGAGCTAGAAGGAATCAATTTAGACAACGAATTCTTGAATTCACTCTCCGAAGACTTGAATAACGACATTTCTAACCTTGAGAAGAAAATTTATGAAGTTGCCGGTGAAGAATTTAATATAGGGTCTCCAAAGCAATTAGGTGAAATTTTATTTGACAAACTAAAACTGGTAGACAAACCTAAAAAAACCAAAACAGGTCAATATTCTACCGCGGAAGATGTATTATCCTTTTTGGCTAAAGACCATGAAATTGTACAAAATGTATTGGATTACAGAGGTCTTGCTAAATTAAAAAGCACCTATGTTGATGCATTGCCAGAGCAGGTTGAGCCTTCTACAGGAAGAGTGCATACCGATTATATGCAAACCGTTGCAGCTACCGGAAGGTTAAGTAGCAACAACCCTAACTTACAAAACATTCCAATTAGAACAGAGCGTGGAAGACAAGTAAGAAAAGCTTTTGTACCAAGAGATGAGAACTACACGTTGTTAGCGGCAGATTATTCACAAATAGAATTACGTATAATTGCAGCTTTAAGTGAAGAAACTACCATGATAGAGGCTTTCAAACATGGAGAGGATATTCACGCTTCTACAGCATCTAAGGTATTTAATGTACCATTGGATGAAGTTACACGAGAACAACGTAGCAATGCCAAGACAGTTAACTTCGGTATCATCTATGGCGTATCTGCATTTGGATTAAGTAACCAAACGGACTTATCAAGAAAAGAAGCAAAAGAACTGATAGACACCTACTACAAGACTTATCCTAAGCTAAGAAACTACATGAGCGAGCAGGTAGATTTTGCACGTGAAAACGGTTATGTTTCAACGGTGTTGGGTAGAAGAAGATACCTTAAGGATATAAACGGCAGTAATGCAATAGTACGTGGCGCTGCGGAACGAAATGCTGTAAACGCACCTATTCAAGGTAGTGCGGCAGATATCATTAAAATTGCCATGATCAACATTCATAAAAAGTTAGAAGAAGGCAATTACAAATCTAAAATGTTACTGCAAGTACATGATGAATTGGTATTCGATATCTACAAACCAGAATTAGAAGAATTGCAAACACTGATTAAATCAGAAATGGAAAATGCATACAAAATAGCAGTTCCTTTAGATGTTGAAGTTGGCTTAGGTGATAATTGGTTGGTAGCCCATTAAAATACAGAGACTACACAAATACGCCAAAAAATGTAAGAAAGTTACTGTGGTATTTTATCGAAAATATGTTGTTAAGAAAACGCTAATATTTATATTAGTGCTTTACTAACCAGATATTTTTATGATTAAAATCTACGCTAGGCTGCTTTTGGCAGCCCTCTTTTTGATTTGCTTTAAAGGATTATCGCAAACGAATTATTTACAAAATGCCAGCTTTGAAAGTTGGTCCGGAAGTCCAGAATCACCAGTAAATTGGAGTATCACAAATGAAAATGGCATCAATAAAAGTACAGATGCCACAGAAGGTAACTTCTCCCTGGAACTAGGTTTGAACAACACTCTAGTAAACCAAACCGTACTAAGCACTTGGAATGCCAGCAGTATAGTTTTAGAACCAAACACCAACCATACCTTTTCCTTTGATTACAAAGTAAGTACAGAAGCAGGTAATAATCTAAGTGCCTATTTAGATATAGTTAAAGACGAAGGAAGTTATACCATTCAATATATCCATGAATTTATTCCTTTAGAAAGTGACGGAGCTTGGCATACCTATACTTTTGATTTTGATACGGATACTGAAGAAGATTATGCGTTTGAGTTAATGTTTAGAGCCAACACAAGTCCTGCAAGCTCAATAATAGTAGACAATTTAAAAGTTTTGGGTGACGACACAACTACTAATCTTGACCGCGATGCTTTAATTGCACTATACAATGCTACGGACGGCGACAACTGGACCGTTTCTTGGGACTTAAATGCAGATATCAGCACTTGGGCAGGAATAACATTAAATACCGAAGGTAGGGTAAGAACTCTAATTTTAGATAGTCGTAATTTAACAGGAGAAATTCCAAATGAAATTGGCAATCTTACAGAACTAGAATGGATAGACCTTGGGCGAAATAACCTTACAGGGGAAATTCCCGAACAGTTCGGAAATTTGTTAAAATTAGAAAGACTAAATCTCCGCACAAATCAATTAACGGGAAATGTTCCTAGTGAATTAGGCAATTTATCAAATTTAGAAATTTTACTTCTAAATTCTAACAATCTTACCGGTGCTCTACCAATAGACCTTGGTAATTTAAGCTCAATTCAACAAATGGATTTTACCTTAAATCAATTATCTGGTCCCATACCAGTATTCTTAGGGAATTTAACCTCATTGACCTATTTAAGTCTTTACGGCAATCAACTAACAGGCACTATTCCACAAGAACTAGGTAACTTAACTAATCTTAAAAATTTAGTACTCGGGAATAATGATTTAACCGGCGAAATACCATCTCAAATTTATAATCTTACCGAACTTTTAGAATTAAATTTATTCTCTACAAACATTACAGGTACAATTCCAACAGAAATAGGCAACCTTACTAAATTAGTTTTTCTTAGGTTAGGTGACACACAAATGTCAGGCAGTATACCCCCAGAAATTGGCTATCTAACTCAATTAGAAGACCTTGCCTTGTTCCGTTCCAATTTTTACGGACCATTACCACAAGAAATTGGCAACTTAACAAAACTTGAAAAATTAAGGTTGAATAACAATAATTTTTCTGGAAGTATCCCGTCAAGCATTGGAAATTTAACACTTCTAAAAGAGATTGGGTTGCGAGAAAACAATCTTTCTGGTAGTTTACCCTCTGAGATAGGTAATCTTACATCTTTAGAAAACTTCTATCTATCTAACAATCAAATAAGCGGAAGCATACCTGCAAGTATTGGCAACCTAAGTTCAATAAAAACTTTATGGTTTGACAGCAACAATTTTTCTGGCTCCATTCCGCCCGAAATAGGAAACCTTACCCAACTAGAACTTTTAATTCTAAATACTAATGAATTAACAGGTACCATTCCAAGTGAAATGGGTAACATGAGTAGTTTAGGCACCGCAGATTTTAGTAATAATTCTATAACTGGAGGCATACCTGCGGAAATTGGAAATTTAGCACAACTAAGAGCTTTTGGATGTGAAAACTGCAGCTTATCTGGAAACATTCCTATTTTTAGTTCAAGCCTTTCAAAAAGTGTAGTTCTTAAAAACAACAACCTAACATTCAGTGATTTAGACAATTCAGTTATAAATTCTATAAATACTACGTTTAGCATACAACCGCAGCGTAATTTAAATAATGAAGAAGAAATAGAATTAGAACTAGGTGATGAAGCAAACTTAGCTGTTACCGGTCTATCACATGCCATCAATCAATTTCAATGGCGAAAAGATGGAACTAATTTACCAAACGAAACAAGTGCTACATTTTCTATACTTTCATCAACAGTAACCGATATTGGGGTTTATGATTGTGTAATTACCAATTCTAGTGTACCTGGCTTAACGTTATATAGAAATACAATCACTATAAGTATAAATGGTGTTGATGGTGAAGCAGATGATGATAACGACGGTGTTAAGAATTCTAATGATTTTTGCCCAAATACAAGCATAGGAAATAATGTAAATGCTAATGGATGCACAGAAAGCCAATTAGATGACGATAAAGATGGGGTTGACAATACAAATGATATTTGCCCAAATACTCCAAGTGATGAAGACGTAAATGCATATGGTTGTTCAGAAAGTCAATTATCAGATAATGATGATGACCATGACGGTGTACCTAATGTTATTGATGTTTGTGAAAATACTCCTATTGGCGCTGTAGTTGGTAGCACTGGTTGTAGCTACCAAGATATTTTAGTGCCAAAACCAGATGATTTTACTGCAAAAGCTACGAGCACTTCTTGCCCAGACACCGCAAACGGGATGCTTACTGTTGAGTTTAAAGTTAATCAAACACATATACTAGCGATAACTGGGCCAAATAATTTCTCTGCTAACTATACACAACAGAACGGGAGTACACTTATGGTTACTGATCTAGAACCAGGTTCTTATACCATTGTTGCCAATTCAGAAATCGGTCGACTAGTTGGCGCACCCAATGTTGAATTTAGTTTGAATATTGAAACCCCAGAAGAATTCATTTCAGGGAAGACGGTAATAGATTATACCGCTAAAAAAGCAAGCATTGTAGTTTCAGGCAGTAAAAATTATCAGGTTTTGGTTAATGACAAAACATATTCTTTTCAAGTGGAGAATGTTGACAATCACCAATTATCATTCCCACTAGATCAAGGGGCAAATGTTATCTCCATAGAAACCGATAAAATTTGCCAAGGAGTATTCAATGATAGTGTTGTAATCAGTAATGCCATTTTATCACCTAACCCGGTTGCCGATATATTAAAGGTTGACGGCTTAGATTTGATGACCAATGCTCAACTAATTCTATCAAACTTAAGCGGAGTTACCTTATTACAAGAATATCGCTTGATTGGCAACGGCACTTTAGAAATGAATATTTCTAACTTATCTCCAGGCATATATATGCTTACCATTATAGAGGGAGATAAAGAAATCAACTTAAAATTTGTAAAAAAATGAGATTAGCTATAAAATTAATTTTGGCAGGAATTCTAGTAGCTTCTTGCGGCGGCAAAGATAATGATACCACCACTCCACCTATAGAAAAAGAACTAGGCTCCTTTAATCTAATTTTTCCAGACAACAATTTAATTTGTACCGAAGGAGAAGACAATGGAACCGATGGTGTAAATATTGAATTTCAATGGTCGGCCTCTTCTAATGCAACATCTTATGATTTGGAAATCACGAACCAAGAAAACAATTCGACCGATACAAGAACCGTAAATGCAACCTCATTGGAAGTAGGTCTACCAAAGGGAACTCAATTCTCTTGGAAAGTTACAGCAATTCTTGAAGATAAATCTTTAGCAAGTGATACTTGGAATTTCTATTCCGAAGGTACAAGCACAGAGAATTTTGCGCCGTTCCCTGCTGAAATCACAGTTTCCGAAAATAATGACGGTACTGTGACCGTATCATGGATAGGCGAAGACCTGGATAATGACATTGTTAATTATGATGTATACATTGGCGTTTTTGGAAATTTGGAATTAATTCTAGAAAACACCACAAACCTGAACACCAACTATAGCATAACAGCAGGAGAACAGTATCATGTTCAGGTAATTTCTAAAGATAGTAATGACAATACGTCTACTAGCCAAACCTATTTTACCTTCTAGAAAGTTAAAGTTTATTTAAAGGGAGACGAAAATACATTTCTAGAACGTTAGCATATAGCGTACTTCTCTCATGAGGTACGCTATTTTTCATGAAAAGGATTTTAATCATTCTAGCTTTTACCATCTTTAGCGCTACCCAATTAGCGGCACAAGATGTTAAAGTTTTTCCTAATCCGGCAACCAACGTTATCAATGTACTTGGTCTAAAAAATGACAAGAATGCCGTTATAACCGTTAGGGATAGCTATGGCAACCAAGTAATCTTTCACCAATGGGACATTAAAAGAAACTCATTGAACATACCTGTTTTTAACCTAGAAAAAGGTTTGTACATGATTACCATACAATCTGAACATCAGAATATAAAAACAAAATTCTACAAGCAATAAAAAACCCTTGTCAATTGACAAGGGTCTTATTTTTTTTATACTTAGCAAACTTTTATCGTTTTACAAATATCAATTGTCCGTCTTCTGAAAAATTTGGAATATCCAAATCACTGGCATCAACCGTCATAATGTTTCCTTCTATAGAAACACCTATTGCCAACTCATCGCCATTTTCATCAATAGTTGTGACCGTTTCACCGTCAAAGGTATAGGTACTTTCATTAACATCCGAATCTGTAGGGCAAGGAATATCCAAACCTGTAGCGGTCGCATTTACTTCAATATAATTAGCAGAATTAGATGCGCTTGCCGTTAAATCCTCATTAAACTGTAATGTTATAATGAAGCAGTTATCAGCCGTAAGAAAATCCAATATTTGCTTTCCAAATTTTGCATCATCACTTGCTGTCTCATTATCTATTTCTAGCTCAGTAGCATCCCATGTACCAATTATGGCCGTGCTTTGAACTTCAGCTTCAGTCTGTGTTTCATCCTTATCCGAACTACAGGAAATTAGTGTTAACACTATCCCTGCAATACATAAAATATGCTTATACATCTTTTTGTTTTATTGGTTGTACACCCCTAAAAACGAAAAAAACTTGGTATTATTTCAAAAATCGATAAATGGATACCTTCAAGAATCAATTCTTTATAGAATAAACCTGTAAGTTGCTTTGAGCAAAATTGTATTATCCTTTTTCTGCCCTAGTATTTGTCGATCTAAATTTCTACCCAATGTTTCACTGGGATCACCTGTACCCACAACACCTTGAGACCATACCAAAAAGATTTCCGAACCAGGTATGTATTCCCACCTTAGTACAAGGTTTGATCTAAATTGAACATACGAAAAGTTAGGATTCTCTATTTGATAATCTATGGCACCATCAATATCTTCATCTATCAAATAATTATTGGTGTCGGCTGATCCTGATATTTGATTTTCGGAAAATAACGTTACACGTTCGCTCAAGTTCTCAGCAATAGGGTTATTTACATAATTAAAATCAGTGTAAGTTCCTCTAGAAATAAATGGCTCACCATAATATTGAATGGATAAGTTTGGATTTACACTATAATTAAAGCGGATAGCAGTACTAAATGTTTTCTGATCAATATTACCGGTAATATACCTTGCATCACCATCAAAACTAGTTTCCGTCACATATTGCGTTTTATTAGGGTTTTCTTCAAACTCAGAAGAGATAGAAAGATTAAAAGCATCAAAAGGTTGGTAGTATAATCTAAACACATATCGCTTTAAAGAAAAGTTATTTTCTGCCGCCTGGCTATTCACATACCCTAAAGTAAAGCTCATTTTTTTTCTACTATCCGAGCCAAAGAAAAGGTAAGCGAAGTTTTCATCAGACCAACGCCAACGAGGTCCGCCACGAAGAACGGTATTTGAAAAAATACGGGGTTTATGGGCAGCACCAACCTCTGTCCACCAATTATTTTTATAGTTTATAAAACCCTGGAATTCATATTGAATTCTATTATAATTTCCATCAAAATCAAACGTAGAGTATTGACTTAACCCTAAGTTTGCACGTCTATAAAAATTAGTAGGCTTTATGAACAACCTACGAACGTTAGCCGTTTGCTTAATTTCATCTGCCTGCCTTAAGAATCCAATATCATTGAGTTCCAATTCTGGAGACCTCCAAATAACTCCGCCATCATATCGCCAATTCCCACCTCCTGCTTTTCCGAGTGCCAACTTACCACCGCTACCCGTTAAAGAGGTACGATCAGGGTCTACATCAACATGACTAGCATCTACCCTTTGAAATAAGTGCGTAATACTATTCTGTGTTCGTTCAATAGCTTGTTGACTGCCCGTAATATGACTGCCTACAATATTTCCTTCAACATAATAATTTCTGTTTTTCCAACTATGTTTAAAATCTACCCCACCTGTGTAGGCACTACTTCTTAAAAAATCGAGATTATCAGGAATATTTCTATTCGTTGCAGTAAATATTCCTCCAATAAAAGAATTACGTTCGTTAAAATCCTTTTGTACCCTACCCACAATATAATTTGTAAGCGGCTCTACAAGTTCTGATCTTTCATTTCCTGCAAGATCCTCTATATCTGCATACATGTTGCCCGTAATACTTTCCAATAAGCCCAAAGACCATCCATTTTTGGTTTTACCTGAAAATTTTGCGGCACCCAGTATGGTTGAATTTGTAGGTTGATCTACAAATTCCGTTTCAGTACTGTTTGCAAACCCTTGTGGACTTCTACCAATTCTTCTACTGTAAAAAATATTATCATTACCATCGGCAAATTCAAAATCGAAAATATTTTTGTTTTCAATAAAGAACGGCCTACGTTCTTCAAAGAAGATTTGAAATCCGTCCAATGCAATAGCTCCTGGATCAGCATCTACTTGTCCAAAATCTGGATTAACCGTTAAATCTAGAGTAAGATCATTGGTCAAACCTATTTTGGCGTCTAACCCCACATTTAAACCATAATCACTACCATCACGAAAAGGGTTGCCCGCTTGTGACGGATAAGCATCATACTGATTTACCAAAAATGGTTGAATTTCCAACTGTTTTTGAGGCTGAATATCAATAAGACCTCTTAAGACTCCAAACTCACTAACCCAACCAGGAGCATCTAATGAGACAGGTTGCCAAAGTGACCGTTCTTCTTCCCTAAAGAAACGTCTGTTCAATTGAAGCCCCCAAATTTGCTCTTTTTGTTCTCCAAATTTTAATTGACTAAAAGGTATTTTCATTTCTGCCGACCATCCTTCATGATCAATCTGTGTAGCGGTATACCAAATAGGATTCCAGCTAGCATCCCAAAAATCGCCATTTTGAGAAATAAATTCATCCCCTTTTACACCGGCAGCAGAAACATTAAACGAAAAACCCGTTCTTTTATCGTTATAGCTATCAATGTTAATTTCTATCCAATCACCCGAAAAATTATCACGCCTTGCCAGCCTCTTTTCTATCTTAGAAGGTACACTATCATAACAGTGAATACCCACATAAAGAAATTTTTCATCATATGTAATCTTAAACTTTGTTGATTGACTAGGTTTTTCCCCATTATTAGGGTCAAATACGGTAAAATCACTAGCCCAAGGAACGCTGTTCCAAGCCAAATCGGTCAGCAAACCATCAATAGCAATGGTCTCACCTAAATTTACTTTTTGTGTAGTATATACTCTTTGTACCTTTGTTGTAACTGTTTGGGAAAAAGCAGTAGCTGAAATTATTAAATATAAAATACTTGTAACTAAGCATCTACGCATCATAACATGTTCTTTGATTGATTGATCGGTTATTACAAGAGACAATGAATATTTTAAATTGTTACAGAATCGGTAATAAAATCAATAAGAATAACAGTACTACGATGGCTATAAACCGGTTAGAAATTACATTTAATTAAAAAATGTAAAAAAATAAGAAACAAGTATTTGCAATTCAAGTTAATAATTGTAGATTTGCAGCCCCTTTCACGGGATTGATTAAAATAATAGTTAAAAATAGCAGTAGTGGATACATTAAGTTATAAGACCGTTTCGGCCAACAGAACAACTGTAAACAAAGAGTGGTTATTGGTAGATGCCGAAGGAGAAACATTAGGACGCATGGCTTCAAAAGTCGCCTATTTGTTAAGAGGAAAGCACAAGCCTAGTTTCACCCCTCATGTTGATTGTGGTGATAATGTTGTTATTATCAACGCAGAGAAAATTGTTCTTACAGGAAACAAGTGGTCTGATAAATCATATATGAGATACACTGGCTACCCAGGTGGACAACGTACTACTAGCGTAAAACAATTGTTGGATAAAAATCCAGAAGGTATTCTTGAAAAAGCAATAAAAGGAATGTTACCTAAAAACAGATTAGGTGCAGAACTTTTTAGAAACCTTAAAGTTTACGCAGGTACGGAGCATGGACAAGAAGCTCAAAAGCCTACTGTTGTTAATTTAAAAGATATTAAATAAGATGGAAGTAATTCATAAAATTGGTCGTAGAAAGACCGCTGTAGCGAGAGTATATCTTTCTGATGGAAATGGTGACATTACCATTAACAATAAAGATTTAAGCGTATACTTCCCAACTGCAACGCTTCAATACAAAGTAAAGCAACCTTTCAGCTTAACTGAAAGCTTAGATACTTACGACGTAAAAGTAAACGTTTACGGTGGTGGTATTACTGGACAAGCAGAAGCTATTCGTCTTGCTTTATCTAGAGCAATGTGTGAGATAGATGCTGAGAACAGATCAATCTTAAAACCAGAAGGTCTATTAACTAGAGACCCAAGAATGGTTGAACGTAAGAAATTCGGTCAGAAGAAAGCACGTAAAAAATTCCAATTCTCGAAACGTTAATTCGAGATTACAAGAGTACAGGGCACCCTTTTTGGGTGCCTATTTTTATATTTTATCACACTGGGAAACCAGATTATTAACAAGTTCATTGAAAGTCCGTTAAGGACAATTAAAAATCCTTTAATTCCAAAAAATTGAAGGTAAGATTAGTTTAGCATCTAAATGATGAAGGCTTCTTGATATTATATTTCGAGATACCACTTTGTCATTGCTAATTCAAAAGAACGTAAACTAAATTTAAAATGGCGAGAGTCGAAGTAAAACAATTATTAGAAGCAGGTGTACATTTTGGTCACCTAACAAGAAAATGGAATCCGAACATGGCTCCTTACATCTACATGGAGCGTAATGGGATTCACGTAATCAACCTTTACAAAACAGTTGCAAAATTAGATGAGACCAACGAGGCTCTTAAAAAAATTGCAGCGTCAGGTAGAAAAATACTTTTCGTAGCTACCAAAAAACAAGCTAAGGACATCGTTGCAGAAAAAGCAGCAAACGTAAACATGCCTTACATCACTGAAAGATGGCCAGGTGGTATGTTAACCAATTTTGTTACTATTCGTAAAGCCGTTAAGAAAATGGCTTCTATTGATAGAATGAAAAAAGATGGAACTTTCCTTACACTTTCTAAAAAAGAAAGATTGCAAGTTGACCGTTTACGTGCAAAATTAGAAAAGAACTTAGGTTCTATTTCTGAAATGACACGTTTACCAGGTGCATTGTTCATCGTTGATACAATGAGAGAGCACATTGCAGTTAAAGAAGCTCAAAAATTGAACATTCCAATTTTTGCAATGGTAGACACCAACTGTGATCCTAGAGATGTAGATTACCTTATACCTTCTAACGATGATGCTTCTAAGTCTATTGATATTATCATGACAGAAGTTACCAATGCAGTTGCCGAAGGTTTAGCTGAGCGTAAAGCTGAAAAAGGTGATTCTGAAGGTAAATCTGACAAAAAAGATAAAGGTGCCAAGAAAAAAGCAGTTGCAGACAAACCAGCGCCAACTCCAGAAAAAGTTGACACTAAACCTGCACCAGTTGTAGACAAAGTACCAAATGTTGAAGTAAACGTTGAAGCTACTAAAGAAGCTGTTGCGAACGATACAAAAGCAGAAGCTGATGACTTAACAAAAGTTGAAGGTATTGGCCCAAAAGCTGCTGAAGCTTTAGTTGCTGCCGGTATTGCTACTTACGAAGATCTTTCTAACGGAGATGCTGAAAAAATCAAGGAAATCTTGACAGAGGCAAGTTCTAGAATGGCTCATTTAGATCCAACTTCTTGGCCAAAGCAAGCTAAAATGGCTGCTGAAGGTAAGTGGGACGAGCTTAAAGAATGGCAAGACAACGTTAAAGGTGGTGTAGAATAAGTTACTACATTTGTTATAAAAATAAATCTAACGACCCCTTAAAACGGGTATATTAAAAGTAAAAAAAATGGCAAAGATTACAGCTGCAGAAGTTAATAGATTAAGAAAGACTACTGGTGCAGGAATGATGGATTGCAAAAAAGCCTTGGTTGAAGCTGAAGGTGATTTTGAAAGTGCAATCGAAATTCTTCGTAAAAAAGGTCAAAAAGTTGCAGCAAAAAGAGCTGACAGAGATTCTTCTGAAGGTGCAGCAATCGCTAAAGTAAATGATGACAACACTAGTGGTGTTATTATTTCTTTGAACTGTGAGACCGATTTCGTTGCTAAAAACGAAACTTTTGTAACATTGGCTACAGAATTAGCAGACTTGGCAATCAACTTTGATTCCAAAGAAGCTTTCTTGGCTGCTGATTATAAAGGTATGACCGTTCAAGAAAAACTTACTGAGCAAACAGGTGTTATCGGTGAGAAAATTGAGATAGGTGGTTTTGAAACGTTAAGTGCTCCTTTTGTAGGTTCTTATATTCACGCAGGAAACAAAATAGCTGTTTTAACAGGTCTTTCCGCTTCTGTACCAGGTGCTGAAGAAGTTGCTAAAGATGTGTCAATGCAAGCTGCCGCTATGAACCCTGTAGCATTAAACGAAGATGGTGTTGACCAATCCGTGATCGACAAAGAAATTGAAATTGCAAAAGATCAATTACGTCAAGAAGGAAAACCAGAAGCAATGCTAGACAATATCTCTAAAGGTAAAATAAAGCGTTTCTTTAAGGACAATACTTTAGTAAACCAAGATTTCATCAAAGATAGCAAACAAAGTGTTGCTCAATATGTAAAATCAGTTGATTCTAATTTAGAAGTAACAGGTTTTAAAAGAGTTGCATTAGGTTAATTACAATACAACTAACTCAATAAAAAACCGCCTTACTGCAAAGTAGGCGGTTTTTTTATTTAGCATCATTATTAAACCTTAGTCTTTTAACCAAGCCTTACGTAAGTCTATAATTTTCTGATCTACATTTTCTAAAGGAGCAATTTTCTTTACCTTTTTTACCGGTTGCCCTACCTTACCTTCAACCGAAACCAATTCACCATCTCTTTCTACAGTCATACTTACTACAGTTTCTGGCGTCCAACTAAAACTTTCCCCAATAATTGGTCTAAGCGACTCAAGATTAATCTCCTGTCCGTTTATCACCTTAAAAATATCACCTCCCTGTAGTTTTAAATCATCAAAGAAAGAATTCAACTCTATATTCTCACGTATAAAAACAACACTATCATTTTGCACATCAACATCCATATAAGGCACTTGCCCATCAAAAAAGTAACCTGTAGGCTCTTCAACATCTTTTGTAGCTAAACCTACCTTTGAAAAATAAACATCATAATCTATAGGTGTATCTCCAATAACATGTTCCTTAAAAAAAGTATCCACCTCCGGATAGGTCATCTGAACAATCTCACCGAATAAAACTTCATCTTCAAAAGGCACATCCGTACCATATTTTTTAGACAGCTCTTTCATCAACCAAAGCATACTCTTTTCGCCGTTGCTCTTTTCTCTTAATATAATATCTAAACACATATTTATTAAAGCACCTTTCTCATATACGTTAGCGTAATTGGGCTCATAAGGTTGCTCTAAAATATTCTTGCTCATTTCAGTGAAAGACATGCTATCATCATAAAATTTAGAATTGGTAATTTTACCCAACATGCGCTCATAAAAATCCTCTTCAGAAATTAAACCTTGCTGTACCTGAAATAAATTGGCAAAATACTCCGTAGTACCTTCGTACATCCATAAATGTTGTGACATTTTTGGGTCGTTAAAATCAAAATATTGTATTTCTTTAGAATGAACGGACAATGGTGTTACAATATGAAAGAATTCGTGCGAAACCACATCTACCATAGCTTGCTCCAAACGACCAATATCCATAGCTTCAGGTAAAACTACCACGGTAGAAGTATGATGCTCCAAAGCTCCAAAACCATGAGCATCGGGCTTATTTACATCAGACAAATACAAAAGAATATTATACTCTTTAGTACTATCTACATCCCCAAGAAACTTCTTCTGAGCCTCCATCATTTTTAACATTCTATTCTTTAAATCAGAAGCCTTGTACACGTTATTTGGTGAAAACAAGCTCAATGTTACCGTTATACCATTAATTTCAAAACTTTCAGTATTAGGTTTAGCGTACATTATAGGGTTGTCAATAACTTCAAAATACCTATTGGCAAGAAACGCGTCCCAAAGTGGATCAGGCTTACGGTCAATTTGATCAGAAAGGGTTGTTGTTGCAATTAAGTCCGCTGGCTTTTTAATATGAATAGCATAAGGAACCTCTTTAAACCCATCAAAATAGCCTACAAAACCATGTAGGTTCAGCATAAAATTACTGTCTTTCTCAATATTTGTACCTGCCGGGGAAAATACTGCATCAACCACTTCATTTTCCGTATCATAGGTATCATTTACCCAGTAACGTACTTTATCAAGCTGTGTTCCATTAGAAATACTCCAAGAATTTTCATCAAGCTTAACAAATTGCAATGGATTACCTTTATAATCCAAAGCTTCAAAATCCTGCAAATACTGTCCGTAGTTATCGCTACTATATGTACCTGGCACCGTTTTAGGAATTCTAAAAATAACCGTTGAAGAAGCAAAAGCACCAGGATCTACAATCACCTGCACCCTATCTTCTACCACATTGACCAAATCTATTGAAGTAAGAACAGGGCTTTTCTCAATAGCTGCCAATTGCTTACCGGCTCCACAAGCATATAATAGAAGAGCACTTGAAATAATTAATAAGGATTTTTTCATAAAATATTCAATTGTTAATTTTTAAAATAATGATATATCAAAGATAGAGAATAAGTAACCATAGTATCTTGACACCTATCTTTTACCAGAATAAAATATTGAACACGCCCATCAAAAATTTTCATTATTTTTGATGGCAAATTAAAAATAGAATGCACTACAAACGAATTCTTCTAAAATTAAGCGGTGAAGCCTTAATGGGTGAAAAGCAATATGGAATAGATTCTAACCGCCTAAATGAATATGCGGAAGAGATAAAAGAGGTAGTTGAAAAAGGAATTGAAGTTGCTATTGTTATTGGTGGCGGAAACATTTTTAGAGGCCTTACAGGTGCAGCAACAGGTATGGATCGCGTACAAGGGGACCACATGGGCATGCTGGCTACCGTTATCAACGGGTTAGCTTTACAAAGCGCCTTAGAAATGAGTGGTGTACAGACCAGATTGCAAACTGCTATAAAAATTAATGAAGTAGCCGAGCCTTTTATTAGAAGACGTGCCATGAGGCATTTAGAAAAAGGAAGAGTCGTTATTTTTGGCGGCGGTACAGGTAACCCATATTTTACAACAGATTCTGCTGCAGTTCTTAGAGCTATTGAAATAGAAGCTGATGTCATCTTAAAAGGTACAAGAGTAGATGGTATATACACTGCCGACCCAGAAAAAGATAAAAGTGCCACAAAATTTGACACTATTTCTTTTCAAGATGTACTTACAAAAGGACTAAAAGTAATGGACACGACTGCCTTTACCCTAAGCCAAGAGAACGAACTACCAATCGTAGTTTTTGATATGAACAAAAAAGGAAACCTATTGAAAATTGTTGACGGGCAAACCATTGGTACCACGGTCAACCTATAATTTTTGGTACAATTAATGTTATTGCGATAGTAATACACTTATTATATGAACGAGGAAATACAATTTGTTTTAGACGCTACAAAAGAAGGTATGGAAGCTGCCATAGCGCATTTAGAACGTGAATTTTTAAAAATTAGAGCAGGTAAAGCCAGTCCTACCATGTTATCTTCTGTATTGGTAGATTATTATGGCTCACAAACTCCACTAGCTCAAGTAGCCAATATCAACACGCCAGATGGTAGAACAATTTCTGTTCAACCATGGGAGAAAGGTATGCTTCAAGAAATTGAAAAAGCCATAATGAATGCCAATTTAGGCTTTAATCCTATGAATAATGGCGACATGATCATCATCAACGTACCGCCTTTAACAGAGGAGCGTAGAATACAGTTGACCAAGCAGGCTAAAGCTGAAGCAGAACATGCAAAAGTAGGAGTTAGAAGTGCAAGACAAGATGCGAACAAAGAAATAAAGGATTTGGATATTTCTGAAGACCTTCAAAAAAACGCAACCGCAGATGTACAGGATCTAACCGATGCTTTTACTAAAAAGATTGATGATTTCTTGAGCAAAAAAGAGGCTGAAATCATGAAAGTTTAAAGTTTTTCCAAAATATAGGATCACAAAGCTACCTGAATAGGGTAGCTTTTTTTATTTGTATAAAATTTAAACTTTTCAATCTAGGAACAATTGTAGCTAATAGTTACCTTTGCCACCTGCAAAAACAGTTATGGTAGCGAAACTTACGAAAGGATTTTGGCCTAAAACGGCAAACATAATTCTACGCAACAGAATCCTAATTTTACTATTGATTACCGGTTTTACCATTTTCATGGGCTGGCAATGGCAATACATGCGATTTTCTAGCTCACAAACCAACCTTTTACCAGATGATCACCCGGTTAACATACAATACCAGGATTTTTTAAGCAAGTTTGGCGAAGAAGGTAATGCTGTTGTTTTTGCCATACGGGATAGTGCTTTGTTTGAACCTACTAATTTTAACCGTTGGAATAGGCTCAGCAAACAACTTGCCGCTTTTCCAGAAGTTGAATTCGTTATATCAACCGACAACTTAAAAGAGTTGGTTAAAAATAACGACAAGCAAGAATTTGAAATGTTGCCGTTAATCAACGGTGAATTAAAGACCAAAAAAGAAATAGACAGTATAACAGATCATCTTTTTAATGATCTACCTTTCTATGAAAATCTACTTTTTAACAAGGAGAGCAAGACAATACGTACCATTGTCAATTTAGATAAGGATATAGTCAACACCACTGTTAGAAAAGATTTTATTCTACAGGACATCAACACCTTGGTTCGTAATTTTGAAAAGGAAACCAATCTCGATGTTCATATTTCCGGTATGCCCTATGTGAGGACCATGAACTCACAAAACATCATAGATGAAATAGGAAAGTTTATTTTGGCAGCGCTAGGCGTTACCTCCTTAATTTTCTTCTTTTTCTTTAGAAGCGTTAGAGCCACTTTCATTTCAATGTGTGTAGTTATCATTGGGGTAATGTGGGCTTTTGGTTTTCTAGGACTTTTACAATATGAAATTACGGTACTTACCGCCCTTATACCGCCACTAATTATTGTAATAGGTATACCAAACTGTATATTCTTGATCAACAAATATCAGCAAGAGGTTAAAAAACATGGTAACCAAGCACTTTCGTTGCAACGTGTAATCTCCAAAATAGGAAATGCTACGTTAATGACAAATATTACCACTGCTTCTGGTTTTGCTACTTTTATCATAACCGATAGTACTCTTTTAAAAGAATTTGGTATTGTAGCTTCTATCAACATCATTGGAATTTTCATTTTATCGCTTTTGATTATTCCTATAGTGTACAGTTTTATGCCATTACCAAAAACAAAGCATTTAAAACACTTGAACAAAAAATGGATAGATGCATTTGTTAATTGGATGGAACGCATCGTAAGACATAGAAGAATTACGGTTTATATAGTTTCTATATCACTATTGGTCTTAAGCATAATTGGTATTTACCAAATAAGAATCTCTGGCAGTCCTATAGAAGACATGCCTAAAAATGCAGAATTCTTTCATGATATAAGATTCTTTGAGAAAGAGTTTAAAGGAATAATGCCTGTTGAAATCGTAGTGGATACCAAAACTCCAAAAGGTGTTTTAAAGCCCGCTACACTTAAGCGTATGAATCAACTTGGAGAAGTAATCGATGAAATACCAGAACTTTCTTCTCCCGTTTCAGTAGTAAATTTGGTAAAATATTCCAAACAGGCCTTTTACAACGGCATACCAAAATACTACCAATTACCTACAAGTCAAGAAAACACTTTTATAATGGACGTTGCCCGTAAATCATCTGACAACGGAAATCTATTAGAGTCATTTGTGGATAGTACGGGACAAACCGCTAGAATTACTACATTCATGCGCGATGTAAACACAAGCCGTATGGAAGAAATAGAGCAACGTTTACTTGAGAATATCACTAAGATTTTTCCGGTAGAACGTTATAATGTTTATATGACCGGTAGCGCACTTTTATTCCTAAAAGGAACTAAATATTTGGTAAAAAACCTGATCATGTCGCTTGCTCTTGCCATTGCGTTGATTGCTTTATTTATGGCTTACTTATTCCGTTCTTTCAGAATGATCGTTATATCACTGATCCCTAATCTTTTACCTCTAGTAATTACGGCGGGTATTATGGGATTTGTAGGCGTACCCATTAAGCCATCTACAATTTTGGTATTTAGTATTGCATTTGGTATTTCTGTAGATGATACCATTCACTTTCTAGCCAAATACAGGCAAGAACTTACAGCGAATAAATGGCGTATTGAAAAATCGGTTTACAATGCACTTCGAGAAACAGGTGTTAGTATGTTTTACACATCAATTGTATTATTTTTCGGTTTTTCAGTATTTGTAATTTCCAATTTTGGGGGTACTGTAGCTTTGGGTTCATTAGTATCGGCTACCTTATTACTTGCAATGTTGGCTAATTTAATTTTACTACCCTCGTTATTGTTATCGCTGGAAAAGAGTATAGCTAACAAACAGACACTTAAAAAACCACAAATAGATATCTTGCCTCAAGAAGAAAACAACAATTGATCAATTTTCATTTTAAGGCAAAGTTTATATAACGGTATAGTCTCTTTATTTTTTAACAAAATCCTATCTTTGGAACTTTAATTTTCAATTCAACATCATGCGTTTAGTCACAATAAAAGAACTACTTTCAAGTAAAAACCTATTACAGGAAATAACCGTTAAGGGGTGGGTACGAACATTTAGAAGCAACAGATTTATTGCTTTGAACGATGGTTCAACTTTAGGTACAATTCAATGTGTAGTTGATTTTGAAAATTTTGATGAAGAATTATTGAAGAAAGTGAATACTGGTGCCGCCCTAAAAATATCAGGTACATTGGTAGAAAGCCAAGGCAGAGGGCAGTCTGTTGAAATCCAAGTTAGCCAATTAGAAGTACTTGGTATAGCCGATCCAGATGAATACCCAATTCAGCCAAAAAAACATTCACTGGAATTTTTAAGGGAGAAAGCTCACTTAAGAATTAGAACCAATACTTTTTCTGCCATAATGCGCGTAAGGTCAACCTTATCTTTTGCCATTCATAATTACTTTAGGGAAAACGGATTTAATTATTTTCATGCACCTATAATTACAGGGTCAGATGCGGAAGGTGCAGGGGAAATGTTTCGTGTAACTACCTTAGATGATAAAAACCCACCGCTTACAGAAGAAGGTGATGTGAATTATAAAGAAGATTTCTTCGGAAAAGAAACCAATTTGACCGTATCAGGCCAATTAGAGGCAGAAGCATATGCCATGGCCCTAGGCAAAGTTTACACTTTTGGTCCTACTTTTAGGGCAGAAAACTCAAACACCTCAAGACACTTAGCCGAATTTTGGATGATTGAACCAGAAATGGCGTTCTTTGATCTTGATGCAAATATGGATCTTGCCGAAGACTTCATCAAAAATGTAATTTCTTACACTTTAACCCATTGTCAAGAAGACCTTGAGTTTTTAGAGAAAAGATTGTTGGACGAAGAAAAGAGCAAACCACAAGCCCAACGTAGTGATATGGCCTTGATCGAGAAATTAAAGTTTGTTGTAGACAATAATTTTAAAAGGGTTAGCTATACCGAAGCAATTGAAATTCTTAAAAATTGTAAACCGAACAAAAAGAAGCAATTTACCTATCCAATTGAAGAATGGGGTACAGATTTACAGAGTGAGCACGAGCGTTACTTGGTAGAAAAACACTTTAAGTGTCCGGTAATTCTTTTTGATTACCCTGCCAAGATAAAAGCCTTTTACATGCGTTTAAATGAAGACGGCAAAACCGTTAGGGCAATGGATATATTATTCCCAGGTATTGGTGAAATCGTAGGAGGGTCTCAACGTGAAGAACGTTTAGATGTGCTAAAGGAAAAAATAAAAGATTTAGGTATTGACGAAAAAGAACTTTGGTGGTATTTAGATTTAAGAAAATTTGGAACGGCCGAACATAGTGGATTTGGTCTTGGATTTGAAAGATTGGTACTTTTTGCTACAGGCATGGGCAACATTAGAGACGTAATACCGTTTCCTAGAACACCACAGAATGCCGAATTTTAAGCAGATTTGGTTACTTTTACAAGTACTAGAAGAAAGTAATGCTAAAACAACATCTACAATTTAAATTATCCCAAAAATTATCTCCTCAACAGATTCAGTTGATGAAGTTAATTCAGCTGCCTACACAGGCGTTTGAACAACGACTTAAACAAGAATTAGAGGAGAACCCGGCACTAGAGACCGGTAAGGAAGATTTGGATAACGTTGTTGATGAGTATGATGATGTTTATGATGACAATGCCGATAGCGAAACCATCAACACTGAGGACATCAATATAGATGATTACTTAAGTGACGATGAAATCCCGGATTACAGAACCAAGGCTAATAATTACAGTTCTGATGATGAAGAAAAAAGTGTACCCTACGCAGCCGGAATATCCTTCAATCAGCATTTAATAAATCAATTGAATACTGTTTACCTTTCTGATGAAGAATGGAACATCGCAGAGTTTTTAGTAGGTAGTGTAGATGAAAGCGGTTATATAAGAAGACCTATTTCCGATATCATGGACGACCTGGCTTTTACACAAAATGTTTATACCGACGAAGAAACCATTACCAGAATATTATCTATTGTACAAGAGTTAGACCCACCAGGTGTAGGTGCACGTACTTTAGAGGAGTGTTTAATAATACAGTTAGAGCGAAAAGATGTCACTCCAAGTATTGAACTTGCAACAGAGATCTTAAAAAAGTCTTTTGAACACTTCACAAAGAAACACTATCAAAAATTAATTCAAAAACACAATATCACCGCAACGGAATTAAAGGATGCCATCGGTGAAATAGAAAAATTAAACCCTAAACCAGGTGGATCTTATTCCGGAAATAATAGAATAGTTGAACATGTAGTTCCGGATTTTGCAATAAGAATAACCGAGGGAGAACTAGAGCTAACCCTTAATGGTAGAAATGCTCCAGAATTACATGTGTCTAGAGAATACAGCAATATGCTAAAAGGCTATAAGGAAGCCAAGGACAAATCTAAATCTCAAAAGGACACGGTTATGTTCATAAAGCAGAAATTAGATGCCGCAAAATGGTTTATAGACGCTATAAGACAACGACAACAAACCCTATTCATCACTATGAACGCCATCATGCAGTATCAAAAAGAATACTTCCTGACTGGCGATGAACGTAATTTAAGACCGATGATCCTTAAGGATATCGCAGATGAAATAGGAATGGATGTTTCTACGGTTTCTAGAGTTGCCAATAGTAAATATGTAGATACACCTTATGGTACCAAGCTAATTAAAGAGTACTTCTCAGAATCGATGAAAAACGAACAAGGAGAAGATGTTTCTACACGGGAAATCAAGAAAATTTTAGAAACGGTTATTCAAAACGAAACCAAAAAGAAACCGCTTACCGATGATAAATTAGCGGCTATTTTAAAAGAAAAAGGTTATCCCATAGCTAGAAGAACTGTTGCCAAGTATAGAGAGCAATTGAATATTCCTGTTGCACGCATGAGAAAAGAAATCTAATGAAGGTTTTTTCACAAGTTATCTCATACTTACTTCATCCCCTATTCATACCCATTGGTGGCACTGTAGCTTACTTCCTCATTACACCCAAGTATACACCAATAGAAATAAAAAGTGCCAGTATACTGCCTATATTTATTCTTACTGTTATAATTCCAGTAGTAACTTACCTGATATTAAAAAATTTAGGTTTAGTAAACTCTATAGAGTTAAGTTCTATTAAAGAACGCAAATACCCACTTTACATTCACGCTAGCATCTTGCTGTTAATCTTATATAAAGTGATACCCAATAATTATGTAAGCGAGCTATATTTCTATTTCACCGGTTTATTAGGAGCTACGATAGCATGTATATTATTACTGTTTTTTAACTTTAAAACAAGTTTACACACCGTTGGTATAAGTGGTCTCTTAATGTACCTATTGAATTTGAGCATTCACTTTGAAATCAATTTAATATTGGCAATAAGCTTCTTTATATTACTAACAGGTGCAATTATAACAGCGCGTCTTTATTTAAAAGCCCATACAGCTATTGAAGTCATAATGGGTCTACTAATTGGCTTATTATCTCAGTTACTTACCGTACGCTTTTGGCTATAGAATATAGAAGATCAGACCAATACGTAAAGGTCTATATTGCAACACCTCTCCATTAACAGAAGCATTGCCATTAAACAGTTCGGTAAGCGCATAATACGCATGTAAATTAAAGGTATTGTACCCAAAACTTAAGGTTAGTCCATACTGAAATTTGGTAAGATCGGTATTCTTAAAACCCTCACTTATATCACCAAGATCATACTTTGACCTAGCACCTAAAATATAAGCGGCCTTGACACCACCATAAATACGCCAGAATTTGTAATCACTTGCGGTGGAATTCCGCCATCTAAATTCCAATGGGAATTCCAAAAGGTGAGTTTCTAACTTACTTCTAGTTATATCATCATTGATACTATAACTAATATCATCGTTTAGAATATCTGCAACCAAGTTTGAATAATAACTGTTTAACGCCAAACCAGCCCCTATCCCTATAGCCTTAGTTCCAGCTTTATTTAAAGGAATATCTTTGATAATACCACCTTGTAGACCATATGATAAATTACGTTGATTAGACCCCTCCGGATGGTTTAAAATGAAATTATACGAAAGACCAACATAGAATTGATCCTCAAAATATCGGGGGTTATCCAATGTATCTAAAACCTCTTGGGCATTAGATTGTATTACCACCAAGAATAAAACAATACAGAAACGCATAAAGTAAAGTTAATGAAATAAAAAACGCTTCAAATAAATTTGAAGCGTTTTAAAATAAGTAATATTCTACTAACTAACTATTGTAGATTATTGAAAGCATCACCTTCATAGGTAGTATAATTTACCTTTAAAGCATTAACCTTTCTTAACTCTTGTTTAATATCGGATATTAATCCCATACTTGCGTTCTTATCGACTTTAAGTGCCGTGGTCAAAACGTTTTGAAGTTCTTGTGGCTTTTTAGCCCTTTCCATCAAAATGTAATCACCAACTTCAGATGGACTAGATAATTTATCGTTTAATTGAATCTTTGGCTCACTACCAAATAATTTCTCATATTCTTTAGTTGGCTTACCAACATAAATATAAATTACACGATCCTTCTTTTCAAGCTTCTTTACTTCACTAGCGTTAGGAAGTACATTTTCTACTTTCAAAGAACTATCCTTCATCACGGTTACCGTCATAAAGAAAAACAAAAGCATAAATACAATGTCAGGAAGGGAAGCTGTTGATACCGCAGGTACCTCTCCATCTTTTTTCTTTGCAAATTTTGACATAGTGTTACTTTTATTTTAATTAATTAATCACTTGAAGTTTCGGCCTCAGACAATTTCTGTGGAAACAAATCTTGAATCTTCTTCACCTTTTCCTTCAACTCTTCCTTTACATCGTCATCAGTTTCAGGGTTAAGATATTCAGCTTCCATATCAACGAAGTTCTTCTTATATAAACGCTGTGCCTCTCTATTTCTTAGATCGTTGTAAGCTCCTACAAGTTCGTTCTGCACAGTTATGTAAGTACTATACTTTGTTTCACGATCGTTCTTTAAAGAGATAATCGCTTTAGAAGGATTATCTGAAGATTCAGCATTTTTTCTTCCTTGACAATAAGAACATGTTCCATCACCACCATTATCTAAAAAAGCCATGGCTTTTGATCTTAGGTCTTTAAGCTCAATCAACTCATCATCAGCCAATAATTGACCGTTCTTGTTGATATTTACTTGAAAGATGTTCTTTTGTTTAATTACTACATCCGTATCGGGCGGTTCAATTGGTGGAAGCATACGATCCAATCCTGCATCCGTTTCAATAGTAGTTGTTACCAAGAAAAAGATAAGTAAAAGGAAAGCTATATCCGCCATGGAACCGGCACTTACTTCTGGTGCTCCTGCTCTTCTAGCCATAGTTTTCTATTTTTTATTTACTAAACATATTTTTAACAGCTGGTATAACCAAAGAAAGTACAGCGATAATAGTTAGAATAAAGAATACATTCAATCCCATTCCAATCTTTTTAATCGTACTCTCATCTTCCATTGCCAAGAATTCAGGATCAACATCCGTTCCACTTGCCAAGACATAAGAAACACCAACTACCAATAAAAAACCTCCTACTACAAACAATGTCTTTTTAAGACCCTGTGGGTTAGAAAATAAGTTTTTTAAAGTAAACACTAAACTAACCACAACAGCAATACCTAACAAAAGGTAAGTAATGATAAACATAGTGTTCATAGCTCCACTTTGAGCAGCTTCAGCTGCCGGCATATCTGCACTTGGTAACAAGTACCAAAGCACTGCACTTAATACACCTATAGCAATTAATGCTATTTTAATAATTTTTTGCATAATTTTTAGGTATTAAAAGTGAAACTTATTTTTTGTGATCTACCAACATATCGATCAATGTAATAGAAGAATCTTCCATATCATTAACGATGCTATCAATTTTAGCGATAATATAGTTGTAGAAAATTTGAAGTATAATAGCCGTAATAAGACCGAATACCGTTGTTAATAATGCAACCTGAATATCACCTGCAATAAGAGATGCACTTAAGTTACCAACAGCAGCAATCTTTTGGAAGGCCTGAATCATACCAATTACTGTACCCATGAAACCAAGCATTGGTGCAATTGCAATAAATAAAGACAACCAAGAAACGTTTTTCTCCAATTGACCCATTTGAACACCACCGTAAGCAACAACAGCTTTTTCAGCAGACTCAATGCTCTCACCAGCTCTGTCTAAACCTTGGTAGTAGATAGAAGCAACAGGTCCTTTTGTATTTCTACAAACCTCTTTTGCAGCCTCAACACCACCTGACGCCAATGCATCTTCAACTTGTTGTTTCAACTTGGCAGAATTTGTACTTGCCATGTTCAAATAAATAATTCTTTCAATAGCAACTGCCAAACCAAGGATCAAACATAAAAGAACGATACCCATGAAACCGGCACCACCTGTAATAAACATTTCTTTTAAAACCTGAGTAAATCCTTTTTCCGCTTCAGGAGCTCCTTCTTGAACTAGCAACGCTACTGCTGCTACTTTTGCACTTACAATATTTGTACCTGCTACAAATGCCCCAGCGACTGCTAGGCTTGGGAATAATTTTTTCATTTTTTCAAACTTAAATTAGTTAGTTAATAGGGTTAAAGATAAAAAAAAAACAATATAAAAAAAGTAAAACTTACTTGCAGAGAGGAAGGGATTCGAACCCTCGATACCCTTTTGGGGTATACACACTTTCCAGGCGTGCGCCTTCGACCACTCGGCCACCTCTCTAAGTTACCTTTTTTAAGGGTGGGCAAATAACAAAAAAAATATTAGTTATCGAAATTAAACTACTGTTAAATTTACAGCATTTCTCCACGCAAAGAGGTTTCGAAAACGGTTTTAAACAGGTCATGGGAAACACCACTACCCAATAGATACATAGCCTTGGCTATAGCAGCTTCCGTCGTAATATCCTTACCATTAACCACTTGCATTTTCTTTAATCTGGAACTTGTTTCATAATGCCCCATCATAACCGCACCACCAGAACACTGGGTGACATTAATTATATGAATTCCTTTATTTATTGCATTATTTAATTTCTTTAAAAACCATTCTTCCATTGGAGCATTTCCCGACCCATAAGTTTCCAAAATCAGCGCTTTTAAATTTTTGGCGTTTAAAATTGCGTCGATAATATTTTCATTAATTCCCGGAAAAATTTTTAAAATAGCCACATTGTCATCCATATTTTTATGTGATTTTAACGGCAATTTTCGTTTTTGGGGCAGTAAATATTCTTTAAAAACCGATAAATGCACTCCCGATTCTATTAAATGAGGGTAGTTCAAAGAAGCAAAAGCTTGAAAATGTTCCGCATTTATTTTAGTAGTTCTATTTCCTCTATACAATTTATACTCAAAATACAACCCTACTTCTTGTATTACAGGTTTTCCTTTTTCATACAAAGCTGCAATTTGAATAGCAGTAATAAGATTTTCTTTAGCATCTGTCCTTAAGTCACCAATGGGCAATTGAGATCCTGTTAAAATTACCGGCTTTGAAAGGTTTTCCAACAAAAAACTTAAAGCAGACGCCGTATAACTCATAGTATCACTACCATGTAACACTACAAAACCATCATATTCATGGTATTTATCAGCGATAATATCTGAAATAGCGATCCAATGACCAGGGTTCATATTGGATGAATCTATAGGATAATCAAACGAAAAGCTTGATATCGTACAATCTAACTGATTAAGTTCTGGTATATTTTTTTGTAATTGCGAGAAATCAAAAGCCTTTAACGCTCCAGATGAATAATCTTTCATCATTCCGATCGTACCACCTGTATAAATCAATAAAATACTTCTTTTATCCATATTACAACTACCAATTATTCATTCAACTTTAAATACCGAACACTTCTCTAGAATTGTTAGTGGTCACTAATGCAATTTCTTCATTAGGAACCCCATAAACATCAGCCATTTTCTCCAATACATTGACGATGTACGCACTTTCATTTCTTTTCCCTCTATATGGAGTTGGCGCCAAATAGGGTGAATCTGTTTCCAGAACAATATGCTTTAATTCTATCTCCTTTAAAAATGTATCTATTTTACCATTCTTAAATGTGACCACACCACCTATACCCAATTTCATATTATACGAAATAGCTTTTTTCGCCTGTTCAAGTGTACCGGTAAAACAATGAAAAATACCTCTTAGTCCATTACCCTTTTCCTCCTCCAATACTTCAAATACCTCATCAAAAGCATCACGACAATGTATGACAATAGGCAAATTCTTTCTTTTAGCCAGTTGTATCTGCTTTTTAAAAGCAATTTTCTGCTCTTTTAAAAACTTCTTTTCCCAATATAAATCGATACCAATTTCACCCACTGCATAATAGGTATGTTTTTCAAGCATTTCCTCTACATGTAAGAGCTCTTGCTCAAAATTCTCATTTACATGTGTAGGATGTAATCCCGACATCAAAAACATGTGTCCTGGAAAATCCTTTTCAAGTGCCAACATGCTTTCCGTATAGGAAGAATCTATAGCGGGAATAAAAAACCTTTCCACTCCCAAATCAATTGCTTTCTCAATCGCTTCTTTTCTATCTTCATCAAAAGCCTCACTATATAAATGCGTATGCGTATCTGTTATAATCATGCGGCAAAAATAGGCTTATCTTTGAAAAAAATGAATTATGAGTACCCTCAAAAAATTTTTGAAGGATAAAGATTACGTACGCATTCCCTTAGAGTTAACCGCAACCGATCATTTTGAAATCTATGCCGAAATAAATTCGGTGCCAGGCAGATTTATATTGGACACAGGCGCATCGAATACCTGTATTGGTATGGATAAAATTGAGCGCTTTAAATTAATTTCCGAAGAGTCTGTTATAAAAGCTGCCGGTGCCGGTGCCACGAATATGGAAACGTTAGTCTCTAAGAGCAACACCATCAATTTAAATTCATGGGAATTTCATAATCTTGAAATTGTGCTTTTCGATTTAAAACATGTAAACGAAGCCCTTACCGCACATAATGCAGAGCCGGTAGACGGAATTATAGGTGCCGATATTCTAAAAAAATCCAAAGCAATTATCGACTACGGTAAAAAATGCATCTATTTAAAAAAGAAAAAGCGTTGAGTGACCTCAACGCTTTTTACTTTATTCTAGTTTTAGAAAATTACATTTCCAAAGCTTTCTTAACGTTATTGTCCATCAATATTTCTTCCGGATTTTCTATTGCTTCTTTGATTGCCACCAAGAACCCTACAGATTCTTTACCATCAATAATACGGTGATCATATGACAATGCAACATACATAATTGGTGCAATAGCAATAGCCCCGTCACGTGCAATTGGTCTTTCAACTATATTATGCATACCCAAAATAGCACTTTGCGGTGGGTTGATAATAGGCGTAGATAACATAGAACCAAATACACCACCATTAGTAATAGTAAATGTTCCACCAGTCATCTCATCAACGGTAATTTCACCTTCACGAGCTCTAATAGCCAATCTTTTCACTTCTGCCTCTACCCCTCTGAAGGTTAAGTTTTCAGCGTTACGAATAACAGGCACCATTAAACCTTTAGGACCCGATACCGCAATACTGATATCACAGAAGTCATAAGAAATCATTTCCTTACCATCAATCATAGAATTTACGGCAGGATACATTTCCAAGGCTCTCACTACAGCCTTTGTAAAAAATGACATGAAACCTAAACCAACCCCATGTTTGCTTTTGAAATCTTCTTTATACTTATTTCTTAGCTCAAAAATTGCAGACATATCCACTTCATTGAAAGTGGTCAACATTGCTGTTTCATTTTTTGCAGAAACCAATCTTTCGGCAACTTTTCTACGCAACATTGATAGCTTAGACCTAGATTCCCCACGACTACCACCTGTAGGCGACCCCATTGAAGGCACTGCATTTACAGCATCTTCCTTGGTAATTCTGCCATCTCTACCTGAACCGGAAACTGCACTACTATCCACACCTTTTTCATCTAAGATTTTCTTAGCTGCAGGTGATGGCACACCAGAAGCATAAGTTTCTTTAACCTGAGCTGGCTGCGGAGCTTTTTCTGTTTTAGGCTCCTCTTTTTTCTCTTCTTTTGGTGCACTTGCGGTTTTGGCTTCACCATCTGGTTTGGCCGCACCCGTATCAATTAAGCAAACAATGGCACCTACCGCAACAGCATCACCTTCCTCTGCTTTTAAAGTAATTGTACCACTTGCTTCAGCAGGCAATTCTAAAGTAGCTTTATCTGAATCTACTTCTGCAATCGCTTGATCTTTTTCTACATAATCACCATCTTCTACCAACCATTCTGCAATTTCCACCTCTGTGATAGACTCTCCCGGCGATGGGACCTTCATTTCTAGAATCATTCTTTCTATAATTTGATATGTTATTTTATTTTTTTGGTTTGGACATATTGTCCTTCGTTTTATCAAAAACGTAATCTATAACTTGTTGATGACGTGCTTTTGAACGCACAGAACTACCTGCTGCCGGAGCTGCATAAAAACGCCTTGAAGCAACCCTAAAAGTTCTAGCTTCATCAAAATGCATTAATAAATGACTCCATGCACCCATATTTCTAGGTTCTTCTTGAGCCCAAACAATATCGTTTGCATTCTTATATTTTGAAATAGCCTCCTTCATTTTCTTTTCCGGAATAGGGAACAATTGTTCTACCCTTACCAGTGCCACATCATCTCTACTGTTCTCTTCTTTAACAGCTAAAAGATCATAATAGAACTTACCTGTACAAAATACCAATGATTTTACTTTTTTAGCATCCGCAGTCTCATCATCTATGACCTCTTGGAAACCACCACCTGTTAAATCCGCTATTTTAGACACAGCTTTTGGATGTCTCAACAAACTTTTAGGAGTGAAAATGATCAATGGCTTTCTAAAATTAGCCTTCATTTGTCTACGCAAAATATGGAACATTTGCGCTGGTGTAGTTACATCTGCTATGTACATATTATCTTTTGCACACAATTGCAAGTAACGTTCCATTCTAGCGGAAGAGTGTTCTGCACCTTGACCTTCATAACCATGTGGCAAGAGCATTACCAAACCATTTTGAAGTTTCCACTTATCTTCTGCGGCAGAAATATATTGGTCTATCATAATTTGGGCCCCATTACTGAAATCTCCAAACTGAGCTTCCCATATCGTCAATGTTTTAGGGCTGGCCATGGCATAACCATAATCAAAACCTACAACACCGTATTCCGATAAAAGTGAATTATAAATCTGAAACTTTGCTTGCTTATCAGAAAGCTGGTTCAACAAGATTACTTCTTCCTCGCTCTCTTCAACTTTCATTACGGCATGACGGTGAGAGAAAGTACCACGTTCTACATCCTGTCCGGACATACGCACAGCATAACCTTCCTCTAAAAGAGAACCATATGCCAATAATTCACCCATGGCCCAGTCCAAATTATCCGCTTCAAAATACATATTGTAGCGATCTTTGACTAGTTTTTCTACTTTACGTAAAAACTTTTTACCCTTTGGCAAAGCAGTTATCACCTTGGCAATTTTATCTAATTTGGTCTTGGTGAACTTGGTATTCACCGGATCCATCATTTCCCATTCACGAACATTTTCAAAACCTTTCCATTCATCTGCCATGAACGGGGTTATTACAGTTTTATCTTCCTTACGTGAATCTTCAAGTTTTTCCTCTAATGAATCTTTATACTGTTTTTCCAATTCAGAAACATAGGTATCGTCAATAACACCTTCTTGAATTAGTCTTTCAGCATAAATATCCCTTGGGTTCTTATGCTTGGAAATAGCTTTGTATAGTTTTGGCTGGGTAAATCTTGGCTCATCACCTTCATTATGCCCATACTTTCTATACCCTAACAAATCTATAAATACATCGCTCTCAAATTGCATCCTATATTCCAATGCAAAAAGTGATGCGTGTACCACAGCCTCGGCATCATCAGCATTAACATGCAATACTGGACTCAAAGTAACTTTGGCTACATCTGTACAATAGGTAGATGTTCTAGCATCTAGATAGTTAGTGGTAAATCCAATTTGATTGTTTACTACAATATGTATAGTACCTCCGGTTTTATAACCATCAAGACCGGCCATTTGCACAACTTCATATACCAAACCTTGACCTGCTATAGCGGCGTCACCATGTACTACAATAGGAAGCACTTTTGAAATATCATCTTGATAGTCCGCATCTTGCTTTGCCCTTGCAATACCTTCAACCACTGCACCTACAGTCTCTAAGTGAGAAGGATTTGGTGCAATGCTCATGTTAATTTTATTTCCGTTATCAGATTTTCTATCTGAAGTCCAGCCTAGGTGATACTTAACATCGCCATCAAAAATCTCCTGCTCATAATCCTTTCCATCGAATTCACTAAAAATATCTTTAGCGGATTTTCCGAAAATATTGGTGAGAACATTTAATCTTCCACGGTGTGCCATACCCATAACAAACTGCTTTACGCCCATTTCTGCGGCACGCTCAACAATTACATCTAAGGCAGGTATCAATGATTCATTCCCTTCTAAGGAGAATCTTTTCTGACCTACATATTTTGTATGCAAAAAAGTCTCAAAAGAAATGGCATGATTCAACTTTTTAAGAATATGCTTTTTTCTATCCGGCTCAAAATCAGGATGGTTGTCATTGACATTAATCCAGTCTTGAATCCATTTTACGCGCTCTGGTTTTCGAATATACATATACTCAACACCAATAGCATCGCAATAGATACTTTGTAAATGTCTAACAATTTCTTTGAGGGCACTTGGACCTATACCAATTATATCACCTGCATTAAAAACGGTTTCAAGATCAGACGATGAAAGTCCGAAATTTTCTATTTCCAATGAAGGTTCATAATGTCTTCGCTCACGAACCGGGTTTGTTTTCGTAAATAAGTGACCTCTGCTTCTATAACCGTCAATAAGTCTGATTACCTGAAACTCTTTTTGCAAGGATTCTGGCATTTCACTCTTATTACCGTTTACTACAACAGTAGTTCTGTTCTCATCAATTTCAAGTTCATGTAATGAACTTTCCATTCCAAAGTCGAATCCTTGAAAAAAGGCTCTCCAACTTGGTTCTACACTATCCGGATTTACTAAATACTTATCGTATAACTCTGAAAAAAAAGAGGTATGAGCGGTATTCAAAAAGGAATATTTATCCATGAATTACTTTCTGTATCTTTAGAATAAATTTCTAACAAAAATACAACATTTACAATATCTAACGATAGAATGCCAAGTATTATTGAAAAAAATGAAACTTTAAAACAAAATCGCCCTATGAGCTTAAAAAAAATGATATTCATTGGTTTTATCACATTAAATATCACCTTTTCACTGGCCCAAACCACTAGGAACAATTCTGATTTCTGGAATAACGTAAGATTTGGTGGAAGTATTGGATTAGGATTTACAAATAACGGATTCAATGGGTCTATTTCCCCAAGTGCCATTTATCAATTTAATGAGCAATTTGCTTCTGGTGCCAGTTTAAGCTTCAACTATGCCAAATTTGATGAAGACAAATTTCTAGCATACGGCGGGAGTGTTCTTACTCTCTTTAACCCTTTTCCCCAACTTCAAATGTCCGCAGAATTTGAACAGCTTAGGATCAACAGAACAATTGCGACCTCAACTATAGATATTGAAGATAACTACTGGCTACCTGCATTGTTCATAGGTGCGGGTTACAGCACCCGAAACGTTACTATGGGATTGCGATATGATTTACTGTACGACGACAACAAAAGCATATACGGAAATGCACTAATGCCATTTGTACGCGTGTACTTCTAAAAATTACTACCTTACCAATACCAAACCAACCAACATGAATACATTGAAAAACAGGTATCTTTCATTAGATGTCTTTAGAGGCATGGATGTCGCTTTAATGATCATTGTGAATTCCCCCGGAAATGGCGATACCAGTTTTGGCATTTTAAAACATGCGGTTTGGAACGGATTTACGTTAACGGATCTAGTATTTCCTACTTTCTTATTCGTAGTAGGAAACGCTATGAGCTTTAGCATGAAAAAATACCAAAATGTGGCAAGTTCTGAATTCTTAAAAAAGGTTTTTAAACGTTTTGCCATTATTTTCCTATTAGGGTTTTTAATGTATTGGTTCCCATTTTTTGAAAATGGGAGTTTAAAACCAATTGCAGAAACCAGAATTTTTGGTGTACTGCAGCGTATTGCCCTCTGTTACCTATTTGCATCGATCTTATTACATTATTTCAAGACTCAATCTGTTTTGATCTTTAGCGCCATTGCTCTTATTGGTTATCATATTATCCTAATGGTATTCGGAGATTTATCATTAACCGGGAATGCCGTATTAAAACTTGACAAATTCATTATTGGAGCAGACCATATGTACCACGGAAATGGCGGTGTTGCTTTTGACCCAGAAGGATTATTAAGCACATTGCCTGCCATTGTAAATGTTATAGCCGGATTCTTTACTGGTAAATTCATTCAAAAGAACGGTCAGAATTTTGAGACCATTGCCAAATTGATTATGGTTAGCGGACTTCTCATAATAGCAGGATTTGCATGGGACCTCACATTCCCTTTCAATAAAAAACTATGGTCCAGTTCTTTTGTTTTGCTAACCATTGGAATAGATATTTTTATAATCTCCATTCTTATTTACTTATTAGATATGTCCAAACCTGAAAAATGGACTTATTTCTTTGAAGTATTTGGCAGAAATACACTGTTTATCTACCTATTATCTGAACTTTTTATCATCAGTTTGGCAGAAATATCAATGAAGGGCACAACCGCCTACAACTGGATTGCAGATAACATCTTTATACATATAGCAGGTGACTACTTTGGCTCGTTATTCTTTGCTTTATGGATAATGTTCACTTGTTGGTTAGTAGGTTATATCATGGATAAAAAAGGCATTTATATAAAGGTGTAATCTTGATATCATCTTATTGATACCTGTTACGGTACCACACTTTTTTATATTCCCTCTTTAAAATCAAAAAAGTAATTTGATCAGCTACATCTACAGTATCCGTAATTTGAATATGCTCAAACTCCTTTTCAGGAATATCTATGATATACATAAGATTAAGGTATTCTGCGAAATGCTCCATCATTAAGTAATAGACCTTTTCACGAATAAGGGCAATGAAGCTAACGCCATCTATAGTTTTCGTGATTTTCAATGGATTATTGGCAAGAATGAAATCTTTCTCCACTTGTTTAACCAATTTTTCAAAAAGGGAGTCACCTAATGCTATTTGCACCAACTGCCTACTAGTATCAACATTGATTTTCATGCAAAGCTTATTTTCAAGAATTAGCCAAACCTTCTATACCATTATTGTTTATAAACGACCCCTTCTTTCATCACAAAAACTACATCTGTAAGGGTTTCCACATTATTTAAAGGATTTTCATTTACAGCAACAATATCAGCAATATACCCTTCTTTAATTTGTCCTAAATCAGCCTCGCCTAAAAGCATAGCATTGGTTATTGTAGCTGAACGTAATGTCTCAATAACGGGCATACCCGCCTTGTTCATATAAACAAATTCCTTAGCATTATCACCATGGGGAGACACCCCTGAATCTGTACCAAAGGCTATACTTACCCCTTTCTTATAAGCTTTTGCAAAAGTTTCATTGAGTTTAGGTCCTATTTCCAAGGCTTTCTTAGCCACTACCGGCGGCAAATAGTTAGGTATTTTGGCTAACCTAGCAGCCTCTTGACCGGCAGAAATGGTAGGCACCATAAAAGTATTATGCTTGATCATAAGATCCATAGTTTCCTCAGACATTAATGTACCATGTTCAATAGTTTTAATTCCGCCTAAAATAGCTCTTTGCATACCTTCATCACCATGTGCATGTGCAGCGGTCAACATACCATAATCTTTTGCAGTATCTGTAATCGCTTTTATTTCTTCAATAGTAAATTGTGGGTTTTGACCACTTTTAGCTACACTTAAAACACCCCCAGTTGCGGTAATCTTAATAACATCTGCACCATCTTTATATCGTTGACGAACTGCTTTTCTGCCATCCTCTGGAGAATTGACCACCCCTTCTTTTGGCCCTGGATCACCCATTAATTCTTGACTTCTTCCGTTGGTAGGATCCGCATGACCACCTGTAGAAGCAAGAGATTTT
The DNA here is from genome assembly GCF_002362375.1 of Maribacter sp. UBA3344. Taxonomy (NCBI): domain Bacteria; kingdom Pseudomonadati; phylum Bacteroidota; class Flavobacteriia; order Flavobacteriales; family Flavobacteriaceae; genus Maribacter; species Maribacter sp. UBA3344. Next base: position 27,021 of record NZ_DERI01000009.1, on the reverse strand, counting down.
CCGGCGGTGAAAATTCTTGGACCAACTATTGTTCCTTTATTAATTGCTTTCTTGAGGGCAATATTTACACCAGAACCACCTAAATCCCTAACTGTTGTAAAACCGGCCATTAAAGTCCGTTTAGCATACACTGTAGATTGAAATGCCACATCAGCTTCGTTCAAGGTAAATGCTTCTAAATATCTAGATGGGCTAGATTCGCTTTCTATATGCACATGCATATCTATAAAACCCGGTAATATGGTCTTGGATTTTAAATCTACCACCATATCCGTATCATTACCCGATACATAACCATTTTTAATCTCCTTGATCTTATTACGCGATACTATAATTGTCTTTTGAGATAAAATTTTACCAGATTCAACGTCAACAATTTTACCGCATTGTAAGTAAGTGTCCTGTGCATTAGCCAGACCTATAACAAACAGGAATAATACAAATAGAGAATTTTTCATAAGAGGTGGTATTTAAATTAAATAAGGGGAAATATAACCATATTTCCCCTTATTTATATTGATAGTATCAAAAAATCAATCCCTAATTTTCTGCTCCCAGATCCAAGCGTAATTCATTGCCTCTTCTAAAGTATATTCAGCTTTCCAACCTAACACTTTATTTGCCTTGGTAGTATCTGCATATGCTGTTGTAATATCTCCAGGTCTTCTATCTACAATTTTATAATTTAACTTTTTACCTGAAACCTTTTCAAAACTCTTAATAGCCTCTAAAACCGAGCTACCTTTACCCGTACCAACATTAAATACTTCGTAGTTAGATGCATTGTCACCATTAAGCAAGCGCTCTAAAGCTACCACATGTGCCTTGGCTAAGTCCACCACGTAAATATAATCTCTAATACATGTGCCATCAGGCGTAGGGTAATCGTCTCCAAAAACAGATAACTCTTTTCTAAGTCCAATACCTGTTTGAGTAATGAACGGCACCAAATTTTGTGGAACCCCTTTTGGCAATTCTCCAATTTTCGCACTTGGATGCGCTCCCATAGGATTAAAATATCGTAAGGCAATAGCATTAAGACCAGGAGTAACTTTACAGGTATCTGCAATAATTTCCTCACCCATTTGTTTGGTATTGCCATATGGAGATTCTGCCACCTTGACCGGTGCATCTTCGGTAATTGGCATTTTATCTGCCTGTCCGTATACCGTACAAGAAGAACTAAAAATAAAACTTGCCTTATTCTTTTTACAAAGCTCCTTTAATATGTATACCAAAGTACCAATGTTGTTTTCATAATACAATAATGGTTTCTCAACACTCTCTCCCACCGCCTTAGATGCGGCAAAGTGTATAACTCCAGTAACATCTTGGTATTTTTGAAAAAAGTCCTCGACTTTTTGTTTTTCCTTAAGATCCAGTTTTTCATAAAGTGGCTTTTTACCGGTAATGGCCTCAATACCCTCTAGCACACTTTCATCAGAGTTAGAACAATCATCAATTATGACCACTTCAAACCCTTTATTCTGTAATTCTACTACAGTATGTGAGCCAATAAAACCTAAACCTCCTGTTACTAATACTTTCATCTATTATATTATTTGAACGTTGCCAAATTAAAAAAACTTTGCACTACCCATTAACAAACCCGATAACCAACTGCGTAATATAGTTAATCTGTTCTTCATCCAATTCCGTATGCATTGGTAGAGAAATTACTTCTTTCACCAATTGATTGGTCACAGGAAAATCTGCCTCATTATACCTATCATCCAAATATGCCTTTTGTTTATGCAACGGGATAGGATAATATACACCAAAAGGAACTTCATTCTTTGCTAAAAATTGTCCCAGCTCATCTCTTTTGCCATTTGTTATTCTCAACGTATATTGATGAAACACGTGACAATCGCACACATCGCAAATTCCCTCACAATTATTCACGGTCACAGGGGTTATGATATGCTCTTGACCCTCAAACGCTTTGGAATATGCTCTTGCCGCATTTCTTCTTGCTTCGCAATAGCTATCTAATTTTGGCAATTTTGCCCTAAGTACCGCAGCCTGTATAGAATCTAGTCTAGAATTTACCCCAACCACATCATGATGGTAACGCTCATACATACCATGGTTAACAATACCACGAAGTGTATGTGCCAATTCATCATCATTAGTAAAAATAGCGCCGCCATCACCATAGCAGCCCAAATTTTTAGAAGGAAAAAAAGAAGTGGCACCAACATGCCCAATACTTCCGGCCATCTGCTTAGCACCATCCTTAGCATAATACCTGGCACCTATTGCCTGTGCATTATCTTCGATAACAAATAAATCATGCTTTTTTGCCAAATCTAGAATTGCATCCATATTAGCACATTGCCCAAAAAGATGTACCGGCACTATAGCCTTTGTCTTAGGGGTAATCGCCTTTTCGATCGCTTCAATGTTAATATTAAAAGTATCTGGATATACATCTACCAAAACCGGCGTAAGTTGTAACAATGCAATTACCTCAACCGTAGCGGCAAAGGTAAAGTCGGCAGTAATCACCTCATCCCCAGGTTTTAGACCCAACCCCATCATTGCAATTTGCAAAGCGTCTGTACCATTTGCACAGGGAATAACATGCTTTACCTGTAAATACTCCTCCAGTTCCTTTTGAAATGCATGAACTTCTGGACCATTGATAAATGCTGATGTCTCTAATATCTGAGAAATTGAGTTATTTACCTGTTCTTTAATTTCTTGGTATTGACCACCTAGGTCTACCATTTGTATCTTTTTCATCTGTTGTAATTACATGAAGTGCAACAAAAATACGAAACGGGCAACACTAATTTTATGGAAAGAAACGTAATTTAGCCCAAAAGCATCAGTTTGTATATTCTTTATAACTTCATAGCGGTAATTGCTTCTGTAATTTTAAAAGGCTTGGCATTGGTAAACACTAAGCTTTACCTTTTTGTAAATGGTAGAAAAAATTCGCTTTCCATAATTGAAAAGTCCATTTCTAAAGAAGATAAAGTAATTTGGATCCATGCCGCCTCTTTAGGTGAATTTGAGCAAGGGTTACCAGTATTGGAGCAATTAAAATTATCATATCCACATTACAAAACCCTACTTACTTTTTTCTCTCCTTCAGGGTACGAAGTAAAGAAAAACAGCAAAGTTGCCGATGTAATATGTTATCTACCGTTAGACACCAAAAACAATGTAAAATCATTTATAAAAATGGCACACCCAGATATTGCCATTTTCATCAAATATGAAATATGGCCTAATTACTTAGCCGCCCTTAAAAATTTGAACACCCCCACTTTTTTAATATCCGCCTTATTTAAAAAGAAACAATCCTATTTCAAGTGGTACGGTCATTTTATGCGTAAAGCTTTAAAAAGTTTCACTCATATTTTTGTTCAGAATTCCATGTCTTCAGACTTACTAAAATCTATTGGTCTAAAAAATGTGACCGTTGCAGGAGATACTCGTTTTGATAGGGTACTTGAAATAACAAAACGCAAAAACGACCTGGAATTTATGAAATTATTCAAAGATGAACAGTTCTGTTTTGTAGCAGGTAGTACTTGGCCTGAGGATGAAAGACTACTAATTGATTATATCAACCAAAGTAAATATGCTATTAAATATGTGATCGCGCCGCACACTATGAAAGCTGATCATATAAAAAATATAGTTTCATCTATTGATAAATCTGTTATATGCTATTCAGATTTAAATGAAAAGGTAGTATTAAATGATTACGATGTTATAATTATCGATTCCATTGGGTTATTAACCAAAATATACAGTTATGCAGACATTGCATATGTTGGCGGTGGTTTCGCTACAGGATTACACAATACATTAGAGCCTGCAGTTTTTGAGATACCCGTAATTATTGGGGAAAAATACGAAGGTTTTGCAGAAGCGGAAGAACTAGTAACATTAGGTGGTATTATTTCTGTAAATAGCTTTTTAGAATTAAATAAGCAAGTAGACGAATTCTTCAACGACAACGATAAACGGGAATTAACCGGACAAATCAATTCTAAATACATCAAAGAAAAGGCTGGGGCAACACCATGTATACTGAATGAATTAAATTCAGTTTTAGCGACAAAAAATTGAAGTATTCACACCAACCAAACTTATAAACTACCGAATATTTAGCTCAAAAATTCGACTACCATAGACTCAATTTGGGTGCATTCCTCTGATTATATGATACGTTAATCGATTTTACATCACTATATTACAGCACTTTACACTTCTAATACTTATATTAAGAACAGAACAATATAAGTATGATTATGGAACAAGAACTAACTTCTGGAGTAAAAATGCTCAACGGATTTCTCAAATTAATGATTACATGTTTAATTCTAATTCTTCTAGCAGTACCACTTGCAGGTATAGCAGATTGGTTAGGACTGATCAAATAATTACAATTAACATTTACATCAAAGCTTTTAAAAGTTGACTTCAAAACATTACTGATAGTTCAACATCGATGAAACACCAATTTTACGGTTAAAATGCATCTGTCAAGAACTATCAACCACAAATAAGTAAGGTTTTACGTTGTTTTTGTAAGTTTTTACAACAATTACTAGGTAAAAGTTGCTCATTTCAACTAACTTTAGTAGAGTAACTTTAAAGTAGGTAATGTTATGAACAATTTATCATTTAAAACAGGGGTAGAAACTTATCTATCCGTACTTATTATAGCAATGAATGCTTTTTTGGCTGTTGTTGCGGTAGGTGCAATATTAACCCTTTTAGGGATTGTCTAATCTTTTAAATTAAAGCTTATTGCAAAAAATTACATTATAAAAGCCCCTTTTAAAGGGGCTTTTTTATATTTATCCGTCATTAGAGAAAAGCTTCTTCCAACTACATTTACTTTATAATGCTTTTCATAAAATCCTCTTTATAGGCTCTACCAATAGGCACCCTCACATTCCTTTCCAATACCACATGATTTCCAATCACTTTTTTAATCTTGCTCATATTTACGATGTAAGATTTATGTACTCTTAAAAACTTAAGGCTATTTAGGTGCTCTTGCCAGTATTTCAAGGTTTCTTGAGACAGATATTTGTGTTTTACCAAATGAATCTCTGTATAGTCCGCATCGGATCTAATATGACTTATGTTCCTCACTTCAATCTTAACATGTTCATAGCCAGATTTTACAAAAATCACATCAGGTAAAACATTATCATTTTGAACCGTTCCATCCATTAAAAAATTTTCTTTGGTTGGCACTTTATGGACCGCTTGTACAAATCGCTTAAATGAAAACGGTTTTAAAAGGTAGTCTACCACCCCATACTCATAACTTTCCAAGGCATAATCTGAAAATGCCGTGGTCAATATTACGCTAGGTTTTTGCTTTAAAACATTCAAAAATTCAATTCCTGAAATCTTAGGTAAATGAATATCTAGAAAAATAAGGTCTACATGCTCCGTTTTTAGATACTCCATTGCCAAAATTGCATCGGCAAACGTAGCCTTTAACTGCAAGTTGCCAATATCTGAAATATACTTCTTAAGCACTCTTTGCGCTGGCGGTTGATCTTCTATTATAATACACTGCATCATAAGCTTGCCTGTATCAATTGTAATTTTAAATGTACATAATAAATATGCTGTTCCTTTTGAATATGCAATTTATGCGCGTTTGGGTATAGTAATTCGAGTCTTTTCTTCACATTTTGCAAACCTATACCATTTGAAATACTTTGGGTATTAGATAGTTTTAAGAATGAATTTCTACACTCAAAATTTAAAACTCCCTTCTCATCCAATGACACATTTACATCTATAAAAATACCATGAGACTGACTTGCCGTACTATGTTTAAAAGCGTTCTCTATAAAAACAGATAGAATTAAAGGGGCAATTAGATAGCCGCTCTTTATATTTTCGGTTTTAAAGTTAACACTACCTCGTTCCTCTATCTGCATTTCATTTAATTGCGTAAAGTTCTTTAAATGTTCCATTTCTTTGGGTAAGGCTACATACTTTTCCTTACAATCATAAAGCATATATCTTAGCACTGCAGACAATTCAAGAATAATAGAAGGCGTTTTTGAGGATTCTTCTATGGCATAAGAGTAAAGGTTATTTAAATTGTTGAATAAAAAATGTGGATTGATCTGTGACTTTAAAAACAACAACTCACTTTCCTTAACGGAAGTACGTAACTCTTCTACCTCCAATTGTTTTTTAGAGGCATCCCAAGCAAATTTGAACCCTACTAAAATTAATATTACCGGCATTACATCTAACAGACTATAGACCACTCCCGGAAAATACACTGCACGTGTATTGGGATAAAAAATTTGCTCTAGAACCAACTCTTCAAAAGATATAATAGCACTAATTAGAAGAATCAGAAAAAGAAAAAACTGCAAATATCTTTTCCTATAGTAATATTTGGGCAATAATAGGTAATTGATCACAAAGGCACCTATGGCGTAGTTTAAAAAAGCCAACACTTTAAAACCTTCAATTTCAGGTTCATTTCTATCGAACGTAAAAAAAAGAAAGACCACAATATGCAGTAGCACCTGAAAGATAATTTCTTTGGTTGTGCTATTATTAAATTTAGAATTTATGGTCATTATTTAAAAATACTACATAATTGGATTACGCTATTTATTAAGGCTGTCATCGACATTATTTTACTGGTAAACGCCACGACAAAAAGAAATGTCGTTTGCACTACTACAAACGTCGTTTGCAGAATTTAAGAATAAAACAAAATTAGTTATGTGCACTTTTACGGTTCAACTTATCAACCTTTAACATGTACAAACCAATTTACTACTCATTTATAATATTAGTTTCAATGCTTTTTAGCCAAACAGCATTGGCACAAAATACAATTACGATCACTGGTAAAATTATAGAGACCAATAATGGCGAACCTATAGAATTTGCCACAGTTTTGGTAGGCGATCCAATTAACCAAAAGCCAATTGTTGGCACAACTACCCTACAGGATGGCAGTTTTGTTCTTGAAACTACGGCTTCTGATTTTTATATTGAAGTCAGTTTTATAGGGTTTACCACCCAAAGATTTGACAATCCTACTATTACCAATAACAAAATTGAATTAGGCTCTGTTTCCATTTCAGAAGATTCACAACAATTAGATGAAGTTGTTGTAGAAGGCGAAATTAGCCAAACCGTATTTAAACTGGACAAACGTGTTTTTAATGTTGGGGCAGACTTAAGCAGTACCGGCGCTAGTGCATTAGAGGTTTTAAACAACGTACCATCTGTTAACGTTAATATAGAAGGAGCCGTAAGCTTACGTGGAAGTCAAGGTGTACAAATGTTGATCAACGGTAAACCTTCCGTAATTGCTAATGAGCAAGGGAACGCATTGGGAACCTTAACCGCAGATATGATAGAACGCATTGAGGTAATTACGAACCCATCTGCAAAATATGATGCAGAAGGCACATCGGGCATTATAAACATCGTCTTAAAAAAAGAGGAGCAAAAAGGACTTAACGGTGCCGTTACCCTCAATACAGGTGTACCCAACAACCACAGTTTGGGCCTAAGTCTTAACAGACGAACAGAAAAATTCAACTTATTCAGTCAAGTTGGTTTTGGTCGTAGAACTTTTCCAAGTGATGAGGAAACTGAAAACAGAAATTTAGAAGATGGTACCTACATTAGCAGTTTTGGAGAAAATGACAAAAACGAGACGTTTTTCAATCTCATCTTAGGAACCGATTATCATATAAACGAACTAAACATCATTACCCTTTCAGGAAATTTTGCCTATGAATGGGAGAAAGAAAATGCAGATGCCATTTTTAGCACATTTGATGCAAGCAACTCGTTGACCGATGCTTTTAGAAGACAAGAATTAACCGAAGCAACCAATCCAAAATACTCGTATGAACTTCAATACAAAAAAGACTTTGAAGGTAATGAAGAACAATCTCTACTATTAAGCGCTACCGGAAATCTGTTTGCGAAAGACCAGACCAGTAATTTCACGAATACTACAACTTTTGGTAATGAAGATGACATGCTTCAAAAAAGTAGAACAGATTTTAGCCAGGCAGAATATACGTTCAAAGCAGATTATACACATCCTTGGTCAGAAAAATTTACATTGGAAACCGGTGCACAATATCAAATTAATGATGTAGAAAACGATTTTGCCATAAGTAATTATGACGGTACAAACTTTATAGAAGACCCAAACCTGACCAATATTTTTGAGTGGACCCAAAAGGTATTGGGCATTTATGGCACTACAGCTTACGAAGGCGATAAATGGGGCCTTAAAGTAGGGCTTCGCTTTGAAGATACCGATGTTGCCACACTATTGAGAAACACCAACGTTGCCAATGACAACAAGTATAACAACTTATTTCCTAGTGGGCACACTTCTTATAAGATCAATGATGACCTTTCATTACAAGCAGGGTATTCTAAACGTATATTTAGACCACGACTATGGGATCTGAATCCGTTTTTCAATATTAGGAATAACTTTAGTATCAGTACCGGTAATGCTGATTTACAAGCTGAATTCACGGACAGTTTTGAGGTAACCAGTATCTATAAGATTGGTAAAATGTCTATGAACCTGGGCGTGTTTTACAGACATACTGAAGATGTTGTGGAACGGATCGTAGAATTTGAGGACAATGTAAGTATATCCAGACCAGAAAATGTGGGCACAAGCAACACTACTGGTATTGAATTCAATGCTAAATACATACCTGCAAACTGGGTGTCGTTTACAAATGATTTTAATTATAGCCACTTTGCCCGTGAAGGGGATTTTGAAGGAAGCTCATTTGATTTTACTGGAGATCAATGGTCTACGCGACTTACAGGTAAGTTTAAATTACCTGCAGATATTGACATTGAACTTATAGGTAATTACCGATCAAATTATAGAACCTTGCAACAAGAAGTATCTGAAAATTTATTTATGGATTTTGGGGCAAGAAAAAAGATTTTAAAAGGTAAAGCTATTGTAAACTTGAGCGTACGTGATGTATTTGCGTCGCGTATAAGTGAAAGTATAACCACACAACCTACCTACTACCTAAGAGATTATAGTAAGCGCGGAAGATTTATTACATTGGGTATAAGTTTTGGTTTCGGTAAAGGAGAGGCTATGGAGTTTTCTGGACAAAAACATTTTTAAGTTAAAACATATAAAACACATGTTCAGCTATTTTTAAATAATCTAAATACATACTACTGAACTACAGCTATTTAAATTGCTTCTAAACGTATGTGAATGTAAATTTATTAGGAACTTAAAATAGAAGATTATGTCGATAAGATTTGGAAATAGTTGTGTTAATTGTGATAATTTGGTTGAAGGCAACACGTGTAAAGTACATGGCGTAAAAGTAGGAAATAGTTATACGTGTGATAGTTTTGAAATGAAAGCAGCCTTAAAAGATGAGACTAATTGTGTAACCTGTGTAAAGTTTGAATCTAGCGATTGCGCTAACCCACAAAAAGCAGCTCCAGGTATGTCATGCAGTCACTGGGCACCACAGAATGCCACAGCATAGATAAAAATACAAGCTTAAAACAAAAGGACCGGTTGTTCCGGTCCTTTTTATTTCACTTTACTTCTACCCCTTTCCAAAAAGCGATATACCCTTTAATACCTTTTGCCAATTCTGATACTTCTGGATAATACCATGCGGCATCTTTGTTGACATCACCATCAACCTCTATATCATAGTAAGATGCTACTCCTTTCCAGGGGCAACTTGTATGTGTATCCGTAGTTTTAAAATATTCTTTTTTAATTGTTGAAGGTGGAAAGTAATGGTTGCCTTCAACCTGTACCATAGAATCACTTTCTGCAATTACCGTATTATTCCATATAGCCTTTACCATATTATTTTAGTTTATTTTATTTAAGTTTTGTTATTATAACCGATGTTGCGGACAAGGTTTTATGTACAGGACATTTATCTGCAATTTCCATTAACCTATTCTTTTGACTATCGTCTAAATCACCGAACAATTCTATACTTCGTTTAAAAGTATCGATCTTTTTAATAGTCGAAGTATTTTGAGAATCAGGAGCATGTTCTTTACCGTGATCAACATGTACTATAACCTTTTGTAAGTCCCACTTTTTTCTTGAAGCATACATTCTCAACGTCATGGCCGTACAAGCACCTAATCCTGAAGAAACATAATCATAAGGGGACGGACCAAAGTCATTACCGCCAAAATCCTTTGGCTCATCTGCGATCAACAAATGATTACCAGCCACTATTTCAGAGGTGAAACCCTCATTACCAATACTTACTGCCACCTGGTGAGATGTTTTTAAAGGTGTACCTTTAGGAATATCCAAATACCGCTCTGCCCAACCTGCAATAACATTACCTACATAGGTAGAATCTACACTATCCATCAAAAGATGATCGGCCTTATCAATAGAAATAAAGCTCTTTGGATGATGAGCATATTGGTACAATTCTTTTGCATTTTCAATATTTACAATGGTATCTTGAGGAGAATGCAGCACCAAATACGGTTTTCTTAAATTCTTTAGGACCTCTTTCATGGGTTTAGATTCAATATCATCTATAAAATCCTTTTTAATGGTAAAATCGCGTCCTCCGATATTCACTTTTGCCTTACCTGTTGCATTTATTTCATCTACATTGGACTTAAATAAATGTTGTACATGAGCTGGTGAAGACGGCGCCCCAATTGTAGAAACTGCAGCAACAGAATCTAATTCAGACGCAGCAAATATTACGGCAGCACCAGCTAAAGAATGACCAATTAATAAAGATGGAGCTTTATAATGCTGTTCTAAATATTTCGCAGCCTCAATAAGATCGGACACATTAGAGGAGAAGTTGGTCTCTTCAAATTCCCCTTCGCTCTCTCCAAGTCCGGTGAAATCAAATCTTAGCACGGCAAGACCTTTACTCACCAATGCCCTTGATATATTACGAACCGCAGAAAAGTTCTTATTACAAGTAAAACAATGCGCAAAAATAGCATAGCTATGAGGTTCTTGGTTATCAGGTCTTTCTAGTCGTGCCGCTAATTTTTTTCCTTGAGAATTAATAAAAGATACTTTTTCAAAACCCATAACTATTGTTTTAATTACAATTCAACCAATATTAAAGTATTAGAGGTGAATTCAACCAAAAACTTACAACACCTACTATACTTCTAAACCATATGATCTACACAAACCTACTCATAGTTATTATGAACCAACAGTTTATTTGGTACAGGTAATCACCCATAAATGCTGATTTGAAGCATTTTTCATACCCTTTACAGGCTCAATAATTTCTCTTACATCACTTATACCATAATCACTAAATTCCTTGTGAATAGAAGCGATGTCATGAAAATATAATTCAATATGATGTTTGGATAAATAATGGTTTTTGGAAATCTTGGTTCCTTTACCAAATTGATGATCATTAGTAGACAACGTAACAAAAACCATAGAACCACCTATATTAAGCTGGTTATAACAATTTCTAATTAAGTTACTTCTTTGTACACTATTTAAAAGGTGCAATAACGAGTAGCAAAAAATACCATCATACAACTTTTGATCAAATGGCATATCGGTTACATTACCATTATAAATTTTGAATTTATCAGGTACCAAATTAGATGCAATAGCTATAGCTGTAGCCGAAATTTCTATTCCTGTAACATTCATTGCCATAGCAATAAAGGGCAAGGCATTTCTACCATAGCCACAGCCGGGCATTAAAATTTCATCGTAGCCTTTAACCTTAAAACTATTGGCTACCATAACCGCGGCATCGGCTGGTTCCTTTCCCCACATGACAGTGTTTCTCTTAAAACTAAGCTCCCAAAAATCATCCATAACAATCAGTTTATAAGGCATACTTTATTACAGAAAAATGACTTTGTTCACCACTAACCTTAATTATGATCTCACACATATTTTATTGAACGTTAGCAATAGCCTGTAATAGCAATTATTTAAATTGCTCATTGGCCAAATCTGCATTGACCTTGGCACCGGTAAAGTTTCCGGTATTAACTGCGTTTGCAACTGACCTTAACATATTTGAATTATCTCCACAGGCATAAACACCTTTTATAGAAGTTTCTTGAAAAGGGGTAACATCAATATACCCGTCATCAGTAAAGGTACACCCTAGTTCTTGAGGTAATTGTGAATGCTGTTCAAATGGTAACGATGCGTATAGAGCTTCAAAAGAATGTTTTTCTCCATTGCTAAAACCTATACTTGTTAAATTACCCAAATCATGTTCAATTGAAGTAATATCAGCAACTATGAACTTAACTTGATTATTCTTTAATATTTGAATTTCATCTTCTTTTAAATCGGTCATATTTTTTATGATCAATGTTAGGTTACCAGTAAGATTCTTGATCAATGGAGCCAAATGTAAAGCTCTAGGTATACTGGCGTAAATAGCCGTTTTTTTACCTTTATTTTCAAAACCATGGCAATAAGGACAATGAATGATAGAGATACCCCAACAATCAGAAAAACCCGGTATATCTGGCATAATATCTTTTATACCGCTACTAAATATCAATTTATGGGCATTGAAAACTGTACCAGATAACGTCGTAATATTAAAACCTGATTCAGTTTTTTTGGCATTAAGGGCAAAATCTTCAATGAACTCCACGGTATCATAGTTAAGCACTTGATCTTTTGCTAGTTCATTAATACGGCTCGGCTCTACACCGTCTTGTGTAATAAAATTATGTGAGTGTGGTGTTTGCCTATTGCAGGGCTTACCACCATCAATAATTAATACGTTTCTCAATGACCTACCTAAGGACATTGCAGCTGATAAACCTGCATAACTACCTCCAATAATAATAACATCAAAAATTTTACTATCTACCATATAAGTGTATTTTGAATATTGATTTAAAACAAAACATTTTCATTAATGCGATTATGTCGCTTTAACACAATGCAAATGTAATGAAATTTTAGTATATTGCAACATAGTCGCATTAAAACTATGAAGAGAAGAAAAACACCATCTAAAACCGAAATTTTGCAAGTACTTAAATCTTCGGGGAACGCCTTGAGTCATGATATGATACAAGCCAATATTGAATCTGATATTGATAGAGCTACCATTTATAGAGTTCTAAACAGATTCTGTGAAGACGGTAAAGTACACAAAATTGTTGGCGACGATGGTAAACAATACTTTGCCCTATGTTCCAATTGTGGAGAAGAAAAGCAGCTACATTCTCACAACCACATGCATTTTAGATGTTTAGAATGCGGAAAAGTGGAATGTTTAGAACGAGATATATCTGTACCATTGCCGGATGGTTATGTGGCAAAAGTCCACAATCTAATTATATCCGGTTTTTGCAATAATTGCTCACAACTATAATCTCTTGTTGTAAAAACCTGATAGAATTCAACTGATGAAGTATCAGAAAGAAAACATTCAAAGTATCCATAAAAAAAGCCTCTCAGTTTCCTGAAAGGCTTTCGTTGTACAGGCGGAGAGACTCGAACTCTCACACCTCGCGGCACTAGATCCTAAGTTCAGCTTTTAAGCATATCAAATCATACCAAAATAATACAAATCATTGATATTTAATTACTTATAATTTTATTTATACTCATTTGAATCGATATGAAACCATAAAATGTGTTACCCATGTGTTACCCCGAATGTTTATCTTTATAAAAAATCGGTAAGATATGGCAACCTTAAAAACAGTTTTACACACTAAAACCGACACAAAAGGAAACAGAGATTATAGACTTGCTCTAAGGCTCACCGTAAATCGTAAACGAAGTTATTACCATTTGGGGCAAAAGGTAGACCCGAAATTTTGGGACGAAAAAGCCGGAAAAGTAAAATCTTCCCATTCAAGAAATAAGCAGTTGAATAGGCTAATAAGAAAGAAGTATGATGAGATTGAAGATATCATATTTGAAATGGAAACTTCGAAACAGAATTATTCCGCAAAACAAATTATAGACTCCATCAGAAAAAACACCAAGAGGCTATCGTTTTTCGAACTTGCCGATGAGCATGTCGAAGATTTAATCAAAGCAAATAATCATAATAGGGCAATCTCTGATAGAAGTAAAATAAACAGAATAAAAGAATTCGCTAAAAAACGGAACTTCGAATTTGAGGAAATTGATGAGAATTTATTAAAAAAATTAAAAATTTATCTCAGAACTACATCAGGACTATCTGAACGCTCAGTAATGAATATATTCGTTATGATTCGATTACTGTACAATAAAGCTATTAGCAGAAAAATTGTGGATAGAAAATTCTATCCTTTTGGTAAGGACAAAATAAAGATTAAATACCCCCAGACCATTAAAATCGGTCTTGATGAACATGAAATTCGAAAAATCGAAGAACTTGACTTGGACACAAGAACAGCAGTTTGGCATACTAGAAACGTTTTTCTTTTTTCATTCTATTTAGCGGGAATCCGGATTTCGGATGTCTTAAGAATGCGTTGGAGTGATATTGTGGCTGAAAGGCTATACTACAAAATGAGTAAGAATGATAAGGCTGATTCTTTAAAACTTCCAGAACCTGTAATTAAAATTTTATCCCATTACCAAGTCGATAAAAAAAACAAGTACGATTATATTTTTCCAGAACTTAAGACAATACCCATCAATGACTCTAAGGCTATTTACTCTAGAATTAAAACTTCAATCAAAAGACTAAATACGAACCTAACTGTAATTGCAGACCTTGCCGAAATCGACAAAAAAATCACCAATCACATTGCCCGTCATAGTTTTGGAAATATAGCCAGTGATAAAGTTTCTCCGCAAATGCTTCAAAAATTATATCGACATACTCATCTAAGCACTACCATAGGTTATCAAGGCAACTTCATTCATAAGAATGCTGATGAAGCTTTAAACGCAATAATTAATTTTTCTAAATAATCATAGAATTGTAAATATCTACAACGAAGTAATTTTTTCTATCCCGTAAAAGCTTAATTAAAGAGAATACTAAAAGAGACCGGGAATAGGACTATCTATGAAAAAGGTTTTATCCCCTTTAAAATGCCCCATAAAACGGCCGTTTTGTGAATCCCCATAACAACAGGAGGAAAATTGATATTGAGGTTTAACCTGACCTTCATTTCCCAAGAAATTTTCTTATAATAAGGTCAGTTTACCTTCCGTAGTCACTTTTATTGATTAAAGCGCTGCTAAAGACCCTAAACTTGTGACCAATAGATAATGGTTAATTCGAATTTTTATTTCTCCAGGTCCTTTTAATAAGTCTTCAATTGTTTTGGTCATTGTTTTTTCTATAATAATTACTCCTGTGGTGACATCCACCCCCTCACTGTATTTCAGGGAACACTTGATATTATACCTATGAATTCTTTCAGCCATCAATACCTACCTAATTATTAGGTAATGATTCTTGCGAAACATCAAAACATTGTACTATACTCTACATTCCATAATTATATGAGAATTCGAAAGGCCTCAATTACAGATTATTAAAATCAATTTCGCACAATTTTATAAATTTTTGTCGTTATGTAAGGTAGGGTATAGGAGCGTTGAGTTGTTTATACCAAATAAACCCCAAATCATTTAACATGAAAAATTCACAATTAGTAGATTTAAATTATTTCAAGTTCGTCTTTTTCCTATCGATTATGACACTTGTTGGCTGTTCTAAAGAAGATTCCCCCAATGGTCCAGGTACGCTGAGTGTTAGCGCGAAAAGCTCTTTCAGTAGTCCTACTGGGAAATCCCTTACGGCCAAGACCACCAATAATGATGTAGTGGTCACTGATTTTCGAATGAACCTTAAAGAATTTGAGTTGGAATTCGATCTTGAAGATTCGGGAGATGACTATGAGGCCGATGATAACGAGCAATGGGACGATAACGGCTATTATGATTTCGAGGATGATATCGAACTAGCCGGTCCTTTTGAACTTGATTTGATGGCCGGACAGATCGGTTTCCTGAACGTTTCCCTACCCATGGGCAATTTTGAGGAACTGGAATTCAAGTTCGACACAAGTACCGATGCTACAAGCGATCTGTTCGGAAAATCCGTACTTATCCAAGGTACGATTCAAGGAACTCCTTTTATCTTTTGGCACGATTTTGAAGATGAGGTAGAAGTGGATTTCGAAGATCCGACCTTTGATATTGCGATTTCTTCTACCCCAGAAAGTATCGTGATCGATTTTGACTTAAGCCTGGTTTTTGACAGTACGGTAGGGGTGAATCTATCCCAAGCTTCTGATGGTAATGCCGATGGAACAATTGAAATCAGTCCTTCTGACCCAGATGGAAATAATGATTTGGCCCAGAGCATTCGTAATGCCATTAAAGCACAGATTGACCTTTTAGAAGATTAATCTAAATCTATTTTCCAAAACTTCTTAAGCGACAACCCAAATCCCTTTATGAAATTTAAAAGCCGGTTTTACCGGCTTTTGATTTTGGCATCAAAAAAATAATAGGATGTCCCATACCAAAAAATTCCTAGGTTCAATGACTTCGATTTAAATAGGTAATCGTAGATAGTATTTTAAAACGAACGATTTTCAGGACACTGCCCTGAATTCTTATCTCGGTCTTTTTAACTGTCCTTATATAAAACGTCTATATCCCTTTCAAATACCTTCTACAAGCTATCTTGAATAATTCGAAATACATCCAGTAACAGTATGTTGCCAAATAAAAGGGACAATAAAGTAGGGTTTTGCCCGTTAATGTTGTTATTAAAATGAAATAATCAAATCTTATAAATGTTATGAAACTTACAAATTTATTTTTTACAATTCTTACTGCCGTCGCGGCGACCACTTTTGTTGGATGCAGCAAAGATGACGATGCTTTTGCAAGGGTATCCGTTAATGGGACCGAGTTAAGAGCCACCCCATCTGATTTTGTTGTTGGTGACCGTTCAGATTTTAATGGCGATGTTGATGCAAGCTTTACGGGAAATGGCGGTTCTGCAACACGCGTATTTAGTTGGAACAACAATCTTACCACTGCAGATTATAATGCTGACATTACGGCAACTACCGAAGGTACTTTCAATATGGTTGTGTTGGATGCCGATGGCAATACCGTTTTAAACAGGTCTTTGAACGGAGCGGTTGAGCCTGATTCCTTTTCTGGGGTAACCGATGCAGGAACCTCTGGTATATGGTCGGTAACGATTACCGTTAACTCTTTCACTGGTGACGGAAGTTTTTCGTTGAGCGAGGGCAATTAAATTCTAAAATTTATTATTAAAGTAAAAGACCCCTCAGCGGGTCTTTTTTCATTTTTAATGGTGCAGCATCTTGAAGTAGTATTAAATAACGAACCATTGTAGAAACAACTTTTTTCAAACCTCATAGAAATCATTATAAAAAATCTAAATACTATTCTATTGGTCACTAATGAAAAAAAGCGGTGTTACTTTATTTCGGCCAGACATTTTGATGAAACGATGACGGAATATGTCGAGGTCAATTTTTACGGTATCTGATGCTGTCATCATTTTGTCATCAAAAAAAATAATGATGACGGAACAGCCTTTGAAATATTAAAAAATGATGCGGTGATGACAAATCGATGATGCTTAAAGCATAATGATTATGGGCTGTTACGGACATTGTCATCATATCATCAAAAATTTAGGTAAAACTGTCCGGCTACTGAAAGAAAAAAATAATTGTTTCATCGTCGTGAAGGTTGAAGGGTCCACCGTCCAACAGTATTGACCGTTTCACTAAAGCAAACTTTACTGATTACATTTGACACCAGTTTTGTAAAGCAATTTTCTCCTGAATGTTATCCGTGAAATTTTAGAAAATATGGAAAAGTACCTACCTAGTTACCTAGGAACGAAAGAGGCAAGTGGCACTAGGACATGGAACTGGGTAACTTCTATAATCCTAATCCTACCTAAAGGTTACCTCTCCTTCCTAAACGGTAATATAGGTTACTTGAATTTAAGTACCGACCTAAGCTTTAGGCCCTTTCATTATTAAGTTGGGTAAGAAGGTAGGTGAAATTGGAAATAATAAGCTGGTGAAGAAAAAAAGATTTAAAATTTCAGATTTTCAAAATGCGTCCTTGAAAATGGATGTATTAGAAACGGACCACAAACTTAGTACGATCAGCAATAAAGAAGATTCTATTTTTTCCTTCATCAGCAGTCTTTAATGAATATAAAAGGGTAGAAATTAAGCAGGAAAACTTAAAAGCTTAGCTTGAAAAGTGTACCACTGAAGACCGAAAAGTAATATTGGCAGTATGGCACAAAAATGGATTTGGTCAGGAAGCGCGAGATGTGTTCTTGTGGCCACAAAAACAAACTCGCTTTACTCCCGATGGTCGCAAAGTGAAAGAAATCGAAGAAAAGTGTTCCAAATCAAAAGTAGGGGCGCCCTATTTCGATTTTACCTTACGCTTATCTGCCGGAACACTATAAAATCGAAACAGGATCCAGGCGCAATTAAGTCATGGTAAGATTTGGGGCTCGTCCCTGAAACACCCATAAAAGACTAACAATTATTCAATTTGACATCAAAAGGTTGGAAATGGTATCATCTAAAATGTCCAACCGAAAAATATCCAATTGTGTTACCCATGTGTTACCCAGAACTAAAAAAGCCGACTCCTAAAAGTCGGCTTTCCCTTGTTGTACAGGCGGAGAGACTCGAACTCTCACACCTTGCGGCACTAGATCCTAAGTCTAGCGTACATTTGCCCAAACAAGAACAAAGTCATTCATTTCCAATTGTTTAAGTGATTTCACATTTTATTTGATATCATCTAATATCAATTGATTTCAGCATTTGTTGTACCTATGTTGTACCCAAAGAACCCAATAATATTGTATCTTTATACTGGTTCTAGAACCAAATGTTGTACCTGATTTGACTTTCGTATTAAAAACAGGTAACAATGTCATCAAACGCAAAAATAGTTCTTCGCAAAAAGTCGAATAAAGAAGGTCTTTACCCTCTTGCTATTCGCATCACAAAAAATCGTAAATCAACATACCAATACATAGGTCACTATATTGAATTGGAAGATTGGGACGAAAAGAATATTCGTGTTAAAAAGTCAAACTCCAATTTTGACAATCTAAATAGTTTACTATCCCAAAAACTTTCAGAAGCTAATAAAGCGCTTATCACGTTGCAATCTGATAATAAAGATGCATCCGCGAACCAAATAAAGAAAGAAATTTATTCATCTGGAAATAGCTCAACCTTTTTTGAATTGGCTCAAGAACATCTTGACGATTTGGAAAGTTCGGAAAAATTAAATCGTTTGTCTACGGATAAAGCTTGGGTAAGTTTTATTATTAGGTTCAATAAAACTAAACAGCTTTCATTTCAAGAAATAGATGAACGTTATCTTAAAAAGCTAATGCTAAACTTAAAGGTAAAACATTCTCTTTCAGAAACCTCGATTATGAATATTTTGGTTCTTATCCGGCTTTTGTTCAATAGGGCTATCAAGCATAAAATTGTAAGTCGAGAATTGTATCCATTTGGAACAGACAAAATTCGGATTAGGTTCCCTGAAACCTCCAAAGTTGGTCTGAATATTTTAGAGATTCAAAGAATTGAAAACCTCACTAATTTATGTCCAATAGAAACACATACTAGAAATGTATGGCTGTATAGTTTCAATTTTGCCGGTATGCGTGTCTCTGATGTTTTGCGAACAAGATGGTCAGATATTTATGACAATAGACTGCATTATAGAATGCATAAAAACGCAAAGCTTCTATCATTAAAAATTCCTGAAAAGATACTGAAGATTCTAGACCAATATAGAGAAGATAAAAGAAGCGATGATGATTATGTTTTTCCTGAATTGAAAAAGGCCGACCCTGAAAATGCGAAAGACTTATATAACAAGAGAAAAACTGCTACAAAGAGGTTTAATAATAATCTAAAATCAATCTCTAAAAAGGCTAAAATAAATAAGAAAATAACTATGCACATCGCCCGTCATAGTTTTGGGAATATTGCTGGGGATGCAATACATCCTTTAATGCTTCAAAAATTGTATCGCCACAGTGATTTGAAAACCACCTTGAACTATCAAGCCAATTTCATCCATAAAGAAGCAGATGATGCATTGGATAGTGTTATAAACTTTTAAGGAAAATCAAAAAAACAACGAGCGGATATTTTGAATATGCTAAACCTGTTTGTAACAACAAAATGTCTGCTCTTTATGATTTCCAATAACAGATTTAGTCTTTCCTAAATAGAAACTAAATTTGAATTGGATATGCTAATTTTTGATTGAAGCATTTAACCAACATTTTATACAGTTCTGGATGTTTCTTTTTAAGCAAGTCTGGACGCTCGAAGAAATACTCTGAAGCTACTGCAAAGAATTCTGCTTGGTTTGTACCACCATATTTTCGGATATCAGAATGGTTGTCGTTTATGGCTTCCATTTCCTTATGGATTAAATTCAGCCAAGGTATGGCGTATTGATACTCTAATAATCGTTCTGGCACACCATCTGTTCTATCATCCAACTTATCAATTAAATGTACGAATTCGTGTATGCCAGTATTGCTTTTATCTGTTGTGTTTTTAAAACCGTGATACAATGCTTTTTTGGATAAAATCATTTGCTTCTCAAAACGTCCATTCCCAACAATTCCTCCAATATGGCGTGAGTTATCCTTACTGCTAAATTGCATATCTTCATTAAAATTGTCCGGGTACAATAAAATACCACTTAAATTAGTGTAATGCCATTCTTTAAATCCAAAAACAGGTATTACTGCACTCGCAGCAATTAAAATTTTGTCCAATTCTTCCAATTCAAACTGCACAGCATCTATATAAACTTCACTTAAAAACTCCATCATTCTTTGTTGAAAAACAAGTTGCCTGCCATTAGAAAGGTTTTTATAATAAAGAACATTCTTCATTAATAATTTGTGCCAATGCTCTGGAAAAGGCTTTACGCTATGGCGTTTCGCTTTTCTGTAAAATTGAATAGCAAAGAGAAGAATCATAACAAAAATTAAAATATAAACCATATTATACCGAGCTATTAATCTACTGGTTCCGCTTTAAAGCCTACTTTTTGCAATGTAGCCTTTACATCTTCTTCTGAAGCACCATCGCTTTCTACTGTTAGAATTTTATCTGGGTTGGCAGTATCCACCTCCCAACTTTCTACACCTTCTTGCTTGTTTAAAAAAGGGGTCACTTTTGATACACAACCACCACAATTGATATTCGTTTTAAATTTTAAAGTTTTCATAGTATTTGAATTTAAAATTAATAATAGAGGTCATTTTAAAAGTTATCAATTATTTTTTTATGCTTCTTTTTGCACATTACTTCGTTAAAATTTTGAACGATAGCCCTGCTATCCTTAAAAGATTTTATCTCGTTCTGTATCAAAAATAATCTATAAAAATTCTAACCATAACTTTCAAAACGGCCTCTTAAAGTTTTACTCGTTTAAGCCTTAAGCTATTCAGAACTACTGATACGCTACTGAAAGCCATTGCCATTCCTGCAATCATTGGGTCCAATAAAAATCCATTTACGGGATACAAAACGCCTGCTGCAATTGGAATCCCAATGAGATTATATATGAATGCCCAAAACAGATTCTGTCGTATGCCCAATACGGTTCTTTTTGAGAGTTCCAACGCTTTTGGAATGGATTGCAAATCTGACGTTATCAAGGTCATTTTCGCTACGTCCATTGCGATGTCCGAACCTTTACCCATTGCGATACTTACATTGGCTTGTGCCAAAGCGTGGGAATCATTGATACCATCACCAACCATAGCTACTATCTTACCATCAGCTTGTAATTTTTCAACAAAAGTTGCTTTTTCAGAAGGCATTACTTCTCCTTGGTAATTCGTTATTCCCACTTGTTTTGCCACGGCAGATGCGGTTTTATTATTATCTCCAGTAAGCATATAGACCTCGATACCTCTTTCTTGAAGCATTGCTATAGCCTTTTTTGAAGTTTCCTTAACCTTGTCTGCAATAGCGAGTATCGCCAGCACTTGTTTTTCATTGCCAAAGAAAATGACTGTTTTCGCTTGCTCTTCGAGACTTTCTGCTATTTGCATCAAGGAAGCATCGATTTGAATATTTTTCTCAAGCATTAGTTTATGATTCCCCACATAGTATTGTGAACCATTTTCTGTTTGAGCTTTTACACCCATCCCTGTGATACTTTCAAAAGAAGCAATTTCAGCTTGCTCAACTTTTTCATCCTTTAAATGGTTGACTACCGCTTCTGCCAAAGGATGTTCTGATTGTGCTTCGATAGCCAAAAGAATTTGTTTGTATTCATTTTTATTTTCAAGTTTATCCCTCCAGAATATATCAGTTACTAAAGGTTTTCCCTCTGTAATGGTGCCCGTTTTATCAAGAATGACCGCATTCACTTTATGACCAAGTTCTAAAGTTTCGGCATCTTTTATAAGAATATTGTTTTCTGCACCTTTACCAATACCCACCATAATGGCAGTAGGTGTTGCCAAACCTAACGCACAAGGACAGGCTATAACCAATACTGCTACAGATGTCAACAAGGCTTGTGAAAATGCATTATCGCCTCCAGCCGACATCCAAACAATAAAGGTAATAATAGAAATCCCTAATACAATCGGAACAAATATTCCTGCGATTTTATCAACCAATTTTTGCACAGGTGCTTTGCTTCCCTGTGCTTCCTGAACCATTTTTATGATTTGGGAAAGCAGGGTTTCGCCACCTACTTTTTCAGCAGTAAATTGAAAGCTACCTTTTTGATTTACAGTACCTGCAAATACCTTTTCATCCTTTATCTTTTCTACAGGAACGGGTTCTCCTGTAATCATACTTTCGTCAACAAAAGAACTTCCTTTAGATACCAATCCGTCAACAGGAATTTTATCTCCAGGTTTTACAAGAATAGTTTGCCCTACCTGAACAGATGAAATGGGGATTTCAATTTCTTCCCCATTCTCAATAATCTTTAGCGTTTTGGGTTGTAAACCCATCAGCTTTTTAATGGCTGAAGAGGTATTGGATTTTGCCTTTTCTTCCAAGAGTTTCCCCAAGGAAATAAAGGTTATAATGACAGTAGCCGCCTCATAATAGACGTGAGGCTCGATACCACGACTCAACCAAAATTCAGGAAAAAAGGTGTTGAAAATACTAAACAAAAATGCAATTCCGGTACTCAAGGCCACCAAGGTATCCATATTCGCCTTACCGTGTTTCGCTTGCTTGAAAGCATTGACAAAAAAGCTACGCCCAAACCAAAACAGAATAGGGAAAGCCAATAGTAAAGAAATCCACTTACCTGGTTCCCATTGCATAAAAAACATTCCTAATACAAAAATTGGAAGCGTAAGAATGGCTGACCAAATAGTGCGATTTTTTATGTCTTGATAGTGCTTTTGCTGTAGTTCTTGTTGTACTTCCGAAGGATTCTCCGCATCAATGATAATATCATAGCCCACTTCGCGAAGTGCATTTTGAAGCTGATTAGGACTCAACTCTTTGTCGTACTCTACAAGAACAGAGCTATTGGCAAAATTTACGCTTGCATCAAAAACGCCTTCCGTATGTTTTAATACAGATTCAACGCTTGCTGCACACGATGCGCAGGTCATTCCTGTAACCGGGAATGATTCTTTTATTCCCGTTTTTTGCTCCTTAGTTTCAGTCTCGAATATATTGATTGTCTCCATTTATCACTCGCTTTATTTTACACAAATTTCGGAATAGAATATAGGTAAGCGGTTACGTTATTCGCTGAAAAAGTTGTAAAATTTGCTTGTTGAATATACTGTCAAACTATCTTTTTTATACAATCATAACCTACTAAGATGATAGTTGTTTGAAATAAATTCCATTTAAAATATTGATATTACCTCACGTTTATATTCACCCCCATATTAAATAACTTTTTTAATATTTAATGTAGCAATTTATTTTTTACAAGACCTTATAAAAAAGTACCTACAACTGCACCAAAAATCACAACCAAAATAGAAACATAACCTGCGCCTGCCAGTACATACATAGGGCCAGGACACGCACCTGCAAGAGCCCATCCTAAACCGAATATAATTCCACCTATTAAATATCGAGCGACACTTTTATCTTTAGGCTTTAGACTCATTTCACTTCCGTCAAACGGTTTAATTTTTTTTCTTTTGATTATCTGAACGCCAATGATTCCAAGCACCAAAGCTGAACCTATTATTCCGTACATATGAAAACTGCCAAACTGGAACATCTCATAAATACGAAACCACGATGCGGCTTCGGATTTGAGCATTATAATTCCGAAGAAAATACCAATTGCTAAATATGTGATGTATCTCATTTTTAAAAGATTAAAGGGTAAATTAAATGTATCATTACCAACCCACCGATGAAGAAGCCTATAACAGCTATAAGTGAGGGCAATTGCAGATTACTTAATCCGGAAATGGCGTGTCCCGATGTACAACCACCTGCATATCTTGGACCAAAACCAACCAATAGACCGCCTATTAACAATACAGCGATTATAAAAGGATTAGCTAAAGTATCTGTAGCGAATATTTCTGGTGGCATATAGCTTTCTCCAGCACTTGTAATATTGTAGTCGTCCGAGAGCTGTTGGGCAACTTTAGGGTTAATTTCAACCGTATATGTGAGCATAATATGGAAAACTTATGGATATAGCCGCAAATACCGTAATACCAATTAAAAAACCTTTGGTTTGAAACCACTTTGGCTTTGCATCTACTTCACAACAATCCTCTGCTTTTTTTCGGTTTTAGATAATCATACCACGCATAGCCAATTGCTATGACAGCGATACCAATTAAATAAGGTCTAAAAGGTTCCATCCAAGATAAAGCCGATGCACTTCCCCCAACGCCGGCTATTAATGCGATAACTGGTGGTATGCAACAAGATGATGCGGCTACAGCAGCAAACAAACCTGTATAAGCTGCATTTTTCGATGTTTTTACGGTACTCATTATTAAAAATTTATGCTGTTTTTCTTTTTAATTGAATTGACTTAAAAATACTATCCAGAATATCGGTCTCATCCTCGTTCAATGAATAGTATAGGGTTTGTCCTTCTCGCCTTGAGCTTATAATAGCTGCATCTTTCATTTTTCGTATATGCTGTGAAACCGCGGGAACACTCATACCTAAAATGTCGGATAAATCACAAGGACACAGTTCTTTTTCCATATTTAAGAGAAATAGAATTTTCAAACGAACCTCATTACCTGAGATGGATAGTAGTTTTGTTATTTTATCGAAATCATTGGTCATACCATCAATGACCGTTTTGCAGTTTAGCAACTGCTTATGGTCAGCTTCAGCTCTCGTACAAGAAATTTCCATTTTCATAATAATTATTTAGGCGAACTAAGGTATAATTAATTACGTATTTAAGCAAATACTTAAAAATATAGTTCTTAAGCAATAGAGAAATTTTAGGTATTTTGGTGTTAATTACGTCTTGTGGGTGAAAACTAATTATAGATAAAAGCTGAAGATCCTAAAGAAATAGAAACTTAAATATAGAAGAGCGAGGGCACTCATTATTTGAATACTTTTTCTCAACCAAGACAATTTGGCAAGTTTTGAAACAGAACTTGAAAAAAGACCTACAACCAAAAAAGGAAGTCCTCTTCCAATACCAAAGCATAGGGCGAGAAGTAGACCATATATTAAATTCGCTTTTGCAACTGCAAAAGACAATAAGAGCAATAAAGGTGCGGCTGCTGTACCTAAACTAAATATAAATCCATAAATGAATGAACCACCAATTCCTGGTTTTCGTAAGGATTCAAGTTGTTTTACACGTAAATATGGTCCGTAAAATGCAACTCCTGCTGCAATTAATGTTATTATTGCCATACTTAAAGCCCAATATTTACCAAATATTTCGGTCAGGAAAATTCCTGAATAGCCTGCAATTGCTCCTAATAATGTCAAACAAACTACAATACCGATAAAAAACGAAAAAGTTACTGCAAAGCCTGTTTTTGATTCTCGCACAGAAGTACTTCCAACATAACCTGCAAATCCAAGTCCAACAGGTAACGTGCAAGGACAAACACCACTTGAAATCAATCCTGCCACAAAAGCTATTCCTAAACTTAAAATTGAGCCGTCTTGAAATGCAGCAGTAAATTCATTTAAAAAATGCTCCAAATTCATTGAGATAATTTTTTCACAGTTCCCGCATTATAACCAATTTCATTAATGGATTGCTTTATCTTGTCTATTGAAATGATATTTGGATTGTAATGTAGTGTTGCATTTTTGTTTTCAAGACTAACTTTTACTTCATTTATACCGTTCAAATCAGAAAGTGTCTTTTTCACATTTGCTACACAAGACATACAGCTCATTCCTTCAATAGAAATTTCAACAGAAACGTTATCAGCTTGATTTACGTCAGTTTGCTTACTTTTATTACTGTTTTCAGCACAACCCATTAAAAGCATAAATAGTAACAATAATGAAGAATTGAAAACGGTTTTCATATAACAGCTTTTTTGGGTTCATATCCTGATTTGGTCAGGGCAGTTTCTATTTCTGATTCATTTATCTTGTCTGGATTAAATTCCACTCGTACCGATTTCTGTATCGCTTTGGTTTTTACCTTTTTAATTCCTTCTAATTCTGTTAAGATGTCCGTTATTTTTTCGGCACAACCTTGACAAACCATATTGTCAATGGTTAAAGTTATAGTTTGCATATTTTTTTCTGTATTTGTTTGTAGAAATTCATAAATAGATTCAATTTCTTTCATTTTATCTGTAAGCTCGTAAAGATTTAAGTTTGGGAACTGCTTTCTTATGGTTGCAATTTTTTCCTCTTGACCGCAATTGCCTGGGCAAGTTTCTAATGCTTCTGCAATTTTAATAGCCAATGCTTTTCTGAACACTTCATCTAAAAGAAGATGTTGGGCTTTTTCAAACCCCTTGTTAACCGCTTTAAACTGATTGAGAATTTGAGCAGGATTATCACTTT